>NZ_JAXGNC010000021.1:0-2479 GCF_040768185.1 Syntrophus sp. (in: bacteria) | reverse complement strand
CGCTTCGGGCATCGGGAACGGGATGAGCGCCCACGACCACGTCAATGCGGTCCAGTTCCGCTTCGTAACTGGACACCACCAGCCCGCCGGCGACCCGGTCTCCAAGAATTTCCGTCACCGCTTTTGCCATGCCGGCGGAAGCCTTGCCGCTGCCGAAGACGAAGAGCTTCCGCCCGGGCTCCGGAGCATATCGCCGATCCCCGACAATCAGCTCGTTTCCCTCGATCTTCAGGGCTTCACGGATCATGGCCTCCGGCAGCACCGCGCGGAGGGCCTCGGAAAAGATCTCACGGGCTGTCTGCTTCAAGTTCATCCAACACCCTCCCCAGGGCCTCGTTCCATCCCCGGCTTCCCGGGTCCGGGGCCTTAACCAGTCGAGGCAGCGAAGCCTCCAGCCAGCCGCGCTCCGGATGGGGGATAAGAACGGGAACGTCCACTTCCTGCAGCATCGGCAGGTCGTTTTCACTGTCGCCGATGCCGACGGCCACGTGCTCCATCCCGAAGATCCCCCGATAGAGGGACCTCACGCCGCGCACGGCGGCCCCCTTGTCCTGACGGTCGCCGATGAGATGGTAAAACCTTCCGCCGCGGACGATCTTCATTCCTTCCCTCGCCGCCAGGCGCTCCAACTCCGGAAGATCCGGGACGGATTTCAGGAGAAAGGGCTCCGAAAACTCCCGGGCCTTCGCCCTTTCCGCCTCTTCAACGGCAAGCCCGGAAAGTACGGCCACCTCCTGGGAAGAAAGGTCGCCGTATCCGGTAATTTTGAAGCGGCTCTTCATCGCCGCAAATACGCCGCGGATCCTTCCATACGGCAACCCCAGCGCGAGGACGAAGAAATTCCCCTGCTCCCGGAATTCCTCGGGCAGGGAGACGCTGCGGTATCCCCTCGGAACAAAAATTCCCCCGCCGTTCTCCACGATAAAGGGCTCCCGGAATCCCAGCCGGTTCTGGAGAGGCTCCACCTCCCGGCGCGTCTTGCTGGTTACGAAAACCAGGGGGATCTTCGCCCCCCGGAGCCGATCCAGGGTCGGCCGGGCTTCTTCAAAGGAGTAATCGTCATGATTCAGAAGGCTCCCGTCCAGATCCGTAAAGACCAGGATGTTCATTTCCGCCTACCCCCTTTCCGGCAGAGTGGAAACCAGTATTTTGATCGAAGGCCTTCCGGCCGCCCTTGCGGCAAGGGTTTTTCTGATCTGCAGAGGGGCGATCCGGCATTCCGCGCTGAGAAAGGAAGCGAGGGACTCCGCCCGCTCATTGGCCAGGCGGATTCTTTCCCGGTAGGGCAGGTTCGCTTCCGCAACGGCCTCCAGGGAAATGAGAATGCGGTCGTTTCTCGCATAGGCATCCCGAAGGGGCTCCAGCTCCTTTTTCATCGCCTCCGTCAGCGCTGTGGATCCCGGATTAAAAAACAGCACGGGGACAAAGGGCACCGTCTCCACTCGGAGGCGAACCGGCATATTCAAGGAGGCGCTGAAAAATTTCTCCAGCCACGTCAGTTCCTCAACCGACAGGGGGTAATCGCGGCGGATCTGAACGGTCAGAAGCAAAGCGGAGGCTTTATCCTGAAAAGCCACGGAGAAATCCGTGATCCGGGAAGGGGAGATAAGCTCTTCCGCTTCGGCCGACACCTGCCGGATCAGGGGAACAATCCCCTCCCTCGCCTCCTGAAGGATCTCCTTCGTCGGCCTGGCGGGGACGATAGCGGATGCTAATGTGATGTCCTGCTCCGCCAATCCCTGGGGCAGCACCTTAACCTGCTCGACATGAAGTCTCACTTTCCTCTTCAGTCTGTCCCGCACCTTCTGCTCAGCCAGCTCCAGTTCCCTGTCCTTGAGGTATTCAACAGCGTTGACAACCGCCTCGATCTCCAGCAGGCCCCCGTCGTCCAATTCCGTAAACTGGAATGTGGCCAGGCGCGAGCGCTTTTCCTGATTGAACTGCCGTTTCAGAGACGCTTCGACATCCCGTTTCAGCTTGATCTCGGTAACGCCCCGGGAAAGGGTGTAAACCAGCGGGACCGAGATCAAAAGGAGAAGCAGGGACAGATAGACGAGGCGGCGCTTCAATTTCTTCATGTTTTCTTCGGCGGCCATCGTGGGGCGGAATCCATAAAGGGAAAAGACAAGGCAGGTCGAAAGTACAATGGCGACAAAATTGGTGAAGAAAAGAAAAAAGGCGCCGGCGGCGATGGTCGGATTGCCGTTTCCAATACCGAATCCCGTCACGCTCAGTGGGGGTATGACGGCCGTGGCGATGGCCACTCCGGGAACGATGGTGAGATAGTTCTTCTTGGTGCAGATGGCCGCCGCACCAGCCGTTCCGGATAGAAAGGCGATCATCAGGTCAAAGATGTTGGGTGTGGTCCGGGCGCTTATTTCCCGGGTGACTTCGCTGAGGGGGGAAAGGTAGGAAGCCAGAGTGGCGATAAGGACCGTGGCAACAACGCTGATGGCCACCTTGCGGAGGGATTTCGTCC
>NZ_JAXGNC010000020.1:0-4685 GCF_040768185.1 Syntrophus sp. (in: bacteria) | reverse complement strand
AGGATGAAATGCCCATGGGGAAACTCTCCACAGGTCACGCCATGTCAGAGGCCGTCAGGAATGCGTATCTGCGCAACAGCGATGACGAGACCCTGGAACCTCTGGTTCTGATGGATGCCGGTCAGCGGCCGGTTGGCCGCATCGGGAAAAATGATGCCGTCATTTTCTACAACATCCGGGGAGAACGTGAAATCGAACTGACCCGCAGCCTGACGGAAAGAGGGTTCTCTGCTTTCTCCCCGGTGGATGACCTGTTGCTGTCCTTTGCCACCATGATTGAATACAAAAAGGGATTGAATGTGCAAGTGGCCTTTCCCCCGGAGGGAGAGCTGCAGGATACCTTAAGCGACGTCCTTTCCCGGAACCACATCAGCCAAGCCAAGATCACCGAAGCGGAAAAGGCGGTCCATGTTTCTTATTTCCTGAACGGGAAGAAGGAGCATCCCCTCCCGGGAGAAGAGAGGATCATCGTGCCCACGCGCAGAGACGTCCATCTTTTCGATGAAGCCCCGGAGATGTCCATCGAGGCAATAACCGAAGCCATTCTCGACAAGATTGCCGATCCGTCCTGCCGGTTCATCCTTGCAAATTTCCCCAATGTGGACGTGGTCGGCCACATTGAAAATGAGCAGGCCATCCTGAGGGCCGTGGAAGCAGTCGACCGCCAGACGGGCCGGGTCATTGACGAGGCGAAGCGCCGGGGCTTGACGGTCATGGTCACCGCCGACCACGGGACAGTCGAAAAATGGCTCTATCCCGACGGCGTTATTGACACGGGCCACACAGACAGCCCCGTCCCTTTCATCCTTCTCCACGATACCCCGGACCTTGAGCTTCGCCGGGATGGAGCCCTGACGGATATCGCCCCAACCGTCCTCCAGCTGTTCCGCCTCCCCGTTCCGGCGGCCATGACCGGAAAATCGCTGATCATCACCCCCGGTCCCGAAGGGATCAAGCCGGCGCAGAGGCTCCTTGTTCTCATTCTCGACGGCTGGGGAGAAAGCGACCAGACCTTGGGCAACCTCATTGCCCAAGCCGCCACGCCGACCATGGATCGCCTGAAAACGACCTGTCCATGGACGACCCTGAAGGCGGCGGGAGAAGCCGTCGGGCTTCCTGAAGGAACGGTTGGAAATTCGGAAGCGGGACATCTGCACATTGGCGCCGGAAGGCCGATCTATGCCGATCGGGTCCGCATCAATCAGGCCATTTCCGACGGAACGTTCTACGAGAACGAAGCCTTCCTTTCCGTCATGTCTGCGGCAAAGCGCAATTCCAAGGCCCTGCATCTGCTGGGCATCGTTTCCTTTTTCAGCTCGCACGGCTCCCTTTCGCATCTGTTTGCCCTGATGGAGATGGCCAAACGGGAAGGTGTCCCCGAGGTCTACATTCATGCCATGCTCGGCCGTCGGGGTGAACAGCCGGAAAGCGGCGCTCTGTATATTGAAAAGATTGAAAACAAGGCGGCGGAACTGCAAAGGGGAAAGGTGGTTTCGGTCATTGGCCGGTACTGGTCCATGGACCGGGAAGAAAACTGGGACCGAATCAAAAAAACCTACGACATGCTTGTCTTCGGAACGGGGCAAGCCGTCTTCTGTCAATCATAAAAGAACGGTCAGCCCCTGTCGTGACAACATCCGGCTGAGGAAGATGGGAATATGGAACATCGAATCGGAAACAGAAGAGTCGTCCTGGTTCAGGGCGACATCACCCTGGATGAAACGGATGCCCTGGTCAATGCCGCCAACAGCGGCCTGAGAGGCGGGGGCGGGGTCGACGGCGCCATTCACCGGGCCGGCGGACCGGCCATTATGGCTCAATGCCGCAAAATCGGGGGTTGCCCCCCCGGCCAGGCGGTCATAACCACGGGCGGCAATCTCAAGGCCCGGTACGTCATTCACACCGTCGGTCCAATCTATCGGGGCGGCGCCCACGGTGAAGCGGACATCCTGGCCGGCGCGTACCGGGAAA
Organism: Syntrophus sp. (in: bacteria); assembly: GCF_040768185.1. NCBI lineage: Bacteria > Pseudomonadati > Thermodesulfobacteriota > Syntrophia > Syntrophales > Syntrophaceae > Syntrophus > Syntrophus sp. (in: bacteria). The sequence goes on along the minus strand of NZ_JAXGNC010000020.1, from coordinate 2,714 downwards.
GCCTGAAACTGGCTTCCGCAAACAGGTTGAAAAGCCTGTCCTTCCCGGCCATCAGCGCCGGGGTTTATGGCTATCCGCTCCAGGAGGCCGCCAGGATTGCCCTGACAACGGTTCTTGACTACCTCGCGGCCCACCGGGACATCGAGCTTGTCCGCTTTGTCCTGTTCGGGCAGGAGACCTTCGAGGCCTTTTCCGCCGTTCTCCGGGACCTTATTCCGTCATATTAACGTTTCCTGCTTCCTGGTGACCTCGGCCTTGATCCGGTTCAGGGTATCCATCAGGGTTTCGGAGACGTTCTCGCGGATATCACCGGCGACGACGATGTACATCACGTCGTCACCGACAGGGTGCAGACCTTCGCGGATTTCAACGAGGACTTCCACAATGCCCGGCCGCTTCTTCGCCTCCGCTACAATGGCTTCAAGACGCTGCCGGTCGGCTGTTAAAGTAAGCTCGGAGACGGGCTTCCCGTCCCGGGTCGTCGCCCGGACCACGCCGTTATGACACAGAATCATCCCCGCCTTATGAAAATCGGGGTGACTCTTTACCTTTTGAATCATTTCCATCAGATCCATCGCAACCTCCTTTTTCGAATCCCTGAAAAAAAAACAAGGGGCGTTTAGAATAATCGAGATCCCGCCCAAACCCGTATTGACCCGAGCCCGTAACTGTGAGAAGAGATTTGCCATGCGAAGAAGAGCTGCACAGAAAAAAATGGAACCTCTTGGCCCGGTTCTTCAAAAGGCCTTGAAGAGGCGGCATGTTCCCTTTGATCTCGAAGAGAAGCGGATTCTCGCCCTTTGGGACCAGGCCGTCGGTCCACAGATTGCCGCCCAGACAAGGCCCAGCCGTATCAGGGCCAGGACGCTCTTTGTGGCCGTTTCCACATCGGTCTGGATGCAGCAGCTCCATTTTCTCAAAGAGAATATCATCAGGCAGTTCAATTCCCTAGCACAAAAAGAGGAAATCCGGAATATTTTCTTTTCTCTGGGCCGGGTTGACGCCCGTCCGGCAACCTCTTCCGCGCCGCCCCCTTCTTCAGCGTCAGAAGCCTCCCGAAGCCTGAAGAAAAGGGATTTACAGATGATCGCCGACTGCACGAAACACATCGCCGACGAAGAGCTCCGGGAAATCGTCAAGCGCGTCATGACGAAGGAAATCAGCCGCCGCCGGCTGTCGGAAACCGGTTAAGCTCCCTGAAAAGCTCCTCCATATCTTCGGTATAGAGCTCCGAATCCCTGTAGATAAAAAGGGGAGGAAGAACATCCAGTTCCTCGCCTCCCCCCTTGCAGCCCTCGGACAGGACAAAAGTCCCCGCTGTGTCACTCCGGGAATGAACCAACCGGAACCGTTTAGGTTCGAGGGCCGCTTCCCGCATCCCCGCGATAAGGGGCACCAGCCGCTGAGCGGGATAGATCACAAAGAAGCGGCCGCCAGGCTTCAAGACATAGGCGGCCGCTTCAAGAAAGTCCCGGAGAGCCCCCCGGATCTCGTGCCTTGCCAGGGCCTTCTCGCCCAAGGGGTTGATTCGTCCGGTATTCGCCTTCCGATAAGGTGGATTGCAGACAACGGCATCAAAAGATTCCGCATCAAGAAACCGTCGGATTTGACGGACATCCCCCACCTTAAAGGACACCCGGCCATCGAGACCATTCAGGGCCGCGCTGCGCATGGCCATTTCAACCATGCTCTCCTGGATGTCGACCCCGACAGCCCGGACATCCGTACGCCGCATGGCGGTGATGAGGGCAAGAACCCCGCTGCCCGTTCCCATGTCCAGAAGCGAATGTTCCTGTCCCAGACGGATAAAAGAAGCCAGCAGCAGGGCATCCAGGGAAAAGCGATAGCCCCTCTTCTTCTGGATAACCTGGAGGCGTCCGTTCAGAAGGCCGTCCACGGTCTCGTTTTCCCGCGCCAGAATCATGATGCCCCCTGTGCCGACCCTCCCGCTAAGAAAGGCGATGGACAAACAGGCCGCTGCGTAGTTTCGGTTCAAACCAGGTGGATTTGGGAGGCATGACCAGTCCGGCATCCGCCACCGCCATCAGCTGCTCCAATGTTGTGGGAAAGAGGGAAAAGGCGACGGCGAACTTGCCGGAATCCACCAGCCGCTCCAGCTCTTTCATTCCCCGGATGCCCCCGACAAAATCAATGCGCTGGTCCGTCCGGGGATCCTCGATGCCCAGCAACGGGTGCAGAAGGTGGTTCTGCAGAATGGATACGTCAAGACGGCCGATGGGGTCCGCTTCATCGCAGAGATTTTCCCGGGCAATCAGCTGGTGCCACTTACCGTCCAGATACATTCCGTAAGAATGGAACGCCTCGGGAGATTTCCGGCTGAAATCGGGGCGGATTTCAAACTTTTCTTCGACCTTCCGGAAAAAGGTTTCCCGATCCAAACCGTTGAGGTCCCGGACGGCCCGGTTGTAGTCCATGATCCTCAACTGGTTGTGGGGGAAGATGACGGAAAGGAAAAAATTATAGGGTTCGTCGCCCCGGTGCCCGGGATTGCTTTCCCGACGGGAGCGGCAGACGGAACAGGCTGCAGCCGCCCGATGGTGGCCGTCGGCGATATAAAGCGCATCGAGTCCTTTCAGCCCTTCCTCCAGTCTGCGGACACCCGCCGGATCGCTTACGACCCATACCCTGTGCACAATCCCGTCATCAGCGGAAAAGTCGTATTCGGGGGAGGCGGCCTTGAAATCCCGGACGAG
>NZ_JAXGNC010000019.1:0-14797 GCF_040768185.1 Syntrophus sp. (in: bacteria) | reverse complement strand
ATGATCGTGGCATCAGAATCCTCAGCCGGAGTAGACTTCATCCGGATCTCGATTTCTCCGTTCCAGTCGCCGGCAGCCCTATAGAAATCCGCGCCGCTTCCGTCCTGCTCCACAGCCAGGCTGAAGGAAATGTGCTCCCAGGGGATGCCCAGCACACGAGTCGCCACGGGGATGAGATTTGAAGAGACGCCGCTTCGAAAAAAGTAAACCGCCGGATTGCCCGTCTTCGGATCGATGACATAGGTGCGAAGGTTGAGCTGATCGTAACTGAAACTTGGCCATCCCAGGAAGGACAGGTGCACCTTTCTGCACTGCATGGCCACAATCGACAGAAAGACCCCGTTTCCCGCCGCATTGAGCCGCAACTCCGAAGGAACTAACGGGCGGAGACGGGCGACAGGAACAAGATAGGAAAGATACAGTACATTCTGCAGGTCCATTTTGACCATCGGCCGTTGAAATCGCGCAACCATTTCAACATCCTTCTCTACCCGGAGGGCCATTAAGAAAAGAACGCCTGCTTGACAAAATTGAAGGCCGAATCTAGTTTAAAAGGTCTTTTGCTGAATGTCAATGCATGGAAATTGTCCCGTTCGAGGCGGGCGTCTCTTCCTCGGCGCGGCAGGATGACCCTGAAGGCCGTTCGGAGGGGCTTTTTTATGAGGATTCTGATTTCAGGAGCGTCGGGTTTTATCGGCTCCATCCTGGTTCCGCATCTTCAAGCGCAGGGACACACGGTCCTTCGGCTCGTGCGGAACAGGGCACAGGACGGCCTGTTCTGGAACCCCCTGGAAGGCGTCATCGACCTGCAGGGCGATGAAACCATCGACGCAGCCATAAATCTCTCCGGGGACAACCTCGGAGAGGGAAGGTGGACGAAGGCGAAGAAGGAAAGAATCCTGTCAAGCCGGATCCGCAGCACCTCGCTCCTGGCCGGAACCCTTGCCGGTTTGAGCAGGCCTCCGCAGGTGTTTCTCTCCTCTTCCGGCATCGGCTTCTATGGGAGCTGCGGGGACACGTTCGTGGATGAAGAAGGGCCGGGGGGGAAAGGCTTTCTGGCCGAAACAGGACGGAAGTGGGAGGCCGCCGCCCTTGCGGCGCAGGAGGCGGGGATCCGCGTGGTCTACCTTCGCATCAGCCCTGTGCTCAGCCGGGAGGGGGGCATGCTGCAGCGCTTGCTCCCCTTTTACAAATTCGGCCTGGGCGCCGTTCTCGGTTCGGGAAGGCAGTACATGAGCTGGATCGCCATCGATGACCTCATGGCCGCCATCGATCATATTCTCTGCCGCGAGTCGCTGTCCGGGCCGATCAACCTGTGCGCGCCTTATCCCGTCACCAACCGAGAATTCACGGAACACCTGAACCGGATACTAAAGCGCCCCACCCTCTTCAGGATCCCCGCGTTCCTGCTGCACGCCCTCTTCGGTGAAATGGCCGACGAGGAGTTTCTCGCCTCCCTTCGAGCCGTTCCGGGCAAGCTGATCGCCTCAGGGTTCGAGTATCAATATCCGGGGATTGAAGAGGCGCTGCGGCACGCACTGAATGGGCCGCCGTGCGCCTGAACCGTCACTCCCAGCCGATAACCTCGTATCCCCTTTCCTGGAGGCAGCGGGTCACGAAATTCTTGAAAATGGGGCTCGGTTCCGAAGCCCGGATCATGCCGTGCACCAGTCCTGCCGCTGCGCCTGCCGCTGCGCCGACGCCTGCACCCCGCCCCAGGCTTCCCGTCACGGCGCCGGCGGCACCCCCGATAACGGCGCCCCCGGCCCCGCCGATAGCCGTACTCTTGGCTGCGGCAATGCCCGCATCGGATTTCACGTACTGGTCGGCAAGGGCTTCACACTCCCCCACCTCCCTCTGGGCCTGTGCTTCCCCGACCCGTTGAAGGTGCGCGTTGGGGTAAAGAACGGGGCCGCTGGAGCAGCCCGTTATTAAAAGCACCGATATGCTCAGCAGCATCTTTTTCATGGGGTTACATCTCCTTGAGGAATAAATCGGGCATCGGACTTCAGCGGTCCGATGCGTTTAAAACCGTGATCTGATCGTTGAGGGTCCAGAAATCGTAGATATAGCCGATTCCGAAGATCCCCAGGGTAAACAGGTACAGAAAGCCGGTGAGCCATTTCCCCATGTAAAACCGGTGAACACCGAACGGTCCCAGGAAGGTGAGCAGAAGCCAGGCGACGTTGTAATCGATTTTTCCCTGAACAAAGCGCAGGTCCGCTTCGCGGGCCATGGAGGGGATCAGAAAGAGATCGAGAATCCACCCGATCCCCAGCAGGCCGAAGGTAAAAAAATAGATCGTTCCGGAAATGGGTTTGCCGTAATAAAACCGGTCCGACCCCGTAAAACCGACAATCCACAGGATATAACCCATCAGGACGCTATGGCTGGAGCTGTCATGGTTCATTGTTTCTGAAGTGTTCAATTCGGTTCCTCATTCGTTCCCTGTCAGGCCGTCTCTTTTCGAGCCCCCGGCATTCCGCCGGCCAGGTGGAGCTTTTCCTTCCTGGACAGTTTTTTAATCTGCCCCTCCCGCTTGAGAACCTCCGACAGGCTGGACAGTTCTTCGAAATAGATCAACCGGACCGGCCGCCGCGAAGCGGTATATTTTGCTCCGCATCGGCCTTCGTTGTGCTCCCGGAGGCGCCTTTCCAGGTTGTTTGTCCACCCGGTGTAGAGGGTCCTGTCGGAACATTCAATAATGTAGACAAAACGGCTTTCCATCATCCAGGCGGCAGCATCCGCTTCATGGAAGCGCAAAACGAATTCCGGCCGGCATAGAGGATGGTCTGCCATCCGCTGTGCCCTGCCCGTTGAATGTTCCCCGGATCGTCGTCGATGAACAGGATCCTGTCCGGCTCCGTCTTCAGAAGACTGGCGATGTCATCGAACAGGGAGCGGTCCCTCTTGCCCTTTCCGAAGTGGTAGCTGTTGAAGACGAAATCAAAACGCCTGAAGAAATCGAACGTTGCATTCAGCCGGTCCAGGATATCCGTCTGGTCGCTGAGAATGCCGACCTTCAGATTCTCTGCCTTCAATCTTTCCACAACATCGAACATCCATTCCCGGGGAAGAAAGCGGGAAACGATTTCGCCATCCAGCGAGGCGTCATCCCCCCTGATGCCCTTCGCCTCCCTCATTGCCTCCCAGAATCCTCCGGCAGAGCCTTTTCCCGTTATGTAGCCCGTCGCATAGACCAGGTCTCCGGCCGCCCGGACGAGATCTTCCCCATCCAGACCGTTCGCTTCCGCAATGGCCCGGAATCCCTCTTTCCAGCCCTCTTCGGCAAGCACGCCGCCGAAATCGAAGAGGACCACCTCAATGCTCCTGCCGCCTGTCATCTCCTGCTTCACAGAATATCCCACCCCGAAAAAGCTGTCCGCCGGGTATCGGCGAGGTTAATGTTCACCCGGAAGGTTGCATTTGCAGCCTCTTCATGCAACATTCCTGTTTGAGCCTGTCCGTGTTGAAGAGCCGCCCGGCCCTGCGGATACAGAGGTATTTATAAGGCATACGCTGAGAAATGTAAAGGAACGTCGGGAAAACAGCATGACTTCACCCAACCCTTCCCGAAGGCGGATCCTCCATGTCGACATGGACGCCTTCTTTGCCGCCGTTGAAGAAAAAAGGAACCCGAGCCTGAAGGGGAAACCCGTGGTCATCGGCGGCAGTGGAGACCCCAGTCAAAGGGGCGTGGTCTCGACGGCCAATTACGAAGCGCGCAAATACGGCATCTATTCTTCCCTGCCCCTGAGGACCGCCTATAAACTCTGCCCCCGGGCCATCTTTCTTCCCGTGGATTACGAGGCCTATGCCTCTTGTTCCCGCCGGATCAAGGCCGTGCTTCTGAACGTGACCCCCGTCATGGAGGATGTCGGCATCGATGAAGCCTACCTGGACATAACCGATCAGGCGGATTCCGATGAAGAAATCGCTCGGAAGATCAAGGCCGGCATCTTTGAACAGACGGGGCTGACCTGTTCCATCGGCATCGCTCCCAATAAGCTTCTGGCAAAGATCGCCTCGGACATGGAGAAGCCCGATGGGCTGACGATCTTCAGGGAGGAGGATATCGAGCGGAGACTCTGGCCCATGGCGATCAGAAAACTTTACGGGATCGGGCCGAAGACGGAGGAGCATTTGAAGGCCATGGAGGTGGACACAGTCGGGAAGCTGGCGGCATTGCCCCGCGAAGCCCTTGTTCAGCGCTTCGGCTCCTCGTACGGCAACTACCTCTACGAGGCGGCGCGGGGGATCGACGAGAGCCCCCTGGTGACCCGCTGGGAGCCCAAATCCTTCAGCAGGGAGACGACGTTCCAGGTGGACGAGAAGGATTGGCAGTCCATAGCCAGGACGGTTGCCGAATTGACGAGGGAGGTCGTTTCCGATCTGGTCGGGAAGGGCTACGCCGCCAGGAACGTTTCCCTGAAGATCCGCTACAGCGATTTCCGCACCATCACCCGGGCATGCTCCACAGCGACGGCCGTTATGGAGGAGGAGGAAATCCGGCGCCTGGCTTTTTCCTGCCTGAAACGGGTCGATCTCAAAGGCCGGAAAATCCGGCTGGTCGGCGTCCGGGTCGGCTCCCTGGAAAAGATTGCAAAGATTTCCTCCCCGGTATAAGGAGGACGTCACATTGTGGGCACACAAGGAGAGAACGAATGAAGAGATTGGCGGTCACCGGAAGCCCCGGGGAAAAGCGGCCCCTGGCGGCGCTCCGGCAGGAAAGCCGTGGATGGAGCGGCATCAGAGGCGGTAGGAGCTGATCCGATATGATCGCATATGCCAGATGCTTTCTTCTCCTCATGTTTGCGCTCGCACTGGCACTGACCGGCTGCGCTAAAAAAGGGGTGTATGCGCCCGGACCGCAGCCGCCTGACCGTCCACCGCTGCAGGTCCCGGAGGAGATCCCGGAATGCAGCGACGACCTTGATGCCGCATCGCTTCTGCTGGCCATCGACCGCAGCCTCAAATACTATGACGGCATCGGGCGGAATCAGACCTTCCGGATTGGGGAAAGGCAGGTCAGCGCGAGCCGGATGAAAGAATCCCTCGTCGCGTTCCGCCGCATTTTTTCGGCGGACATGAGCATCGAAGAAAAGAGAAGACAGATTGCCGAAAAATTTGTCCTTCTGCGGGCATCGGGTGAACGAGGCGACGGCGCCGTCCTGTTCACAGGCTATTACCAGCCCCTGCTGGCAGGGTCCCTCAAAAGAACGGGAAAATACAGGTACCCCCTTTACAAGACCCCACCGGACCTCATCGTGGAAAAGGGCCCGGGAAACAACATGACGATCGGACGGAAGAAAAACGGCCGGATCATTCCCTATTACACGCGCCGTGAAATCGACATCGAAGGCGTTTTAAAGGGGAAAGGTCTGGAGCTGATCTGGGTGTCCGATCCTGCCGAACTGAATTCCCTGCACACCCAGGGCTCGGGAAAAATCCAACTGGAAGACGGCACCCTGCTGACGGTCGGTTATGCCCAGAACAACGGCCGGCCTTATCGCTCCGTAACGCAGAATCTGCTGGATCGGAATAAAATCGAGAAAGGAAATGCCTCGTACCGAAATTTCAAGGCCTGGCTGAAGGGAAAAAGCGATGGGGAACGCGATGAGATCCTCAGCTACAACGAACGGTATATCTTCTTTCGATTTCTGGACCGGGACCCCATAGGCGCCCTGGGTGAGCCGGTCACGCCGGGCAGGTCGATCGCCACCGATCCGGATTATTTCCCCAAAGGCGCCCTGGCGTTTATCCGCCTGCGCAAGCCGATTCTGGATGCCGATGGGCGTGCAACCCTGCGCGTCCCCTTTTCCCGCTTTGTCCTGCTCCAGGATAAAGGCTCAGCCATCAAGGGTCCCGGACGGGTCGATCTGTTCTGCGGATTCGGCCCCGAGGCGCAGGCCACCGCGGGGACCCTCAAAGAGAACGGAGAGCTCTACGTTCTCATCCCCAGATAAGGGTTCATGACCGCCCCCGGCCCCTTCTGCCCTGCGCCGCCGCCTTCTCCCGTTCACGTCCCCGGTTCAGGAGCGATGCCTGACGGGTCGGAATCCGCCGTCCAGAAGGATTCCGGCATTTCAACATTGACGATGACCGATGCAATCCCCTGCTTATTTCTCTTGATTCTCAACCCTTTGACCCGCAGTCCGGTTTTGCGTTCAAAATCCTTGATTTCCTGGCAGAGCCCCACGCTCAAGCGCCTCTGCTCATCCGCCAGTTCCTCTTTTTTCCATTGCCTCTGAATGATGCCCGCGATCCGTTCGCGCCGATAGGCCTGAACCTCACGCGGCACCGGGTGGGCCTTCAGAAACTCAAGCAGCCTTTCCAGCCGTTGTGTCCCGTTCTCTCTTGTCATCTTCCCGATCCAAGATGCCTGCCATCAAAAATCGCCCTCCAGATAACGGCACAGGCTCTCCGTATCCAGAACATGGGCAAAGGCGAACGCCATATTCTTCAATGTAGCGAGATGCAGCTCCTCATCCGCCGCGGCGGTGGCGTCAGAAACGAAGAATACCCGGTAATCCCTCATGAAGGCGTCGCGGGCAGTGGTCTCGCAGCAGCAGTTCGTCATGACGCCGGTGATGATGAGCTCTTCGATGCCTTCGGCCCGCAGCATCTCATCAAGTCCGGTCCCAAAAAAGGCGCTGTAACGGTTTTTATCAATCACCGAATCGGTTTGGGACGGCGTCAGGACATCCATAATCTCCCAGTCCCTTGTTCCATGGAGGATGCAATCTCCCCACCATTGCAGCAGAAGCCCCCCGTCTTTTTCGATATCCCGGTGGCCGTGCCGGGTGAAGAGGATCCTGACGTTCCGTAAGCGGCAGGCGTTCACGATTGACAAGACCCTGTCGACAATCGGCGAGGCCACGGGGAGGAAATAATTTTGCATGTCAACGACCAGCAGGGCGCATTTCCCCTGGCGGGGCCAGGCCTTGCGGACATTGTACTTTCGAATGTCGTCGAGATGATTTTTCATGGGTGATCTCTCCATCCAGGCAGCCCCGGCACAACCTCTCAAAGCCAGCCGCCCGGCCGATGAAGGTGCCATGCTTATAAGCCATGAGCGGGAAAAAGTAAAGGGATAGGGAGAAGCGGGGCCGATTTTCCGGACCGGCTCAGGGGACAGCCATCGACTAACGATTGCAAAGTTTTCCTGATCGTTATAGAAAATGATCTGGAAGAGAAGAAGCAGCAGCAGGAGGAGTTATGAAGATTGACGAAGTCAAGAGCCGTTTTGCCATGCCCATCACCAGCCCGTCTTTTGCGCTCGGACCGTATCGGTTCCGCAGCCGCGAGTATCTGATCGTCGATTATGAAACGGACATGGACGCCTTGAGGCGCGTTGTCCCGGAACCTCTTGAAGTCTACAAGCCCGTCGTCAGGTATGAGTTCATCAAGATGCCGGACTCGGACGGATTCGGATCCTATGACGAGTCCGGCCAGGTCATCCCGGTAACGTTTCATGGAAAGCCGGGAAATTATGTTCATTCCATGTACCTTGACGACCTGTCGCCCATCGTCGGAGGCCGGGAGATATGGGGATTTCCCAAGAAATATGGGCAGCCGGAAATGCGCGTGGATGCCGTCAGCAAGGACTGCTGCATCGGAATGCTGAAATACGGAGAGCTGGAAGTGGCCCGCGCCACGATGGCTTACAAGTGGCAGCGGCTCGACACGGAGCCGCTGTGCAGGGCGATGCTTGAAACCCCGAACTTCCTGATGAAAGTGATTCCCGATGTGGACGGCACCCCAAAGATCTGCCAGCTCGTGCAATATCCCCTTCTGGACGTCACGGTCAAGGAAGCGTGGACAGGACCGGCATCTTTGCAGCTGTTCTCGCACTGCATGGCGCCGGTCGCCGATCTGCCGGTCAAGGGCATCGTCGGTGCCGTGCATTACATCAGCGATTTGACCCTCGGGCTTGGCGAGGTTGTCTTTGACTATCTGAAGGAACAGGGCTGACCCGGGAGTTCACAAACGGCGGCGGATCAATCCTTTTCCTGACAAAATCAGTCTTTTCCCTTAGAGATTATAAGGATATTTTTTTGTCATGATAAGGATTTGAGAGGCAAAAAATCCTCATAGGCCCTATGGCGCCGGATTTAATTCTATTGTATTTATGCTAAATGAGGAAGGCACGACAAAGCGACAGGATCAACACTTCAGCATCAACCGGCTGCCCGGGGATTTTGTTTGACTCCGGCAGCAACGCTGTCCGCGCAGCAGAGATGGAGATGGTATAAGCATATGGAAAGGCCGGGTTCAGGGGCAGCCGTTTGGCTTTTATGTCCGATCTTCATTATTTTGAGTTCGATGCCTTCATGGGCGGAGCAACCCGGTATGCCACAGCGGACAGGACAGGTACATCCCGCCGGGCAGACGGTCCTGTCCTCGATGGCCGGCTCGGCGGCAGATCTCTATATGTTCCGTGACGGGGACGCTCCGGCCGGTTATGCCCCCGTGAGCGACTCGAAACGCCGTCTGTCCTCCATGAAGGGCTTTTATCCCGGAAAGAATTCCTTCGCGGTGCCGAAGGGGGCCGGCTCGGCGGTCCGGTCCTCCGATTACGGGAAGGCCATCAAATCGGCCTGCAGGCGCTACACGGTTGATCCGGCCCTTGTCCGGGCGGTCATCATGGCGGAATCCAATTTCAATCCCGCGGCCGTATCGCCCAAGGGCGCCATGGGATTGATGCAGCTCATGCCGGACACAGCCCGCGAAATGGGCGTGTCCAATCCTTTTGACCCTGTTGAGAACATTCACGGCGGCGTCGGCTATCTGAGCCGCTTATTGAAAAGCCTGAACGGCGACCTGTTCCTCGCGCTGGCGGCCTATAACGCAGGGCCGGAACGGGTGAAAAGCTACAAAGGCATCCCCCCCTTTCAGGAGACATGGCTTTATATCAAGCGGGTTCTGGATTACTACCAGTTTTACAAGGGAATGAACTAGCGATGCCTTCCCTTTGGCCGCCTCCATCTGCCGCACAGGCGTCCGGCAGATCCGCTGGAACCCCGCTCAATCCGCTTTCGGCACTGGATCAGGAGAAATAACGAGTGGAACGATTCTTTAAAATCGTTGTTCTTGCACTTTTTTTGTTCTGTCCCGCATCTGCCCTGTTCGCCCAGGGGCCGGAAGCGGCGTGGAACATCCTCGATCAGGAAGCGCTCGAGCTTTACCGGGCCGGCAACTATGGACGCGCTGCTGAAGCGTCTGAAAAGGCGCTCCAGGCCGCCAAGAAAAAATTCGGTCCGGGGCATCTTTCCGTCAGCGGAATCATGAACAACCTGGCCGAGATCTATTATGCCCAGGGGCAGTTCGGGCAGGCCGAGGCGCTCTACAAGCGTTCGCTGGCAATCCGGCAGAAAACCCTGGGTCCGGAGCATCCCTTTGTGGCCGGCACCTTGAACAACCTGGCTCTGCTCCATCGCACCCAGGGCCGGTATGACGAGGCGGAGTCAGGCTTCAAGCGGGCCCTGGCCATCTGCCGGAGCGTCCTGGAGCCGAACAACGCCCTTTCGGCCGGAATTATGAGCAATCTCGGCGAACTTTATGCGGTCCAGGGGCAGCACGGCCAGGCCGAAACCCTCTACCGGCAGTCCCTGGCCATCAGGAAGAAGGCATTGGGCTCGGAACATTCTCTTGTGGCGGCCAGCCTGAACAATTTGGCGGAACTGCACCGCAGCAGGGGCCGGTACAACGAGGCCGAATCCCTCTTCAAACAATCCCTGGCCATGCGGGAGAAGACCCTCGGCCTCAATCACCCCGATACGGCCGCCAGCCTCAGCAGCCTGGCCCGGCTTTATTCCGCCCAGGGCGAGCATGTGCAGGCCGAAACCCTCTACCGCCATGCCCTGACAACCTACCGGAAAGCCCTGGGGCCCGATCATCCCGATACGGCGGCCTGCTTGAACAACCTCGCCGAACTCTATCTCGGCCAGGGCCAGTACGACCAGGCGGAATCCCTCTTCAAGCATTCCCTGGCCATCTACCGAAGCGCCCTGGGACCTGATCACCCTGATACGGCGGCCTGCCTGAACAACCTCGCCGAGCTGCACCGCAGCCAAGGCAGGTACGACGAGGCCGAGGCGCGCTACAAGCGATCCCTGGCCATGCGGGAAAAGTCCCTGGGGCCCGATCATCCCGACGTGGCAGCCAGCCTGAACAACCTTGCCGAGCTTTACCGCAGCCAAGGCCAGAATGAAAAGGCCGAACCACTTTTCAAAAAATCCCTGTCAATCTACAAAAAGGCCCTGGGGCCGAATCATCCCTTTGTGGCCATGAGCCTCGAAAATCTGGCACTGCTTTACAAAGCTGAGGATCGTGTTCAGGAGGCCGACGGCCTGACGAAGCAGGCAAAGCGGATCCGATCGAGCAAACAATAACAAAAAAGATGTGGGCGGAAAAATTCTCTATCCCGTTTTCCACATGACCACGCCATTCAGCCCCGAAGATTTTTCCTCCCTTTGGTAACCACTCCAATTCTCCGCCTAATCGGGCTACCACGCATTTTTATCATCCTATAAAGCCATGACCTCCGGCAAAGCCGAATGTCATAGCTGAGTCAAAATGAAGGCTGGGTTCGAGAATCCATCTACAAAGGGTGAAGGGCGACACGTTATTTTAGCACAATATTACGGATTGCAAGCTTGTAACGTTTCGGATGAGCAGCGCGCCTCACCGCGTCTGACTCAATTCGGTTGATGTGCCGGTTGTGCATTCGGCACCATTGCTTATTGATAGCGCGCGGAGCATCCGGGGCAATGTGACCGCCGGCAGGCGGTCACATTGTTTGCGATCAGCCGCGCTCTTGGCTGGCGCGGCCTCTGCGACAAAGGTCTTGGCACGCGCTCGCAGAGGGCGTGATCCGCCAAGAGTGACGGACTGCATCGCGTGGTTCAAGTAAACCGCATTCGCGGTAGAAAAACCACTTTATAAAATTCACCAATTCCCATCTATCATCTTCCCGCCTAAACCATCTGTCCGGTATGTCTCCTTTGAATCCCCGTTTGTCCGGGGAAAATCATTTTCAGAAAAGGAGATCTATCATGATGACAGACTGGTCCGAAAGAATGATCAAAGCCCTTCAGCTCAACGGATTGAGCGAACGTACTCAGGAAAGCTATGTCCGCACCGTGCGGATGTTGACCGAGCACTGCAAAAAAACACCGGAATCCATCACCGAAGACGAACTCCGGGAATATTTCCTTTACCGGAAAAACGTCAGCAGTTGGTCGCCAAAGACCACATGCGAATCTGCTATTGCGGAATCCGCTTCTTTTACACGAACATCCTACGGCATGACTGGCACATCTTCAATATCCTCCGCGCCCAGGCGGAGCACCGGCTGCCTTCCATCCTCAGCGAGGAAGAAGTCCGCAGGATACTGTCCTGCGTCAATACCCCCCACAACCACGCCTACCTGACCACCGTTTATTCCTGCGGCCTACGCCTCCATGAAGGCCTCCATCTCTCCGTTCCCATCAGCAAGCCGGTTATGAAGCTCTCTTCTCCGCCTCTTCCGACGCACTGAAACTTCTTGCCAGAGATCCCAAATTCCTCGGCGCCGATCTGCCGGGTTTCACCGGAATACTCCATACCTGGGGAAGGCAGTTGCAGTATCATCCTCACATCCATTACATCGTGCCCGGTGGCGGCTTCAACAAAGGCCGCTCCTCTTGGCTGTCTTCAAGAACCGACTTCTATGCCCCCGTCAAGACGCTGTCACCGATCTTCAAGGCAAAGTTCAAGGAACAGCTGAATCAAACCGGTTTACTTGATTCCGTCGAGGCCAAAGTCTGGGAGGCCGACTGGGTTGTCAACAGTCAAGCCGTTGGAAATGGGGCCGCTTCGCTGAAATACCTTGCGCCGTATGTCTTTAAAGTGGCCATCTCCAACAGCCGGATCGTTAAAGTGGAAAACCACACGGTAACTTTCAAATACCGGAAACATGGCAGTAGACGTTACCGGTCCCTGAGCCTCCATGTCCTGGAGTTTATCAGGCGTTTTCTCCAGCATGTCCTCCCTTCGGGATTCATGAAAGTCCGACACTTCGGGTTCATGAGTTCCAGCTCGAACATCTGTCCCGAAGACATCCGCCAGCGGCTCGGGAAAGAAGACGAAAATCCCCCTCCGGTGCCGCCGGAAAGCCAAAATCCGCCTCATGGTCCCTTCTGTCCTGATTGTGGCGGGGTGTTGATCTTCCTCAAAAGCATTCTTCCTTTTCGAAAGGAATACTGCTCTTCGGGATAGAAAGAACCCGAAACATAGGATCTTCCCCATCCCCGAAATCCGCGAACAGTCGGCGGCAATGGCCATCTGCGCCCTGAGCCATGGGAAACCGCACTTTCGCTTGATGATAGGGTTTCATGATCGGGATTTTCGTGAAAAAATACCCTGACGCTCCCTTTCCACATTCCCAATTGTTTCGGTCTGTTCCTTCCCTGGATTGGGAAATGGCCATTTTCTCTCTTATTCAGAATCCCCTCCCGAAGCATTACCCTTACATCCCCGGCTTACTTGAACCCAGGATTGAAACGACCCTGCGGGTTTCGTCTCAATCCTTATTCGTTATACCGCTTTTTCCTTTAACTTTTCCACACGAGCTACGGAGCCATACATGAATACCTGCTGCCAGATTTCCAAGTAGTAGAGTCCGCTCATCCGGTCTTCCTCTGCAATCGCCCGCACGACTGACAAGCCAGGCCCGAGTGAATATGTCTTGCCATATTTCATCAAAGGCTCGTAGAATGGCGAAGACTTGGGGCCGCGCACGAAGTGAATTTTGATGTCGTAATCTGGCTCGATGTACTTCTCATCGATAACCCACGTGGTGCCACGAATGACCTTGACGGCGATAGCCTTCAGGTCGTCAACAGCAACAGTTATCGCAGTTTCTCGGGCCGGGTCGTAACCAGCATGAAAACCGAAACCAGGGAAGATTGACGACAACGGAACAGTAGTGGGATCAATGGTTTCCCGAAGTAGCCTTTCCCTTCGTTCCTGTCTCTGCTCGGCGTCATGACTATTCCTTGCGAAGCGAGGATTGATGGACCTCATCGCTTTTTGAGCAACCCCCAAAGAAGAAGGCTTAAAGGGTGGAACGCACATGCCGAATTTCAACAGAAATTCGTTTTCAATTTTCCCCATTTTTGAATTGCACCGGACGCACGAAGGCATTTGCCATTTCTCCATATTTTCGGGAGTTGTATCCGGGTACCATGATTTGGAAAGACATGGTCGGAAGTCGGATTCGTCGTGGTACTCTAAACAATGAGCGCATCGAGCATTGCTGAATTTCCTTGTCATTCTGTCTTTCTAATCCTGGTCTTCATGGTATAACGCCAGCGTAACCCGCGCGGGCGTGACCACCTGTTAGAAAAAAGCAGCCCGCCATCCTACCGCGTCGGGTTCACGCAGTTCTTGGCAGTCCCTTGCTATTTAGCCTTGAAAAGTCCTTCACCAGATACTTCTCAAACTGTTTCTTGCAATACTCAACGGACTTACCCGTTGTTTTGTCCTTCCGCTTTCCGTTGAACCAGATGCTTCTTTTGCCTGCATTCTTGCCGGTTTTGTTTTGAACGGATTCTTTGATGAACTCTTCAGAAGACATGATCCAAATAGAATCAAGCCTTTCTGAATAGAACACAAACCAATAATTGTCCCTTAGTTCATGAGGAATTGCGGCAAAAAGGGCTGCGTCTCCGTAGATCACGTCCTTTGATCTGGCCTTAATTTGCACAGTGACGAAAGAACCGTCAGCTCTGCGGATAACAGCATCAATGGCGTCGTCATCCACCAAGGGTACATAGACATCCAGGCCTTCCTTCAGCATTAGACCAATGACCCAGTATTCGATGCGTTTCCCAAATCCAGCAGAATGTCTAAACGTTTTTGTCATTCATTTCTCTGCCAACGAAAAAATCACCCGGAGCGTAGCGATCGGGTGTATTGATTTTGTTAGATGCCCTTATTTATTTTCTGCTAATAATACTAATTCTTTAAAGTCGCTCTCTCGAAGAATCCTTATTTGAGACCCTTCAGCTATTAGTTTCTCCACCTTTCTGTGTTTTGAACTCTTTTCATGGCCCGCAAGTTTCTTAACGTCCTGATCACCTACGACAAGCATTGTAGTCTTTTTATTAACCCCATCGGCAACAGTGCAACCTATCTTTGCAGCCATGTCAGCTGCCATTCGTCTCGGTATTTGAAGGGCACCAGTGAAAACCAGCGTCTCTCCATAAAAAGCACCATCTGGATTGCCATCTTGGGATATCTTATAGGATTGATCGGGAAAACCAATAGGTTTTTCAACTCGATGCAGCCATGCCTGCAAGTCCATCCCTGTCTTTTCGATAGCAGCACGAAGAACGAAAGCAGCAGCTTTTGCATCCTCAAGAGCATCATGTTGTGCAAACTGATAGCCTAAAATAGCGCACACATTTCCGAGACCATATCCTCTGTATGCACATTGATCCCATGTTCTTCGGGTTACGCGCGCAGAATCGAGCCAAGTACATGTTGGCATACGTAGGCTATACCTTTCACAGGCTTTATTAAGCGCTACTCTGTCAAAGTGTGTGTGACAAACAGCAATGCGATTATCCAAATAACTGCAGATACGATTTGAGATATCACGAAAAATTGGAGCACCTTTTACCGTGGTTTCATCAATTCCGTGGATTGAAACATTGATCTCATCAAAGAAGTCTTCAGGATCAACATAGGTTTTCCATTCTTCCTGAAGTGAACCATCCTTGAAGTGTACAAGTCCAATTTGGCAGATGGA
>NZ_JAXGNC010000018.1:0-46058 GCF_040768185.1 Syntrophus sp. (in: bacteria) | reverse complement strand
GCAGCGACACCATTATCGGCGGCAGCGGCAACGACTCGATCAACGCGGGCAGTGGCAATGACAGCGTCAGCGGCGGCGCCGGCAATGATACGATCACCCTCACCACCGCCTTCACCAGCGTCAGCGGCGGCGCCGGCTACGACCGGGTCTATATCAACGGAACGGCAGGGAACACCCTCAACCTGACCACGGCGGGCATCGAGTATCTTTCCGGAGGCGACGGCAATGACAATTTCGATGGGACTTCGCAGGCGGTGGCCCTGACAATCGACGGCAATCTCGGCGATGATGTCCTCCGGGGCGGCAGCGCCGACGACACCCTCTACGGCGATGACGGCAACAACACCCTCTACGGCAATGCGGGCGACGACCGCCTGTACGGCGGCAGCAGCAATGACACCGTCTACGGCGGCAGCGGCAACGATAACATCAGCGTCGGGAACGGCAACAACGCCGTGGACGGGGGGGACGGCAACGACTCGATTTCCACGGGCACGGACAGTGACACAATCCTGGGCGGGACGGGTAACGACACAATCAACGCCGGCAGCGGTGCAGACAGCGTCAGCGGCGGGGCCGGGAATGACACGATTACGGTCAGCACCTCCTTTGCCAGTCTCAGCGGCGGCGCCGGTTACGACCGGGTCTACATCAATGGCACGGCCGGGAACACCCTCAATCTGACCACGGCAGGCATTGAATGGATTTCCGGGGGAGACGGCAACGACAATTTCGATGGGTCTTCGCAGACGGTGGCCCTGACGATCGACGGCAATCTCGGCGATGATGTCCTCCGGGGCGGCAGCGCCGATGACGACCTTTACGGCGACAACGGCAACAACTCCCTTTACGGCAATGGAGGCGACGACCGCCTGTACAGCGGCACCGGCGATGATATCTTGAACGGCGGAGCGGGTAACGATTATCTGGCAGGCGGAGCGGGTAACGACACCTATTATGTTGATAGCCTGGGCGACGCCGTCTCCGAGGCATCAGGCGCCGGCAGCGACAGAGTTTACGCCTCCGTCAACGAGACCCTTGACGCCAATGTCGAATACCTCTATCTGACCGGCACGGCGACCACCGGGACGGGCAACACCCTCAACAATTTGCTCTACGGAAACGGTTCCGACAACATTCTGTCCGGTCTTTCCGGCAACGATTCCCTGTACGGCAATGCCGGCGGCGATACTCTGTCCGGCGGCATTGGCCAAGACTATCTGAACGGCGGCACCGGCCAGGACCGTTTCGTCTTTTCCGAATCCGGATCTGCCAACCGCGACACGATCGGCGACTTTTCCCATACGGACGACACCATCGTGCTGATGGACATTCTCGATGGCGCCGAGGATTCTTCCATCACAGGGCTCTCTTTCAATGACAGCAACGTGCTGTCCTCCAGCTGGTATTTCGAAGGCACCGGTTTCAACGGCAACGGCACCCAACTCAGTGGGATCTACAATGACACGACGACCGGCAGTGTCTGGTACAACCCCACGAGTAATTCCGCCGGGGATTCCGTGTTGATCTGTATTGTCGGATCCGCAACGGCGGCTTCACTGGATAGCACGGATTTCGTCTACGCCGCATAAGGAAACTTCCATATGCTTTTTCAGGAGGGGTGCGCAAACGGCGCGCCCCTTTCTGTTTTCCGTGAGTTGTACCATACGATTCCAGAAGTCCAGTGCGGCCAAAGCACATGGGATGACGGATCCTGGGGGCACATTTCTCCAAATCAGGACTCATCGGAAAGAAATATGCTCCCGAGCCGTGAGGACGGTTGGAAAAAAATTTTTTGCCTGACGGCCTCAGTAGTGCTGGTAATGTTTCTTGATGGTGGGATTCGCCAGATCCTCCGGGGCCAGCCTGGACAGGACATCCAGGGCTGTCAGATCCAGCTTCATTTTGCGGATCTTCTTGTCGTACCGGGCGACTTTATCATTGAGCTTCTTCCGATCTTCCCTCCGCATGAAGGGCTGTGAAGACAACAGCTTCTGAATGTCCCGGCGGGCTTCGATCATCGCATCCAAGGCTTCCTTGAGGATATCGCGGTGGCTCTTTTCCTCCTGCATTTCCTCTACAGGCGGTCCCTGCTCCTGCGCAGCCGATTCCATCCTGCAGGGAAGGGGCTCAGGCTTATTTTTTCCCGGCTGCGGAGAAATCAGTTCTGCCGTCCGCCGATTGATCACCTGATAATTTTCCTTGGATCTGGCCTGGGCCTCGGTGGTCCGGATACAGACGTCCACGACAAATTCCCCCGTTTGTGTGGAAAAAGGGATAACAATGCTCGGGCTGTTCAAGATATGACGGATCGTATGGTCCCGACCGAAAATGACGGAGGGGATGGCGGCAAAGACTTTTAGCCCCATCTTCTCCATGTTGGTTCGAGCCACGCCGGAAATCATGTTGGTAAGCTCCCCAGCGGCGTCGAGCACTTCCTGCGTGGTATCCGTATACGTTTCCCCCAGCATGGATCCGGCGATTCCCCAGATGCACCCTTCGGTAAAACTGATGGCCAGGGAGCCCGTGGCATCACCCGTGATGCCGATAATTCCGGATACATCGCCCCTTGCCGTGTCATCCTTCTTCAAAAAGGGCTTTCCGGGAACAGCCTCCATGAAGGCCATGGTCTTGATGACCTCTGTAGCGCCGTCCAGAAAGGGATTGATAAATTTGACATCCATGCAATCAGGTCTCCCGCATTGGCAAATGTAAAAGGGCTTGGTGTGCCTGTCGATCAGAAAAACCGGAAACACGGCCCCCGGGACTCAACAGCTGCCGCCGGTATGCTGCAAGCAATACCAATGCCATGACAAAGGCCTGATCGTTAACATCCCTGCGATGGGGGTTCCGTCGTGAACATGCGAGCGAGAGCTTGAGGCGTATCCACGAGAAAATCGGGAGAAACGGCTTCCAGGTCGCTCCGCTCATGCCAGCCCCATGTCACCGCAACGCTTCTGATGCCGGCCCGGTGCGCTTCCCGGATATCGCCGGCGGTGTCCCCGACATAATAGACGTCCTCCTTTGCGAACCCGGTCAAATTCCACGCGTGGACGATCTTTTCCGTTTTGTTCAGAAGAAAATCCGCACCCATGACCTCTTCAAAGCATTCCGATACGCCCATCCGGGCCAGCAGCACCTCAATGACCTCTCTGCTGTTGGAAGAGATGAGCATCAGCCGGTGCCGTTCGGCCAGGGCCGGGAGAATCGATGTCACTGCCGGGAGGGGCTTGATAAGGGATGTGTCGATGTGCGGACGGATCCTGGCCAGTTCGGCCAGAAAGGCGGATAGATCGATGCCCCGGCGGGCAAGCTCCTCGTAGAAGTTGTCCTGGTAAAGGGCCAGATAGTCCGCTCGCGTTGAAACAATCGGCCTTCCGATCGCATCGAGGCATTGGTGGACAACCGCCTCGTAGACGTCCAGAGAATCAACGAGAACGCCGTCAAAATCAAAGAGGAGCAGTTTCTGAACGGGATCTTTCATGATGGTTCGAGGAAGAGTTTCTCCAGGGAGGACTCATAGGGAAACCGGGCTACCCCGGCTTCGGAAATAATGGCTTCAATGTAGCCGCCCGGGGTGACGTCGAAGGCCGGGTTGTACACGCCAACACCGACGGGGGCTATGCGGACCCCCCGGATGGCCAGCACTTCCTCGTCAGGCCGCTCCTCTATGGGAATATCGGCCCCGCTGGAAAGCTGCCGATCGATCGTGGACAGGGGGGCGGCGACGTAAAAGGGAATACTGTGGGCATCGGCCAAAACCGCCAGGGAATACGTCCCTATTTTGTTGGCGGTATCCCCGTTGGCGGCAATCCGGTCAGCCCCCACCAGAACGCAGTCCACAAGTCCCTGCTTCATGAGGAATCCTGCCATGTTGTCGGTGATCAGCGTGACCGGGATGTTTTCCTGCTGCAGCTCCCAGGCAGTCAAGCGGGCCCCCTGCAGAACGGGCCGCGTTTCATCGGCAAAGACCTGAATGGTTTTCCCTGCATCGCGGGCCGCCCGGATCACGCCCAGCGCCGTCCCGTAACCGGCCGTGGCCAGGGCCCCGGCATTGCAATGAGTCAAAATCCGGGCACCGTCGGGGATCAGGATCTGCCCGTTCCGCCCGATCCGCCTGTTGATGGCCACATCCTCCTCGGCCATTCTCAGAGCCTCGTCAACCAGTGCCTGCCGGACTTTTTCCGTTTCTCCCGTCATTGCATCAGCCATGGCTCCGGCAAAGCATCCCTTCATCCGCTCAATGGCCCAGAACAGATTTTTCGCCGTCGGCCTTGCCGCAGCAAATTGATCGCACAGGGCGTCAAACCCCTTCCGGAAGCCCTCGGGGGAATCGGCTGGAAGGGAAAGGGACCCCAGGGCGATGCCCATCGCCGCCGCCACCCCGATCGCCGGAGCGCCACGAACCGTCAAATCCTTAATGGCCGTCAGCACCTCCTGATAGCGGGTGCAGACCAGAACGCGCTCCTCCACGGGGAGAGCCTGCTGATCCAGGAGAACAACGGAATTGTTTCTCCAGGAAAGAGTTGGGATCATGACGTTTTCCCTGAGCTTTCCGGAATTTCGCGCCTCGTCATCCCGCCAGCATCTTTTTCAGGAGGTCGTTGATGACCTGGGGATTGGCCTTTCCCTGGGTCGCCTTCATGACCTGACCGACAAAATAGCCGAAAAGCTTGTCCTTCCCGGAACGGTACTGGGCCAGCTGGCCCGGATTGGCCTCCAGGATCCCCGCAATCACCGCGGCAAGCGAGGATTCGTCCGTGATCTGGACCATCCCCTTCTCTTCCACAATCGCCGGGGCCGTTTTTCCCGTCTGATACATGACCTCGATGATCTCCTTGGCCATCTTGCCGCTGATGGTCCCCTGATCGATCATCCGGATCATCTCGGCCAGGGCGGTGGAGGAGATGGGGCAATCCCGGATGTCCCGCTTTTCCTCATTGAGGAAGCGCAGCAGATCTCCCATGACCCAGTTGCTGGCCGCTTTCGGGTTTCCGGAGTGCCGGGCGGTCTCTTCATAATAATCCGCCAGTCGACGGCTCGAAGACAGCACGCCGGCATCATAGGGAGGGATGCCGTATTCGCGCACGAAACGCTCGCGCTTCTCCAGGGGCAATTCAGGCTGCTCCTTGAAAACGGTTTCCACCCATTCCGCGTAGATCCGGATCGGCACCAGGTCCGGATCCGGGAAATAGCGGTAATCATGGGCTTCTTCCTTGCTGCGCATGGAGTGGGTCACCCCCTGGCTGTCGTCCCAGAGGCGCGTTTCCTGAACCACCGTTCCGCCTCCTTCCAGGATATACTGCTGTCTCTTGATTTCATATTCCAGGGCGCGCTGGACATTGCGGAAGGAGTTCATGTTTTTCAGTTCCGTCCGGATTCCGAACTCGCTGATACCCTTGGGCCGGAGAGAAACGTTGGCGTCGCAGCGGAAGCTGCCCTCCTCCATGTTCCCGTCGCAGATTTCGAGATACACGAGGATCTCATGGAGCCGGCGAAGATAGGCCGCAGCCTCCTCTGCGCTTCGCATGTCCGGTTCGCTGACGATCTCGATCAGAGGCACCCCGGTCCGGTTGAGATCCACGTAGCTCCATGGATTATGGGCGTCATGGATCAGCTTGCCGGCATCCTCCTCCATGTGGATGCGTGTCAGACCGATCCGCTTCTTCCCGCCCTCCACTTCGATGTCCACATGGCCGAATTCCGCCAGGGGAAAGGCGTACTGGGAGATCTGGTACCCCTTTGGAAGGTCGGGGTAGAAGTAATTCTTCCGGGCAAAGCTGCATTCCTCGTTGATCCGGCAGGAGGTGGCCAGGGCCATCTTAATCCCGAATTCAACCACTTTCCTGTTCAAAACGGGCAGCACGCCGGGCATGCCCAGGCAGACCGGGCAGGTGTGACGATTGGGCGCCGCACCGAACTGCGTGGAGCAGCCGCAGAAAATCTTGGATTCCGTCAGCAGTTGGGCATGGACTTCCAGCCCGATTACAGGTTCGTATTCCATTAGAGGTTCGGCCTCCTCTTTTCGATTTGGGCATGCCTTTCATAGGCTGAAGATATCTGAAGGAGCTTACCCTCCTCAAAATGCCCCGCCACGAACTGCATGCCGATGGGCAGCCCCTTGTGCGAATAGCCGCAGGGGAGAGAAATTCCCGGAATGCCGGCAAGATTTGCAGAAATGGTAAAGATGTCGGACAGATACATCCCGATCGGATCGTCCATCTTCTCCCCGACTTTAAAGGCGGGTGTCGTGGTGGTGGGGGTGAGGATCACATCGCAATCCTTCAGGGCCTCATCAAAATCCCTCTTGATCAGCCCCCGCACCTGGGACGCCTTTTTGTAATAGGCGTCATAATACCCTGAAGAAAGGGCGTACGTTCCGAGCATGATGCGCCGCTTCACCTCCGCACCGAAGCCCGCCGACCGCGTCTTCTTGTACATGTCGAGAAGGTCCCGGCATTCGGCTGCCCGGAATCCATATTTGACGCCGTCATAACGGGCCAGGTTGGAGCTGGCCTCTGCCGGCGCTATGATGTAATATACCGCCACGCAGTAATCCGTGTGGGGGAGGGAGATTTCCCGGCATTTCGCCCCCAGTCCCTCCACGGTCTTGATGGCCTGCTCAACGGCCGCCCGCACTTCGGGGTCAATTCCCCCGACAAAGTATTCTCTTGGAATTCCCACCGTCCAGCCGTCTACGCCGCGGTTGAGATAATCTCGGTAATCGGGAACATCCACCGGGACCGAAGTGGATTCCCTTGGGTCATGGCCGGCAATGACGTTCATCAGGATGGCGCAGTCCTCCACATCCTTCGTGAAGGGTCCGATCTGATCGAGGGAGGAGGCGAAGGCGACGAGGCCAAAGCGGGAAACCCGGCCGTAAGTGGGCTTCATCCCGACAACGCCGCACAGGGCCGCAGGCTGACGGATGGAGCCGCCCGTATCCGATCCAAGGGCCGCGATGCATTCATCGGCAGCGACCGCGGCTGCGGAGCCGCCGCTGGAACCGCCCGGTATCCGCTCCAGATCCCAGGGATTCCGGGTGACGCCGTAATAGGAGGTCTCCGTTGACGAACCCATGGCGAATTCATCCATGTTCGTTTTCCCCGTGAAGATGGCCCCCGCCTCGCGCAGTTTGACGACCACCGTTGCATCGTAAGGGGGAACGAAATGTTCAAGGATGCGGGAGCCGCAGGTCGTTCGGACCCCTTGGGTGCAGTAAATGTCCTTCAGGGCAATGGGGATTCCGGTCAACGCCTTGATCTCACCGGCCCGGATCCGCTGGTCGGCGATATTCGCCTCTTCCAGGGCCGATTGTCGCATCAGGGTTATGTAGGCATGGACCTTCTCCTCCACGGCATCGATGCGGCTGAAGACGGACTGGACAATGTCGGTGGACGTTACGTCCCCGTTCCGGATTTTATCCTGTAATTCATGAATGGTTGATGCGTAAAGTTCCATAGGCTCCTTTTTGCAGGACAGAACATGATCCGGGGCGTTGGACAACCTTTCGGCACCCTTTCTTCCGTCCCGGTATCCGCCCGAATGCGTTTACTCGATCACCTTGGGCACCCGGAAAAATTCACCCCGGGGATCCGGTGCATTGGCCAGGGAAAGATCCTGGGAAAGGGACTCCTGCACCCTGTCTTCCCGAAAGGCGTTGCTCAGGGAGATGGCATGGCTCAGGGGCTCCACCCCGGCCGTATCGACTTCATTGAGCTTATCCATGTAAAGCAGAATATCGTTTAACTGACCGGTGAACAGTTCCTCTTCGGCTTCCGAAAATTCCAGCCGTGCCAGATGGGCGACGTAGGCCACTTCTTCCCTTGTGATTTTCAATGCGGTTCACCTCAGATTGACTTCAAAAATCTCCGCTCTCTTCTACACGGCGTCGATTTTAATACGGAATCGTCACCTATCACAACTGCCGGATAAAGGCAAAATATTTCCCGAAACGCCAACCCGCCCCGGCCTTTGTCCGGCGACAGCATCCTTTGCCGAAACCTTTTATTCCCGTCGTGGCCATTTCAGATCGCAGTAAATCGGAAGGCGACCGGATGGAAGCGAGGGGACAGGCACCGACAGCTGCGGTGGGAAACCGATTGCACAGCGAGAAAGGAGAACGTCTTAATCCGGCGGTCAAATAAAAAAGCCCGCCTTCGCTTCCAGAGGGAGAGACGGCGGGCTTTTCGATCTTCAGAAGGAGGACGCTATTTTCTGCGGAATCTCCCGCACCATCCAATACCTGCAAAACCAAAGCCGAAAAGCAGGATCGACGGAGGCAGAGGTACGGCGCTTCCGCCCTCCGGGGTAAAGCAGACGACCCCCCACTGATCCATTTCAGAGTATGTTCCTCCCCAGGTCATGGTGTGCTCCTGATCGTCCCAGGTGTTGTAGAAGTAAACGGTATCGTTGTCTCCATAACCGTAACCGAACATCGAGTGCCCCGTCACCTGGATCATGACGACGCGTCCCGCATCGATCTCCGCTTTATAGTCGGCGAAGGTAAATCCGTTCGCGTAGTCCTCTCCGAAAATATGCTGAGTATAAACGCTGGAAAGGGATACAGCATATCCCGCATAATTGAGGTATTCCCAGATGCCGTAGGCGCCGTCCTTATCCTGGATGCCGTAGTCAAGGGAGTCCTTCGCGGTAAAAGCGCTTCCATCGGTGTAATAGAAAAACGTCGTCATTCCGTTTCTGTTTCCATAGGAATCCTGGCTCGTGCCCATGAAGTCCGCGAGGCTGTCATACTCGGCAACGGTCCGGCCCGCGAGATCATCTCCCGAAGCGTCGTAGCCCGATACATAGTAATGGCTCACATGGCCGGAGCTTGCAATGGCGGATTGCGCCAGGGCGCTCCAGGCGCTGATGCCGAATGTGGTTGATTCCGCCACGCCGCCCCTTACCAGGTTGCTGTAGCTGAGTCCGCCGTATCCCTTTCTGTCGTAATACCCGACCATCATGCCCGCGGAGGTGGGCGAACACCCATACCACCAATCGTAGGTAGGGGCGCCTGAGAGGATCGTACCGCCCTGTTCCGCCCGGGCCAGCAAAGGCGAGCTCAAGGTGCCGGCAAAACCTGTGGATAACAGCGAAAGGACGGCCAGGACCGAAACCGAAACTGCCGTCAGTAATTTTAAACGCCATCTTCTCATGATTTTTTCCTCGCAGATTTGAAATGTAGTGCTGAGGACGGTATAACCATAAAGTCCAGTCAAAAATCCATACCTGCAACACTGTATTTTTTCACGGAAATTAGCCTTAGAACTAAGCATTGTAATCTTTGCCGAGGATAAGGAAAAAAAGAGAAGGGATACCGGAAACCGGCAATGCTTCACCCCGCCTTCGAACTCAGGGGAATGCCCGATGTCCGCAGGCGGCCCACCCTGTATGGTCGTGCGCCTTTTCAAGGCCTTCTTCTTCCGGAAGCCTTGATCGGGGTGACACCTACCCGCTTAGCCGGGAAGACGGGCGACGCTCCCGATTCTCTCCATCAGATTGATCCCTCCTTTCCATGGGTTATGAATCTTGCGGACTTTCCGTCTTTGACCGCCGGAGTGCTCCGGTTGCTGGGCTTCCGGATCTGATAAATGATTTGACAATCCTCTGTTTCCCTATGTATAACCAATTGAAATTTATTGGAGTGGATCCGTTCATGTTTAACATCGGCATGCAGGAACTTTTATTGATTGCCGCCGTGGCGCTGCTCGTTGTCGGTCCGAAGCGGCTGCCTGATGTGGCCAAGTCTCTGGGTAAAGGGCTGGCTGAATTCCGAAAAACCGCCGAGGGTGTAACCGACAGCCTCAAAGGCACTCTTCAGGACGATGAGCCGCAGTCTCCGCAAAAAGAAGGAGAAAAGGGTGAAGACAAAGCCGCCGAGGAGAAAAAGCTTGAGGGAACAGCCTCCAATGGTTGACTCCAGCATCCCGGAATGAACCCCAGACCGGCTCCGCTCCGCCCACCTCTTTCCCTGCCGTGAAGCCCATCAATTCATATACAGAAAAGGAGAACATCCGGACGGCGCGGGAAGGCACAATCCCGGCGGAAGATGTACGCCGAGGTGCCGCAGGCAGACGCTCATGCGGGAAGGCAGGCTCCGGATATGGAACGGGAAGAACCGAAACGACCAAAGTCTTGAGGATATGAGAAGCAGTTCTTTCAACATCTATTGAAAAATCACACCTGAAAACTTATGACCTTATCCGCTGATGAAAAACTACCGTTAACGGCCCATCTGGAAGAGCTGCGCAAACGCTTTGTCCACGTCCTCATCGCTCTGGCAATCGGATTTACCCTCTGTTACACCTTCAAGGAAGAGCTTTTCCGGATCGTGACCCTCCCTCTGATCGAGGTCATGCCCAAAAACAGCTTCATGGTCTTCACGTCTCTGCCGGAAGCCTTCTTCACGTATATGAAGGTCTCCTTCTTCGCTGCACTGATTCTGACAAGCCCTTACATCCTGTTGGAAATCTGGAAATTCATCTCTCCCGGTCTCTATCCACAGGAAAAGAAATACGTTTTTCCTTTCGTTTTTCTTTCCACCCTCCTGTTCTCCGCGGGAGTGCTTTTCGGATATTTCGTCGCCTTGCCGCCGGCCTTCAAGTTCTTCATCTCTTTTTCCTCCGAATTCCTGAAACCCATGGTCACCATGCGGGAATATCTCGGACTCGCTCTGAAATTGTTATTGGCCTTCGGGCTCTGTTTCGAATTGCCGGTCTTCGTCTTTTTTCTGGCCAAGATCGGTGTCGTCAATGCCCGGATGCTCTCCACTCAGCGGCGATATGCCATCCTGCTGATCTTTATCGCCGCCGCGGTGCTCACGCCGTCGCCGGATCTCATCAGCCAGCTGCTTATGGCCGGCCCTCTGCTGGTTCTCTACGAGATCAGCATCCTGGTCGCCCGCTTTGCCGTGCGCAAACCCCGCGCCGGCAGGAAGAAGGTGCCTGCCGAGGAAAGCAGTGAGGTTTCGGAAAGCGGCCCGGCAGCAACCGGAGAGCAGGATGAATAAGCCTCCCTTTTATCCCCCCTGGGCAAAGCGGGGCTCTGAAGGCGGCATTCTGATCGGGCTCATCCTGTTCCTCCTGCTGGCCCTGCTGGTGGGCAGCAGCATCCTCTACTATGTCGTGCTCCGGGATCTGCCGAGCATTGCCGCCTTGAAGGAGTACCGTCCGAGCATCACAACCCGGGTTTACGCCGACAACAATGAACTGATCGATGAATTCTACCTGGAAAACCGCAAGCTGGTCAAATTCACCGATCTCCCGCCCGTCATCATCCAGGCGGTCCTTGCGGCTGAGGATTCCCGGTTTTTTGAGCACAATGGCTTCGACATGCAGGGCATTTCCCGCGCCTTTTTCCGGAACCTCAAGGCGGGGAAAATTGTGCAGGGGGGCAGCACCATCACTCAGCAGGTTGCCAAAAGGCTCTATCTCTCCTCCGAAAAAAGCTACAGCCGAAAACTCAAGGAAGCCGTCCTGGCCTTCAAGATCGACCGGTCCCTTTCCAAAGAGGAGATTCTGAACATCTATCTCAACAACATCTACATGGGCCACGGCGCCTATGGCATCGAAGCGGCGGCCGAGGTCTACTTCGGGAAAAAAACGAGGAACCTCACTCTTGCCGAAGCTTCTCTTCTGGCCGGGCTTCCCAAGGCTCCGTCCAATTACGATCCTTACACCAATTATGAGGGGTCCCGGCGGCGGCAGGCTTACGTGCTGACTCGAATGGTGGAAGAGGGCTACATCAGCGAAGAAGAGAAAAACGGCGTCCTGCAGGCGCCCCTGCTTCTGAGATCGATCCGGCCCAACGACCGGCCCGCCGCCTATTTTATCGAAAATATCCGTCGTTACATCCAGGGGACATACGGAAGTGACGCCCTGTACAAGGAAGGCCTGGAGGTTTACACCACCCTGGATCTCCGCATCCAGCAGGCCGCCCGGGACGCCGTGGAACGGGGGCTTCAGGAACTCGAAAGCCGCCAGGGCTACCGCCCGCACAGTGTTCAAGGCGCGCTTCTGTCCATGGATGCCCGGACGGGAGCCATCAGGGCCATGGTTGGCGGCAGGGATTTCAGCAAGAGCGAATTCAACCGCACCACCCAGTCGCGCCGGCAGCCGGGCTCCTCCTTCAAGCCCATTATTTATACGGCGGCCTTCGACCGGGGGCTGACTCCGGCCACCGCTATCGACGACTCACCCATCTCGTTCACGGACAATGCGGGGCGGGTCTGGACCCCTCAGAATTTCGACGAGGAATTCCGGGGGCCGATCTCCCTGCACAAAGCCCTCGTTCAATCCCGCAATGTGGTCACCATCAAGCTGCTTCAGGAAATCGGGGTGGACTACGCGATCGCCTATGCCGTCAACATGGGTATTGCCTCGCCGCTGTCCAGGAATCTCTCCCTTGCCCTGGGCTCCTCCGCCGTGACCCTGCAGGAACTGGTTCGGGCGTACGGAGTCCTGGCCAATGGGGGCCGGATCGTGGAGCCTTTCATGATCAAGAAGATCGTAGACCGCACCGGAAACATTTTTGAAGAGCATCCGGTCAAAGCGGAGCAGGTCATCGATCCCCGGGTCGCCTTTCTGACGACTCATATCCTGCAGGATGTCGTAGAAAGCGGGACCGGTCAACGGGTAAAAAGCATCAGCCGCCCTGTCGCCGCCAAGACCGGGACAACCGATGACGTGCGGGACGCCTGGTTCGTGGGTTATACCCCGTCGCTTGTCACCGGCGTCTGGGTCGGCTTCGACCAGCAGCGCACCCTGGGCAGCCATGAAGTTGGAGGCCGGGCCGCAGCACCGATCTGGCTGTACTGCATGGAGCAAGCCCTGGCCGGCATGCCCGCGGAAGCCTTTCCCGTTCCGGAAGGGATTGTCTTTGCCAGGAGGAGCGAGGGGGCAGCCCTGGAAGCCTTTATTGACGGCACCGTGCCGCAAGGCTGGATTCCTCTCCTCCCCGGGGAACCCTCCACGGACACGGAAGAGAATCCCGATGGAGAGGGCGATTCGCCGTTCCTGCATGACGGACCTGCGGCATCGGACAGCGACTCCATGGAGAAGAAACGGCCGCAAGGCAGGACGAAGACGGAACCATGAACGGCTGGAGGGGAAGAATCCTGAGAATCAACCTGTCTGCCGGACAATGGACGGTAGAGCATCCGGACGCGGATGTTTACGCCCGCCAGATCGGCGGCCGGGGACTGGCGGGCTCCTACCTGTGGGATGAGGCTTCTCGGCCGTGGGATGACCCGGAAATGCCCCTGCTGTTCTTTACCGGCCCCCTGGTGGACACGGCTTCACCCACTTCGGGCATGATGACCGTCATGTCCCGCTCTCCGCAGACCGGTACGGTGGGGGACGGCTCCTTCGGCGGATCGCTGGGAACGGCCCTGAAAAAAGCGGGTTGGGACGGTCTCGTCATTACCGGCCGAGCCAGGACCCTCCGGGGAATCGAAATCGAGGATGCCCGCATCACCCTCGTGGAGGCCGCGCCCCTGTCCGGAAGGAAAACGCCTGAACTCTACGCCCGCCTGAAGGGAAAAGGGGCGGTTGTCCTGGCGGGCCCGGCGGCGGAAGCCGGGGTCCGTTATGCGAACCTCATTGTAGACGGCTCCTGGGCGGCGGGCCGAAACGGCCTTGGACTTCTCTTTGCCGCAAAAAATCTGAAATACATTGCCGTCAAGGGCTCAACCACAACGAGGGTCGCCGACCCCGGGGCCTTGAAAAGGGCGCAAGAAGATGTTCAGCGCCTCCTGTCGGCTTCGCCCTTTCTTCTCGGGGACCTGGGCATCGGCCGATACGGTACGGCCGCCCTTTACGATCTCATCGATGCCCGCCGGATGATGCCCACGGACAATTTCCGCCGCACCCGCTTTGACGCCGCCCGCGGGATGAACGCCCACGCCTTTCACAAACGCTATGCCCCCCACCGGACGGGTTGCCTGGGCTGCACGATCCTCTGCAAAAGGATTGCATCCGATGGTCGGATCCTTCCCGAGTTTGAAACCCTGGCCCACTTCAGCGCCCTTCTTGGAAACGCCGAAATGGAAACGGTGATGGAGGCAAACCGGCTGTGCATCGAACTGGGCATGGATCCCATCTCGGCGGCAGCGACGCTGTCCTGCCATGGGGAAATCCGCCGACGGCACCCGGGCCCCCGGGAAATCCTCTCGCTTCTTCAGGATATCGGAGCGGGACGCGGCATCGGGAAGGCCCTGGGACAGGGGGCCGCCGTCTATGCGGAACAGTGCGGGAAGCCGGAAGCGGCCATGGCGGTGAAGGGCATGGAACTGCCTGGTTTCGATCCCCGGGGGGCCTACGGAATGGCCCTCGCCTATGCCACGTCGACGAGGGGCGGGTGCCACATGCGCGCCTATCCCATCAGTTCCGAAATCCTGCGAAAACCCGTGGCGACGAACCGCTTTACCTTCAGTGGCAAGGCCCGTATGATCAAAGGGGCGGAGGACCTTTTCGCCGCCGCCGATTCCCTTACCGCCTGCCCCTTTGTTTTCCTCGCCGCCTCCCTGGAGGAGTACGCCCGGATCTTTACCGCCGTCACCGGCCTCGAAACCTCCGCAGATGACCTTTTGTCCGCGGGGGAGCGGATCGATTACTCGGAGCGGATCATGAATTTCCGCAACGGATTCCGGGGAACCGACGACGACCTCCCTGCCCGCTTTTTCGAGGAGCCGGGAACGGGCAACGGCCACCTGGAGATTCAGCCGCTGGACCGGGATGAATTTCTCAAGGCGCGGGCGGTTTACCGGCGCATCCGCGGCCTTGACAGCGAAGGGAGGCCGACGGGGGAAAAGGCCGCTGAACTGGGTATTGCCTGGAGCGGGGAAACCGGGGGGTAAGCGCTTCATGGACCGTTTGATCCGAAAATACGCCGACAAGCTGGTCCGCTCTGGATTGGCTGAAGCGGGCACGCCCCTGTTGGGGGCTTGGGATGCGGAGCTGATTTGGAATCGCGAGGATGAAATGCGCCCCCTGATTGAGAAGATCTTCGCAGGGCTGCACATCTCCGCCCTCCTCTTCGCGCAGCCTGCCGAACCTTACCGCACCTTGGTGGACTTCCTGGCCCGGACAGCGCCATCGGGTGTTCTTCGGCCGGAGGATACGGAAACCCGGACGTTTCTCCACGATCTGCCCGTCGTGACCACCTTTGAAGCGGAAAAGCTGATCCAGGTTTTGAAAAAACGGAAGTGCGCCATCCTGCCCGGCCGGGGGATCATCGCCTGCGGGACGGTCAGCCCCGAACAGGCCTTCGTGACCTTCAGCTCCGCCTGCTTCGCCTGTTTCGTCAAATTCTTCGCCGATGTCCTCCGGGATGTCCGGGCCGGCAGCTCAAGCCCCGCACAGCAGGCGGCGTTCCGACAGGCGGTGGAGCATCTCGATCCGCCCGCTCAACGGGTTTCCCCCCTGCTGCGCGGCCCTTTCCGGGACGAGGCAACCGTTCTGACCGCCATGGAGGAAGCGGGAAAGGCCACGGTAGACTGCGGACTCGTCGATTCCTATTTCGGGAACATCTCCTGCCTCTTTGAAGACATTCTCTACATAAGCCAGACGGGCAGCTCCCTGGACGAACTGCAGGGATGCATCGATCCCGTCCCCCTGGACGGCTCCTCCTGCGCCGGCATCACCGCCTCCAGCGAGCTGAGCGCCCACCGGGCCATCGTGGCCCGGGGCACCTGCCGCACCATCCTGCACGGCCATCCGAAATTCTCCGTTGTCCTTTCCCTGGCCTGCGGAGAGAAAAACTGCGAAGTCGGGTTAAAAAGGCAATGCCACCTTTGCTGCCCCCGCCCGCGCCGGGCCGCCGGTGTTCCCATCGTCCCCGGCGAAGTGGGCACGGGCCTCCACGGCCTGTGCCACACCGTCCCCCCTGCCCTGGCCGACAGCCGGGGCGTCATCGTTTACGGGCATGGCGTCTTCACCGCCGGAAGAACCGATTTCAACGGGGCCTTATCCTCCCTCCTGGAGATCGAAAAGGGCTGCCGGGAAGAATACTTCGCACGCCTCTGATCTCAACCCTCCAAGCGCAGCGCTTCAGCATGGTGCCGCCTGCCAATGGCGTGGAGCCGCCGAAAATATGCCGTCCGGCTTACGTCACAGCGCATCCCTCTTCCTGTCTTCGATAAACCGAGGGGGAAGCCACGGTACGCCGCCAAACGCAGCAGGCCCCCGGGAAAATTTTCCCGGGGGCCTGCTCAAATGATCATCCATGGCTGGTGGACCGGGGGTTGCCCCGCCCGACAGAAGGGAGAAAGACCTACACCTTGGCCAGCTCCTTGTACTTCTCCATTCTCTCTTTCGCCTCCTGTTCCGCCTGCTTGTACAGTTTCTCCGCCACCTCGGGGAACATTCTCCTGAGGCTTGAATAACGGACCTCCCCCTGCATGAACTCCTGGAAATCGCCTTTGATTTCGGTGGCATCCAGCTGGAAGGGATTTTTGCCCTCTGCAGCCAGAAGGGGATTATAGCGGTAAAGGGGCCAGTATCCGGCCTCAACGGCTTTTTTCTGCTCCTCCTGGCTCTTGCCCATGTCGATGCCATGATTGATGCATGGCGAATAGGCGATGATCAGGGAAGGGCCGGGATAGCTTTCCGCTTCCGTAACGGCCCTGAGGAACTGGTTCTTGTTGGCTCCCATGGCCACGGAAGCGACATACACATATTCGTAGATCATGGCCATACGCCCGAGATCCTTTTTGCGCACCGGCTTGCCCTTTGCCGCAAATTTCGCGACGGCCCCGGTCGGGGTGGACTTTGATGCCTGTCCGCCCGTATTGGAATAGACCTCGGTATCCAGGACCAGAATGTTCAGATCGTGGTTCTGTGCAATCACATGGTCCAGACCGCCGAATCCGATGTCATAAGCCCAGCCGTCCCCGCCGATGGCCCAGATCGATTTCTTGACGAGCAGGTCTTTAACCCTGAGGATGCTGGTCAGAAGATCCTTCTGCAATCCGACGGATTTCGGCAGCTCCCGGGCCACCGCCTCCTCGATGGGAAATCTCAGCCCCCTCGTCTTTTCGGCATCGTTCATATTGTCCAGCCACGCGGTAAAGAGCTCCCTCAGCTCCGCGGAAATGTTTTCGTCCAGGGCCGTCCGCATATGGCGGGCGACTCGCTCCCGCCGCTGGGTAATCGCCATCTCCATTCCCAGGGTAAATTCGGCATTGTCTTCAAAGAGGGAATTGGCCCATGCCGGACCGTGCCCCTTGGCGTTGACGGTGTAGGGGCAGACCGGCGCGGAACCGCCGTAAATCGAGGAACATCCCGTGGCATTGCCGATGATCATCCGGTCACCGAAAAGCTGCGTAATCACCTTGATGTAGGGAGTCTCCCCGCACCCGGGACAGGCTCCGGAAAATTCGAACAGGGGCTGGCAGAACTGGCTGCCCTTCACAGTGGTCTTCGGCAGGAGGTTGTCCTTGATCGTGATGGTCAGGGAGAACTTGTGATTCGGCACCTGGATCTCATCCTGCAAGCTCAGGTGCTTCATGACCAGGGCCTTTTCCTTCGCCGGGCAGATATCGGCGCAGTTGCCGCATCCCGTGCAGTCCAGCGGGCTGATCTGGATCCGGTACTTCAACCCCTTGAGCTCTTTTCCAACGGCATCCAGACTTATAAAGTCCGTCGGGGCTTTTCGAAGCTCGTCCTCCGTTGCAAGCACCGGCCGAATGGCTGCGTGGGGGCACACAAAGGAGCATTGATTGCACTGGATGCAGTTCTCCGGAATCCACTCCGGCACATTGATGGCAACCCCCCGCTTTTCATAACGTGACGTCGCCGTAGGGAAGATGCCGTCGGGAGGAAGGGCGCTTACCGGCACTTCATCCCCCTTCTGGAGAATCATCGGGTTCATGACCTTGGAGACAAATTCGGGGACGATCTCATGTGTATAGGTCGCCCGGCCGGTCTCCGCCCACGATTCCGGCACCTCGATGATCTTGATCGCCTCCAGTGCCTGATCCACGGCGCTGATGTTCATGCTGACGATTTTGGAACCTTTTTTGCCGTAAGCATGCTGAATGGCCTCCTTGAGGAAATTGATCGCCTCATCCGGGGGAATGACGTTGGCGATCTTGAAGAAGGCGGCCTGCATGATCATGTTGATCCTTCCGCCAAGCCCCACCTTTTCCGCAATGCTGACTGCGTCAATGGCATAAAATTTAAGGTGTTTTTCCGCAATGATCTTCCTCAGCCTGGCGGGAATTTCCATTTCCATTTCCTCAACCGTCCAGGGAGCGTTGAGGAGGAAGATCCCGCCGTCCATGATGCCGTCCAGCAGGTCGAACTGGGTGACGTAGGCCGGGACATGGCAGGCGATAAAATCGGCGTGCTTGATCAGATAATGCGACAGGATCCTGTTGGGGGAGAAGCGGACATGGGAAACGGTGACACCCCCGGATTTTTTCGCGTCATAGGCGAAATACGCCTGGGTGAACAGGTCGGTGTTCTCGCCGATGATCTTGATCGCCTCCTTGTTCGCACCGACGGTTCCGTCGGCGCCGATGCCCCAGAATTTGCAGGATGTCGTGCCCGGAGGGGACGCCGAGAATTCTTCGCCCACTTCAAGGGAGGAATTGCTGACATCGTCGATGATGCCCACCGTGAAGGATCGCTTGGGGCTCCACTGATCCAGATTTTCGTAAACGGCCTTCACCATGGCCGGCGTGAAATCCTTACTGCCGAGCCCGTACCTTCCGCCGATGACAAGCTGTCCGGTGTTCTTTTCCAGGATCGCCGTGCTGACCTCCAGGTACAGGGGCTCTCCAACGCTCATCGGGGACTTGAGCCTGTCGAGAACGGCTATTTTCTTGACCGACCGCGGCAGAACCTTGAAGAAGTGCTCCCGGGAGAAGGGAAGGTAAAGCCGGACCTTGATGAGGCCGAGCTTGGCCCCCCGCGCGTTCAGATAATCGATGGTCCCTTCAATGACGTCGCAGCTCGATCCCATGGCGACGATGATTTTGTCCGCTTCGGGATGGCCCACGTAATCAAAGAGGTGATAGGGTCTTCCGGTCAGTTCGCTGACCTTTCTCATTTCCTCTTCCACGACGCCCGGCAGTTTCGCATAATAGGGCGAGCAGGCTTCGCGGTTCTGAAAAAAGATATCGGAGCTCTGCGATGTGCCGCGCATCTGGGGATGCTCAGGATTCATGGACCTGGCCCGGAAGCGGTCAATGGCGTACCAGTCCACGAGTCTGGCCATGTCGGCGTACTGGATCAATTCGACCTTCTGGATGACCATGGAGGTCCGGAACCCGTCAAAGCAATGGATGAATGGGAGGCTGGCCTTGATGCTCGCCAGATGGGCGACCAGCCCCAGGTCCATGACCTCCTGGGGGGAAGCCGAGGCGAGGAGGGAAAATCCCGTCTGACGGACCGCATTGATGTCCGAGTGGTCCCCGAAAATGCAGAGGGCCTGGCCGGCGATGGATCTGGCCGCCACATGGAAGACCGTCGGCAGCAGTTCACCGGCGATCTTGTACATGTCCGGCTTCATGAGCAGAAGGCCCTGCGACGCCGTGAAGGTCGTGGCAAGCGCCCCCGCCGCCAGCGCGCCGTGAACCGCGGCTGCCGCCCCAGCTTCGGACTGCATTTCCATGATTTCAAGCGGCTGGCCGAAGATGTTCTTTTTTTCACGCGCGGCCCATTCGCTGCAGTATTCCCCGATGGTGCTCGACGGCGTAATCGGATAGATCGCCGCCACTTCGCTCATCGCGTAAGCCACATGCGCGGCTATTTCATTTCCTTCCAGGGTTTTATTGTATCCGCCCATTTTCTCTCCCTTTCACGTAGATAGACCTCTAGATTAAATGCCAAATCTTCTGCCGGAAAACCTGTCTGCATCCCTGTCGGTTCCGGATGGCTTTCCGGCACTGATCGCCAAGAGCCGGGACTCCGGTTCGAAAACCCTGTTCCGGATTCGGGCCTCAGCCGTTAAAAACCTCAACGTGAACTTTCTGTCTTTTTTTCCCCGCGATTTTTCTGGATTTCGTTTCGTTAACGTTATGCTGAACGGACCGTTTAGGCTCTCTGCAACATGGTTCAAGGTTTGAAGTGAACATCATTGAAGGACAGCAACCGGATACACGCACTGCGCCGGATCCGGAAATATTTTATACCGTTTGTGATAGGAACTTTTTTACACGAAAGATAATATAGGAAAACCCTGTGACTGACAAGACAAAATCTTTCCTTTGCCCATTTCAGCGACAGGCTCTAGACACGCGGAAATCGGGAAGAAACGGACATATCTGGAATCTATTTGACGAACCCGCCGCCCGGCCTTGGATAAGAGAGGTTTGCCCCGCTTTTCATCGGGCACATCCCTCTTAAGAGGGGAGGGGGTTATAACGCGGTGGCGAGTTGACGGATCTCACGATGGACAGGCGGCTCGTGTTCCATGCCTCCCGGGAGGCCCCCGATGGTTGTCGCGCGTGTCATTCGGAAAACTTCATCCCGGATGCCTCATAATTGCGGAAGGCGCTGTATCGGCTTCTGCTGAGCGGATAATCCCAGGTGCCGCTGCGATGCCGTATGTTTCCGCCAAAGCCTGTTTTAAAGCGATACATGCCGTAAAAGGGGTGACGTGGATCGGCACCGGGAGAAACAGGCCCCATGTCATAAGTCAGGCACCCCCTTTCCCGCACCAGCTTGACGGCCTTCCAGTGAATGGCATACGATCCCATCAGGTGGCGCCCTTCGCTGGAGGATGCTCCGTACAGGTACATGGCCTGCCGTCCCGAAACGGCGATCATGATTCCCGCCAGAACATCCCGGCCTTTTGCGGCCAGAAGAAAAAGGATCTCCGGATATTCGGAATGCTGCGCAGGGGCGGAAAAAAGGACGGAAAAATGCCGTAAAGAACTCGGGGGAAAGCCGTTGCGTTCGGCTGTCTGAAGGCAAAGCTCGTAGAACGCGGGCAGCATGTCGGCAGAGGCGATACGTACCCAAACCCCCTTCCTCTGGCCGGGCGGATGTTGTATCGGATCTTCGGTTGCATGCCCTTGAAAAGGGCCTCTTCCGATTGATCCAGATCGATGACCAACGCGTCGGCAACGGTCAAATCCACCGGCGCTTTCCGAAGGGACCAGGTACGGGTTCCGATATTCATGCGCAATTTTCGCAGCCGCGGAGGCGGATGCCCGGACCAGCCCTCTCCGTCCGCGGCATCGACGGCATGGGGATATTCCCAGGGGAGGTTATAGCGGATAAAGGCGACATTCGGTTCCATGTGCCTGGAAAGCCTGCCGATTATCCACACCTTGACCCCCGGTCTTGCGAAAAACAAGCAGAAATACCTGGACATCTTGAGGACCACCCTCGAAGAGATCGCTTCCCCCTTTACGAACCGCATCTTGAATCACTATCGCACCTTGACGCCGACGGAAATCGACATCTGCAACATGATCCGGAATGGATTGCGGACCAAGGAAATTGCCGAGTTGCGGGGTGTCTCGGCGGCAACGATCAGCCGTCACCGCGAACACATCCGGCGCAAACTGAACATTGCAAACGAGAACGTTAATCTGACGGCGTATCTGCAATCGCTCCCGGCGCCGGATATGCCGGACCGCCCCCGAAGGGACTCAGCCCGAAAGGAGAACCTTATTGAACCTCTTTCAATCCTTTGAGCGGATTGAGATTTTATCTCCGGGGAGCCGGTCATGAAAGATTCAACCATTTGCTCGGATTGGGATTTTGTCGCGCTGTCCTCCTCCATCGCGGGCCATGATGCATAGATTGGGGAGTTGGCGACCACAGAAATGACTCGCCCACATCCGTTGCAGCCTCATTTTCAGCGATTGAAATAGGCGTTGAGCACGTACTCCTGCACCATCCTCTGGGTGTTGAAAAAGGAACCGTTGATGGCAATGGAGTAGGCCATCATGTTCAGGTACCGATCCCGATCATGATAGAAACTGGGAATAACGGCATGCTCCAGCTTCTCGTAAAGAGACGGGGCATCCCGTGAGTGGTCCCGCTCCTTTCCCTTTCCGTGAACCGGCTCCCCGACAGACCAGCCGGTCAGCCCCTCGATGTGGCCCTCGATCCACCAGCCATCCAGCACGCTCAGGTTCGGAACCCCATTCAGGGCAGCCTTCATCCCGCTGGTCCCGGAAGCTTCCATGGGCGGTTCGGGCGTGTTGAGCCAGATATCCACCCCGGCGGTCATGATCGCGCCCAGCGTCATATTGTAGTTTTCAAGGTAGGCCACCTTGATGTCGTGTTGCAGTTCATGCTTGGCCCAAAAGATCCTTTTGATGAGCTCCTTTCCCTCATGGTCGCGGGGATGGGCCTTGCCGCCGTATATGATCTGGATCTTGCCCACTTCATTGGAAATCCTTTTGAGCCTCTCCATATCACTGAAGAGGAGATCCGCCCGCTTGTAGGTGGCGGCACGCCGGGCAAAGCCGATTGTCAGGATGTTCTCATCCATGCCTGCCCCGGTTTCGTGGTTGACCAAGCCCATGAGCTGCTTCTTGCACTGCATGTGCGCGTTCCAGAGTTGGTCTCTGGGAACGCTCAAGGCGTAGCGCAGACTGAAATTGTCCTTTCGCCACAAAGGAATATGGCGGTCGAACAGTTCTCGAAACGGCGCGGAAACCCAGGCGGCGGCATGGACCCCGTTGGTGATGGCCTCAATGTCATAGCCTGCAAACATGAGCCTTGAGACCTCGCCGTGTTTCTTTGCCACACCGTTGACATACCGGCTCAGATGGAGGGCGAGATAGGTCATGTTGAGGGTGTGCCCTTCGTGGAGAACTCCTTCCAAAGCGAAGAAGTCGTTCCGGTCCCCAAGGACCTTTCGGGCCAGGTCGACGGGGAACCTGTCGTGCCCGGCCGGGACAGGAGTGTGGGTGGTAAAAACACATCGGCTCCGCACCGATTCCACATCCTGCTGAATGACCGATTCCCTCCCCGCCTCTTTGGCGGCCTCGTCCAGAAGCGCCAGTGTGAGCAAGGCCGCATGTCCTTCATTGAGATGGAAGGTGGCGATCTCATGATAACCCAGCGCGCGGAGTATTCGTATACCGCCGATCCCGAGAATTACCTCCTGGGAAATGCGGTAATGATCATCTCCGCCATAGAGCGACTGGGTCAATCCGCGGTCCCACTCGGAATTTTCAGAAAGATCCGCATCCAGAAAGTATATGGGAACCGCGTAGCCGCCCTCTCCGCGTACATCATAGCGCCAGGCCCGAAAATGAACAACCCGGCCTTCGATCTGCACCTGAGCTCGTGCAGACTCCTCTTCGAGCAATTTTTCAAAGGCCCAGGAGGTCGGCTCTTCCCTCTGCCACCCGTCGGCCTCCAGCCTTTGTCGAAAATAACCCTTGCGGTAGAGAAGCGTGACTGCAACCATCGGCACCCTAAGGTCCGCTGCCGAACGGATCGTGTCCCCGGCAAGGATCCCCAGCCCCCCGCTGTATGTGCATATTCTCTCGTCAATGCCGATCTCCATGGAAAAATAGGCTACAGCGCGTCGTCTTTGGTAGGACAGTTCCATATTATCCTCCTTAACCGGTTGAACGTCGTGCGCGGGCTAACACTGCCTGTTTTTGGCAATGGACATTTTCGGCCTGCGGGGAAAAGATCCTGAATTCAATGCGTTTTGATTTTTCCTTCATGGTTTTCCCTCTTCATGGAATTTGTTTCAGGCTTTGATGATTTTCATCGACAAGGCTTCACACCTGTCATCAGGCGATTCATCCTCAACCCAGACGAGGCTTTCATCCTTTTCAACCATGCCAGCCGTGACCAGCCACCGGACGGCCTTGTCGGCAAGGCCGGTTGTTCCACCATCCAGTTGGACAGGATGAACCCCATAAGAAAGGCCCAGGAAGTTGTTCGTTTTTTCATCGCCGCCATGAGCCAGTATCCAGCAGTCGGGCCTGAACCTGGAGATCAGACAGGGGGCGGCCCTGCCTTGCGTATGGGTCAGGATGAAGCGCACATTCAATGCACCGGCCGATTCAACGGCATTCAGCGTGATGACATCTTCCACGGTGGCGTCGCCAGATCCCACAGCCGCCCGGAAGTAAGCGGGCAAATCCGCCAGCACCCGGATGGGTTTTTTCTCTCGTTCGGCGGATATTGCGATCTTGCTGATCATTTCAACCGCTTCCACGGGATACCGCCCGATAGCCGTCTCTTCGGACAGCATCACTGCGTCCGTGC
Source organism: Syntrophus sp. (in: bacteria) (assembly GCF_040768185.1). Lineage (NCBI taxonomy): Bacteria > Pseudomonadati > Thermodesulfobacteriota > Syntrophia > Syntrophales > Syntrophaceae > Syntrophus > Syntrophus sp. (in: bacteria). The sequence continues at coordinate 21,861 of NZ_JAXGNC010000018.1, read as the reverse complement.
CGTCCAGAATGGCATTGGCCACATCGGACACCTCGGCGCGGGTCGGACGGATGTTCTCGGTCATGGAGACCAGCATCTGGGTCGCTGTTATCACGGGCCGGCCCAGACGATTCGCCTGATGGATCAGTTTTTTCTGAACGGCTGGCACGTCCTGCAAGGGAATTTGAACCCCCAGGTCCCCCCGGGCAATCATGATCGCATCCGCCGCGGAAAGAATTCCGTTGAAATTTTCGATGGCCTCGGCCCGCTCGATCTTGGCGACCACATAGACGGATTGCCCTTCTGCCTGGGCAAACCTTTTCACTTTCAGAATGTCTTCCGCTGTTTCAGCAAACGAAACACCGAAGGCATCCACCCCCTGCTGCAGGGCAAATGCGACAAAATCGAGGTCCGTATCCGATACGGCTTCGGCAACTATCTTTGCCCCGGGGATGCTCAGTCCCTTGTGGGAAAGAAGCGGACCGCCGATAACCGTCCGGCAGAAGACATCCTCACCGGACACCTTTTCCACCAGGAGTTGTATGAAACCGTCATTGAGGAAAATCAGGTCTCCAGAGGTCACACTCTCCGGCAGTCTTTTGTACTCGACAGGGATTTGGGTTGGGGTGCCCATGAGGTCTTTGACGGTCAAAACGACCTCATCCCCCTTTTCCAGCAGAAGTGGCTCCTCCAGGAGTTTCCCGATTCGTATCTTGGGGCCGGGAAGGTCGGCCATGATCAGGCAATGACGCTGAAGTCTTTTCGCAACGGCCTGGATGCGCTGAATATCCTCCCTGTGGCTCTGCAGGGTCCCATGGGCGAAATTGAGCCGCGCCACATTCATGCCTTGCAGCATCAGCCGTTCCAGTAAAGCTTCCGAACGGGAGGACGGTCCGATGGTGCACACGATCTTGGTTTTGTGGGTCGGTAATCTCATGGTCGTCGCCCCTCGCTGTTCATGTATGCTGTTCTTCAAACCACTGAAATCATACTCTCATATAACCGCTCGGCATCCTCCCTGCGGCACAACTCCGTTCCCGGCGTCATGACGGCTGCCGAACCGGCCGCCACGCCGAAAAGGACGGATTCCCTGAGCGGGTTTCCCCGGGCCAGGCTCAAGGCGATACCTGCCACCATGCTGTCCCCTGCTCCGACCTTGCTCACTATGGGCACGGTGGGGGGAATGATGTGTTCGACAAAGTCTTCGGAAACCGCCAGGGCCCCCGCCGCGCCAAGGGAGATCACCAGTACCTCGCACCGGCCGCTTTTGACCATCTTTTGGGCCTCGGCCTTGATCTGCGATTCCTCTTTGATCTCCTCACCGACCAGTTCCCTGAATTCACGGACATTGGGTTTGATCAAAAACACCCCTTCCTCGAGTGCTTCTCTCAGGGCTTTACCCGAAACGTCCACGATCGTTCTTGTCCCCTTCTTCTTCCCGACACGGGCAACCCGTGCATAAAAGTCGGGAGGCGCCCCCGGCGGAAGGCTTCCGCTTGCCACCACATAATCGGGTGGGGGGTCGATGGCTGCCAGTTTCTGAAGAAAGGACTCCCATTCATTTTTCTTCAGAGTTGGTCCCGGCATTCCAAAGCGGTACTGCTGGCCGGTGGATTCCTCCAAAATGACCAGACTCTCCCGGATCATTCCCTCAATGGGAAACGGTCGATGGTCCAGACCTTCTTCATCCAGAAGTTCTTGAAGCCTCATCCCTGTCAGTCCCCCTGCAGGGTAATGGAGCAGGGATTTTCCTCCCAGTTTCTTAATGGCCCGGCAGACATTCACCCCGCCCCCTCCGGGCTCGAAACGAGGCGGCTTGCAGTAGAGTTTCCGCTCTGCAACGACGTGATCGACACTTGCGCTCTTGTCGATGGCCGGGTTCAAGGTCATGGTCACAATGGTTTTCATAAATAACCCTCCCTGTGGCAGTGCCAATACGGATTATACTGCGCGCGATTGAACAGCGCTTCCCGGATAAATCCGTCGGGATTCAACACCCCCTTAGGCTCATTGTTCGGATCGACGAGTATGACCCATTTTGTCCCGCATTTTGTGAATCCGAGTCAAAAAGACATCGGATGAGCCACCCTGTGTGGTCGGGAAAACAGATTTCCCATTTCCGAACGGCAGTGAGATGATGCTTAGAGGGTTGACGGGTTCGCCTTCACCCGCCAAGGGCACATCATTGAGATCGAGAAAATTCAGGACGCCCCGTCCTTCGACCCTTTCGATGTCGCTTTCGGCGGCAGCCATGTGCAGTTTAATAAACTGCCGGATATCCTTTTCCTTGAAGTACGAGATGGCCTCGGGCCCGAGGCGTCGATCCCGAAAGCAGGGCCAGCAGCACGTTGACGGCCACGTTGGCCCAGAGAACCGTCACCGGCAGAAAATTGGGATCTTTTCTCAGGGCCATAACGTGGTGTGCCTGCCTGTTGCCCTTGGCAACCTCGATCTGGAGTTCGAGCTTGCCGATGGCAAAAAACGCCGGATTAAGACCGGATAGCATGGCCGACGGGGAAAGATACAACACAATTCCAATCCAAAGAAACAAGGGCATGACTGAAAGGCCCTTTGGTGCAGTTTACACTTCTTGAAAGTTACCGTCAATCGCTTTTCAATGTGTATATGGAAAAATTAGACACAGATTCAGGCTGTTAGCACTTTAAAGGTCCCTGTCCGGCGATCACCCCCACAGAAAGCCAAGACGGTAGCAGCCGGATGTGAGTGCGGCTGAAACGACAAAACCCCGTGGGGATCACCCGACGGGGTCTTGCGTTCTATAAGAACCGCTGAAAATCAGCGGACGGAATTATGGCTCCCCAGCGCGGACTCGAACCACGGACCCGATGGTTAACAGCCATCTGCTCTACCGACTGAGCTACTGAGGAGTAGTTTTTTACAATAACGGACTGACATTCCAGGAATCGGGAAGCTGTTCCCGGAGGTCCTGTCTGTCGAATACCAAAGATCGGCCCCCTTCCTCAACCGGATGGGGAAATTCTCTTATCACAGACAAAACCCATGTGCAAGAGAATTTAAATTTTTTTAACGGCAGCTCATGCAGACCATGAGGTCCTCAAGGGGCACCCCGGTCTTGCTGCTGATGAACTGGAGCTGATCCTCCGGCGCGAAATACCGCCCGCAGACGCTGCAGGCCGCCATTTTGAAGGTGCGTCCCCAGATCGTCCGTTCGCTGCCGCCGTTGCCGGCGGTCATCTCGATGTGGCCTGTCGGGCAGACGTAGGCGCAGGCGCCGCAGCCGATACAGGCCTTGGAATCCTCCACGAAGGGGGGACCGACGATCTTGTCCTTGCCGCGGAAGGAGAATCCGATGGCTGATGCACCCACCACATCCTCGCAGGTCTTGACGCACAGCCGGCACAGGACGCACTTTCCCTTGTCCTTGTCCGGGAGGAAGCGCTTTTCGGGAGCGACCCCCAACTCTTGAGCCATCGTCCGGATCACGTCCGATTTCGGACACCGGGCCATGAGCAGCTCCAGGACGAGCCGGCGCACCCCGAGGACCCGTTCACTCTTCGTATCGACGACGATGCCGTCCTCGACCTGGTAAATGCAGGAGGTCACGATGCGCTTTCTCGACCCCTTGGCGACCTCTACGACGCACAGCCGGCACGCCCCAGATGGTTCAAGCGATTCGTGATGACACAGGGTCGGAATGTAAATCCCGTTTTCGCGGGCAGCGGCAAGAATTGTCGTTCCCGCCTCGGCTTCAATATTCTTTCCATCTATGACTAAGTTCACCATCTTGCCACCCTTTATGCTACGGTTACCGCATCAAATTTGCACGTCTCTCTGCAGACACCGCACTTGATGCATTTCGCCTGGTCGATCACATGAACCTTTTTCCGCTCGCCGCTGATTGCTTCCACGGGGCACTTCTTCGCGCAGGCCCCACAGCCTGTGCATTTCTCCGCATCGATGCCGAACTGGATCAGGGCGCGGCAGACACCGGCCGGGCACTTTTTGTCCTTGATGTGGGCCTCATACTCATCCCGGAAATAGCGGATCGTACTGAGGACGGGATTCGGTGCGCTCCCGCCGAGCGCGCACAGGGATCCGTCCTTGATGGCTTCGGCCATGCGCTCCAGGAGCTCCAGATCCCCCTTCTTGCCCTTCCCCGCACAGATGTCATGAAGGATTTCATTCATCCGGTAGATCCCTTCCCGGCAGGGAACGCACTTCCCGCAGGACTCGGACACGAGGAATTCAATGAAGTAACGGGCGATGTCGACCATGCAGGTGTTCTCGTCCATGACGATCATGCCGCCGGAGCCCATCATGGAGCCGGCTTCCCAGAGGGAGTCAAAATCTACGGGCAGGTCGATCATCGAAGCGGGAATGCAGCCCCCGGAGGGTCCGCCCGTCTGCACGGCCTTGAACTTCCTGCCGCCCGGGATACCCCCGCCGATCTCATCGATGATGTCCTTGAGCGGTATCCCCATGGGCACTTCCACGAGGCCGATGTTGTTGATCTTGCCCACGAGGGAAAAGACCTTCGTTCCCGTGCTGTTCGCTGCGCCGACGCCGGAAAACCACTTGCCGCCCCGGCCGATGATGACGGGGACATTCGCCCAGGTCTCCACGTTGTTCAGATTGGACGGCCGGTCCCAGAGCCCGTGCTCCACGGTGTGAATGTATTTGGCCCGGGGCTCGCCCGCTTTTCCCTCCAGGGAGGCCATGAGGGCCGTTGATTCTCCGCAGACAAAGGCGCCCGCGCCCTTGCCGATCTTGACGTCAAAGGCGAAGCCCGTTCCGAAGATGTTGCCGCCCAGGAACCCGGCTTTCCGGGCCTGTTCGATGGCCCGCTGGAGGTTTGCCACGGCCAGGGGGTATTCGTTGCGGACGTAGATGTAACCTTCATGGGCGCCGACCGCATAGGCCCCGATGATCATCCCTTCCAGGACACTGTGGGGATCTCCCTCCATGACGCTCCGGTCCATGTATGCCCCCGGGTCGCCCTCGTCGCCGTTGCAGATGACGTATTTGATGTCGCCTTCGGCCCGTCGGCAGCTCTCCCATTTCGTCCCCGTCGGAAAACCGCCGCCGCCCCGCCCCCGGAGGCCGGAGATCTTCACTTCGTCAATAACCTCCTCCGGCTTCATGGTCTTCAGAGCCTTATACAGGGCGGAATACCCGCCACGGGCGATATACTCCTCGATGTCTTCGGGATCGATCATTCCGCAGTTTCGCAGGGCGATCTTCAGCTGCTTGCCGTAAAAGGGAAGCTCCGAAATTTTCGGGATCCCGGAATAAGCGGCCGGTACGGCACCCTTGAAATAGGCCTTCTTCTTTCCCTCAATAATGAGCTCCTCTTCATCCATGCGATAGGTCGGAGCCACCGCGCCAAGGGTTCCATCGGCCACTTGATCCAGAAGGGCGGGAACCATCTTCGCCTTCATCCTGCTGAAGGAGAGGCGCGGCTTGCCGGGCACGATCACATCAACGAGGGGTTCGATGCAATCCATCCCCATGCTTCCCGTCTTGCTGAGGATGAAATCCAGACCGCGCTTCGCGATTTCCTTCTCAAGGGCATCGTAGACTTCCTGCGCCCCTGAGGCGATGCCGCTTGTCGCCATACCGACGAGGATCTTGGTCTTTGCCGGCATGAGACGCGTGAGGCCCCGTTTCGCAGCTTTATTCAGAGCATCTCGTGTGTTTATCGTACTCACTTTTTCACCCCTGCCTTGCGATAGTTTTTCAGAATCTTGGGAATCTCATCCTGGGTGAGATAAGGATGGATGTTACCGCCAATCCGTACCACGGGGGCGAGGCTGCAACAACCAAGGCACCGCACCTCTTCGAGGGTGAACACGGCATCCTCCGTCGTCTCCCCACAGGAGATGTTGAGATCCCTCTCCAGCCGGTCCATGAGATTGAATCCCCCCTGGACGTGGCAGGCCGTTCCGGCGCACACCTCGATGAGGTATTTCCCCCGCGGCTTCAGGCTGAAGGCATTGTAAAACGTTGCAATCTCGTAAACCCTGCTCAGGGGAACCTTGAGTTCGTCACTCACGATGGTCAAGGCCTCCTTCGGCAGGTAACGGAATTCCTCCTGGAGATCCTGCAAAACGGCGACGGCCGAACTTTCATCCCCGCCGTGCCGACCGACAATCTCCCTGACTTTCCCCCTGTCTACCTCTGTGTTCATTATCTTCCCCTTGATGTTGTCCAGCTGCTGCTTTTCCCGACCTTAACGGGAGCTCTTCACCTTGGTCATGAGCTTTTTGTATTCGAGTTTCACCCTCTCCTGGAAGTATCCGATTTCATCAGGAGTCAGATGCCGGAACCGGCCCTGGAGCTTGATGTAATCCTCCAGAGGCCTCAGCGTTTCCGGCATATCCGCACTTAATCTGTATTTCCCGTTTTCCACCTCGTAAAGAGGAAATGCGCCGGTTTCAACGGCCAGCCGCCCCATTTTGATGCAGCTTTTCGAATCGCAGCGCCAGCCGGTGGGGCAGACGGAAAGGCAATGGATGTAGGAAGGCCCCTTGATCGACCGGGCCTTTTTCACCTTGTTCATGAAATCGATGGGGTAGCTGTGGCAGGCCGTGGCCACGTAGGGTATGTTGTGGGCGACCATCATCTCGGGCATGTTCTTCTTCCAGGTCCGGTTTCCGCGACTGGCCTTCCCGGGAGGTGCGGTGGTGGTCGAAGCCCCGAAAGGCGTGGCGCCGGATCGCTGGATGCCCGTGTTCATGTAGGCCTCGTTGTCGAAGCAGACATAAAGCATGTCGTGCCCCCGCTCCATGGCGCCGGAAAGGGCCTGAAGGCCGATGTCCACCGTACCGCCGTCGCCGCCGATGCCCACCGTCTTTACATAGCGGTCTTTGATTTTCCCCTTGCGGCGCAGGACCTTCAATCCGGCCTCCACGCCGGAAGCCACGGCTGCGGCATTGGGGAACGCCACATGCATCCAGGGAAGTTTCCATGCCGTGGTGGGGTACATCGTGGAAATGACTTCCATGCAACCCGTGGCGTTTACAATGACCGTGTCTCTGCCCAACGCCTTGCACATCAGGCGAATGGCCAGGGCCTCTCCGCATCCCTGACAGGCGCGATGCCCGGCGGCAAAGTATTCTTCCTTGTCCACCAGCTTCGGCGCATAGAGGTCAAAGTTTTCAACAAGACCGGATCGGTACTGTTTTGCCGTATTCATTATTCTCTCACCCCATAAATTTCGTAGGCTTTCTCTGGTCTCTCCGCATCCGCTTTCGCCGCGGTTCTGATCATCTCCATGAAATGGTCCACCATGACATCCCGTCCGCCAAGACCGATGATGTAATTCAAAATCACGGGCCGCTTCTTTTCCTCGTACAGGGCGGAGCGAACTTCCAGGGCGACGGGGCCGCCTGCCCCGCCATAGGAGAGGCAACGATCCGTAACAACCAGGACCTTTGCTCCCTTGACCGCCTCCTTCAGTTCCTCAAAGGGAAAGGGCCGCCACAGCTTTAATTTGAGAAGGCCTGCTTTCATCCCTTCCTTCCGGAGTTCATCGATGGCCATTTCCGCGGTTTCCCCCATGGAGCCCATGGTCAGCATAAGGACTTCCGCATCCTCCGCCTCGTAGGGTTCGATGGGTTCGTATTTCCTGCCGAACTGCTCCTCCCACTCTTTCCAGACTTCAAGAATGACCTTTTTGGAATTCAGAAGAACTTCCTCGCGGCTCTTGCAGGCTTCCGTGTAGATGTCCGGAAGCCCCAGCGCGCCGAGGGTCACCGGATCGTCGGGGTTCAGTGCGGCGAAGGGTTTGAAGGGAGGCAGAAAACGGTCCACCTCTTCCTGGTCGGGCATGAGCATCGGCTCAACGACATGGGTAAGCTGAAAGCCATCGAGATTGACGTTGGTCGGCAGCATCACGTCCGGATGCTCGGCGATTTTGAAGGCCTGGATCGTCATGTCCACGGTTTCCTGCCCATTGGCGGCAAACAGGGAGATCCAGCCGATATCCCTCTGGCTCATGATGTCGCTGTGGTCGTTCCAGATGCTCAGGGGGCCGGAAAGCGCCCGGTTGCCGATGATCATAACGACGGGCAGCCTCATGGAAGAGATGATCGCCAGAATTTCCGCCATGTAGAGCAACCCCTGGGAGCTCGTTGCCGTAAAGGCGCGCGCCCCGGCTCCGGAAGCCCCCGCACAGGCGCTCATGGCCGAATGTTCCGATTCCACGGTAATGAACTCGGCATCGAGGCGCCCCTCCGCGACGATCTCGGAAAGGTGCTCCGGCACGTGCGTATTCGGGGTGATGGGATAGGCGGCAATAACATCCGGTCGACACAGGGCAGCCGCTTCGGCAGCGGCAAGCGCGATTTCCATACCTATTCGTTTCGACATGGCCTATTCCTCCCCCACCATTTTAATCGCACCAGGCCAGCATTCGTGGGCGCAGATTCCGCAGCCCTTGCAGTAATTCAGATCGGCCGCAAAATATCCTTCCTCATCCTCCGATATGCACCCTTCCGGGCAGAACAGATAGCATATGCCGCATTTGATGCATTTGGAATTGTCCCAGATCGGGCGCTCCGCCCTCCAGGTGCCGGTATGATAATCCCTGGAACTTCCAGGCCGGAAGACGATACATCCCGGATTCACTTCTTGCCAGGTTTCTGGCCATTTTTTCTCCGCCATTATATATACCTCGACCCTTGTCTGCAGATTTATACGAGTTTAACCTCATCAAAGGCTCGCTTCATCGCCGTCAGATTCTTGTTGGCAATCCGGCCGAACCGGTGTTCAATGGGTTCGCTCAGGGATTCCATCTTCACGATATCGGTCATTTTGACTAGAGCGCCCAACATGGTCGTGTTGGTAATGGGAACACCCAGTTCCGCCCAGGCAATGGCCGTTGCATCGACCAGAGCGATCCGGCCATCGAACTGAATATGCGGTTTGACTTCCGTGAAGGGCTTGTGCGTGTTGAGGATCAGAAGCCCCTCCGGCTTCAGTCCTTCCGCGACATTCACGAGGGTGATCAAACCCGGATCAAGAACAACCACGACATCGGGACGATAAATACGCTGCCGCTTCTTGATCCGTTTGTCATCCACCCGGTTGAAAGCCTCTACCGGTGCGCCGCGCCTTTCAGGGCCGAAACTCGGAAATCCCTGGGCGTACTTGCCTTCGCCGATCGCCGCCAAAGCAAGCATTTCAACAGATGTCACCGCACCCTGCCCGCCTCTTCCATGCCATCTCACTTCTATCATTGAATCTTCTCCGGGGTTGTGTTCGCGAACAAAAGGAATTTATTCGTTGTGGAACGTGTTTCAGCGCCCATGCTTATTATAAAAAAACGATTTGTTGTCAATCTTTATTTGCGGAAGTTGACATTGCAACAGTCTGTTATATAGCTGTTTTTTGATCAAGATACAACTATAGTTTGACTATTGATTCTTTTGGTGTGATAATTTTCGAATTATTTTTTCTTTTTTGCACAAGGGAAGACGCGTTTCAAGTCCGGGAGTAGGTTTTCAGGGCTTCGTCATAAAGGTCCCTTCCCTTCGTATCGTTGATCACCACCAGGGGAAGCTCGAAGACAACCAGACGGAAGATCGCCTCGGGACCGAGGTCCTCATAGGCCACTACGGCGGATTCCCGGATGCAGCGGGCCGTCAGCGCCGCAATCCCGCCGATGGCTCCGAAATAGACCGCCTTGTACTGCTTCATCGCGGATACGACTTCCGGCGAACGCCGCCCCTTGCCGATCATCCCCTTCAAACCCAGGGCCATCAGGCGCGGCGCAAACGGATCCATGCGGTAGCTGGTTGTCGGGCCGATGGACCCGGTTACCGCCCCCGGCTTCGCCGGAGCCGGACCCGCATAGAAGATCACGGCGCCCTGGACCGGAAAGGGCAGAGGCTCTCCCCGCACCGCGGCGTCGCACAGGCGGTGGTGGGCCGCATCCCGTCCGGTGTAGAGGACCCCGCTGAGCAGGACCCGATCCCCAACGGAGAGGCGTTCACAGAGTTCGTCATTCAAAGGCGTTTCCAGGCGGATCGGCTCGCTCGTCATTTCAGAGCACCGCCTCCCTGTGCCGCGCCACATGGCACTGGATATTGACCGTAACGGGCAGGCTGGCGATGTGGCAGGGCATCATTTCCATGTGAACCGCCAGGGCGGTTACGCGCCCCCCATATCCCTGGGGCCCTATCCCCAATCGATTGACCCCTTCCAGGATTTCCCGCTCCATGGCAGCCAGGCGCTCGTCATGGGCATTGGCCGTCCCGAGAGGCCGAAGGAGGGCTTTTTTAGCCAGGACGCCGGACATCTCCAGGGATCCCCCGATACCCACCCCGACCAACACAGGCGGACAGGGATTGGAGCCGGCTTTGCGGACACAGGCCACCACATGATCGACAATCCCGGCTTTCCCTTCGGCGGGAACAAGCATGGCGCTGCAGCTCATATTCTCGCTGCCGCCGCCTTTCGGCATCGCGATCAGTTTGAGCCGGTCGCCGGGAACCACCTCGGTGAAAATCACCGCCGGGGTGTTGTCCCCCGTGTTCCGCCGCGAGAGGGGATCGCAGAGGGATTTGCGGAGATAGCCCTCCCGGTAGGCCTGACGGACCCCCTCCTGAACGGCTGCCTGAAAGTCGCCCCCCACGATGTGAACCTCCTGGCCCATCTCCGCGAAAACGACAGCCAGCCCCGTGTCCTGGCAGAGCGGCAGGCTTTCCTTCCTGGCGACGTCCATGTTTTCAAGAATCTTCTGCAGAACGTAGCGCCCGAGAGGCGATTCCTCCTCCTCCGCCGCCCTGGCCAGGGCATCCTGCATGTCCCGGCCCATTTCAAGGTTAGCGGCAATAAAGAGGTCCCGCAATGTCTCGGTCACGGTTCCAGCGGAAATCTCTCGCACCCGTCTCATCCTTCCTTCTGATTCTGAATTGGTGGAGCCCTTACGGCTCCTTTTCCATGCCCCTGCGGAATTCCAGGGATTTGGACAGGGTCATCCGATCCAGATAACGGAGATCACCGCCCATCGGCACCCCCTGGGCGATGCGGGTCACCGGGACATCCAGCTTCCCGATCATCCGGGCGATCAGGAGCGCCGTTGATTCGCCGGAGACGTTGGGATTCGTGGCCAGGATGACCTCGCGAACCGAGTGCTCCCGCACCCGGTCGACCAGCTCCCGCAGATGGAGCTGTTCCGGCCCGATGCCGTCCAGGGGCGAAAGGGCTCCGTGGAGGACATGGTACGTCCCGGAATAACTCCCGCTTTCCTCGATCGCCATCAGGGCGTCCGGATCTTCCACGACACAGATCAGGCTGGAATCCCGTGCGGAGTCGCGGCAGATATTGCACAGTTCGGCCTCGGCAAAATTGTAGCAGACGCTGCAGAAGCGGATTGTATTCCGCACATCGGCAATGCTGTCTGCAAGTCCCCGGGCGTCGTCTTCCGGGGCTCTCAGGATATGCATCGCCAGTCGTGTCGCTGTCTTTTCCCCGATCCCCGGAAGTTTCCCCAGCTCCGCAATCAGGCGCTTAATGGGAAGGGCGTAACCTGCCATGCCGGAACCGCCCCTCCTACATCAACCCGGGAATGCTCATGCCCCCGGTCAGCTTGGCCATTTCCGAGGAGGTCATCTCCTGGGCCTTGCGGACGCCCTCGTTGACAGCGGCCACAATCAGGTCCTGCAGCATCTCCACGTCCTCGGAATTGACCACCTCTTTCTCGATTTTCAAGGAAACGACTTCAAAGCGACCGTTTACCGTAACCGAAACCATCCCTCCGCCCGCCGTGGCCTCCACGGTGCGGGATGCAAGATCTTCCTGGAGACGGGCCATCTTTTCCTGAAGCATCTTGGCCTGTTTCATAATGTTTCCAAAATTTGCCGCCAATGAGTTTTACCTCCTTATCCTCTTTGAATAAAAAACTTCTCCTCCTCACCCCTGTTCCGGGGGCTGCTTGGCGGGGGTTCGGACCTTGACCTCCTGAACTTCCGCGCCTTCAAATACGCTCATGACCTTTTGCAGCAGAGGATGATTCAGGGCCTCCCGCCGAATTTCCTCTATGGAGTTTTTGCGGATCATGGCCTCCGATATTTTTTCAGCACCCCGGCTGCCCGGTTCCGGCTCCAGGGACTCGATCTCCACCATCACGCCGGACTGGAAAAAAGAGCCGGCAATCTCGTTCAGACGGTTCTTCTGCGCCGAGTCATTGATGGCCTCGAAAAACATGTGGTTGCGAAATCCGATCCGCAGCTTGCCGTTTTGACAGCCGAGGTATTCGCCCTGCTCAATCTGCGAAGCCAAGGGCACCGAATGCTTTTTCACGTGGTTCTTGAAATTTCCCCAGACGTCCTCCGGTTTCGCCTGCCCCCGGGATGGCTCCTTCAACTCCGGGACCGGCTCCTTAACGGATTCCACCTTCGTCGGGACTGCCGGCAGGTCCAGTGTGCGCTCCCCGGTCACCGGCGGGTCTGCCTGCCCACTCCCCTCAGAGCGCAGCGGCGGTGAAGCTGCCAGGCGGGCTTCCAACTCCTCCATGCGGGCAAGGACTTCCGCCAGGGGAAAAGCGGGCGGCAGGGCGGCCATTCTGCAGACGATCGTCTCGAGGTTCAAGCGGGGGTTGCGGCTCCGGCGGACGTTTTCCTCCTCAGCCAGGAGGATATCCAGAAGCTGCCGCAGGGTCTCCCGGGAAACCTCCGCCGCCTGCGCCTCGAGCCTCTCCAGATCGCTTCCGGAGATGTCCAGAAGCTCCTGTTTCCGCCCGACGATCCGGACCAGGAGAAGATTGCGGAAGTGCCGCAGCAGAAGCTGGTAAAAATAGGTCATGTCCAGGCCTGCGTAATATCCCTCGTCAATGATCTTCAGGCACTGCCCCGCATCGCGGTGCAGGACCGCCTCGGAAAGCTGAAAGAGGAACCGGCGATCGGTCCTGCCGAGCAGGTCCTCGACCGCCTCATCCCCGATCGTCGTCCCGGCATAAGAAATCACCTGGTCGAAGATGCTCTCGGAATCCCTCATGCTGCCGTCTCCCGCTTCGGCAATCCAGGCAAGGGCCGTGTCACTGACTTCGATTTTTTCGGCGTCCGAAATCTTTCTCAATTGCTCCACGATCTGGCGCAGAGCAAGGCGGCGGAATTCGAAGTTCTGGCAGCGGGAAAGAATGGTCGCCGGAACTTTGTGGGTTTCCGTCGTGGCAAACATGAAGACAACGTGTGCCGGGGGCTCCTCCAGGGTCTTCAGGAGGGCGTTGAAGGCCTCCCGGGTGAGCATGTGCACTTCGTCGATAATGTAGACTTTATAGCGGCAGGAGACGGGCAGGAACCGGATCCGTTCGCGGAGTTCGCGAATTTCGTCGATCCCCCGGTTGGAGGCGCCATCGATCTCCCGGACGTCAAGGGAAACGCCTTCCGTGATTTCCCGGCAGTTCGTGCAGGTGTTGCAGGGTATATCCGACGGACCCTGTTCACAGTTGATGGCCTTGGCCAGAATGCGGGCGACGGAGGTCTTTCCCACACCCCGCGGTCCGCTGAAGAGGAAGGCGTGGGCAATGCGGTCCTGGCGGATGGCATTTTTCAGGGTCTGGACCACGTGAGGCTGCCCCACCACGTCCTCGAAGACCTGGGGCCGCCATTTCCGGGCTAAAACGAGGTAATCCATAACGACTCCGAAGGAGAACACTATCCGAAGAATTTGCCGACCCCTCTTCGGAACGGGGGAATTCTCAAGACGGAAGAGCAGGTGTTCCTGCCGGCACTCTCACAATATCACTGGAAGGACAAAGATTATCAGAAAAACTCCGACAAAAGAACCGGGGTGGCACATTCTGGACCTGGGAACTTGCGGGCGGCCGCTTTTAGCTGAAAAAAAAAGATAGCCAGGCTGATCCGCAGCACACGCTGGACATTGCTACCGCTGCTTCCTTCCGGACCTGACGGGGTTCACACGCCATCGTTGCACGGGGCCCGGCTATCTATATCCCTGAGAATCCCGTCCAGAAACTTTCTTCGCGGCGGGCGGACAACCAATTCCAGAGGAAGAAACTGGCGGAGAGAGGGGGATTCGAACCCCCGGTACATCTTTGTGGACATACACACGATTTCCAGTCGTGCCCCTTCAGCCTCTCGGGCATCTCTCCTCAAAAAACAGCCGCTGAAAAATGACGCAAGCTCCCTAACAGAAAAGCAGAAAAAACACCACCACTTTTTCAGATCACATCGCTTCTTTCGGATCACGGTGTTTACGGCGCCGCTATGGGCTCTCCCGCCGTTCTGAAATCCGGATCGGGAATGATTGGCGGAGAGAGGGGGATTCGAACCCCCGTGAGAGCTTTTGACCCCCAAATCGATTTCGAGTCGATCCCGTTACGACCACTTCGGTATCTCTCCGCAAGATTCGGCCCGCAAGTCCGTATCTTCAGCCATTCGGCGTGCCGGATGTTATCCTCTTTTCCTGGAAAAATCCACTTAAAATTTCCGCGCAGGGCGCCGACAAAACGTTCCCGGTCACTTCAACGGCATGGTTCAGCCGGCTGTCCTGGAGCACCCGGTACACGGAGGACACCGCTCCGCCCTTCGGATCGCCCGCCCCGTAGACAAGCCTTGCCAGGCGAGCCTGCAGGATAGCCCCGGCACACATGATGCAAGGTTCAAGCGTCACATAGAGGGTCATCCCTGTCAGGCGGTAATTTTTCATGATCTCGGAAGCTTCCCGGATTGCCAGAATCTCGGCATGCGCCGTGGGATCATGACGGGCAATCGGCTGGTTGTGACTTCTGGCAATCACCGAGTTTTGCCACAGGAGCACCGCCCCCACCGGCACTTCTCCTTCCGCTGCAGCCAGACGGGCCTCCTCAAGGGCGATTTCCATCCACCGCTCATCCTCTTTTGTTCCGGAATCCGGGCTGCGGGATGGAATCTCACCCCCGCGTTCCGGCTCTGCAACCCCCTTCTTCATGAATCGGAGCCACCTGTTGATTTTATGGAATTCCTATTCTATGTTCACACCATCAAGCAACGATAAGGCGATCATGTCCACAAACAAAATCCTACTCTATTCCGTCGCGATCTCCCTGATCATTCACCTTGGCGCCCTGTCCCTGGTGAGCTTGATGGAGTGGCGGGGGAAAAGACATCCGCAGCAGGTTGTGACCATTGATCTTCGCGAGATGTTCGCGGCCCGAGAGAAAAAAGCCCTCGCCCCGAAGCCGCCGGCCGCCAAACCCCGCCTGAAGGCCGTCCAGGAAGCAAAGCCCCCGGCTTCCTCCCGCAAAAACTTTCGCGAAGCCACGGTAGACTTGAACAGCCGGGAGCAGCGCTATAAGCCCTATCTCAAGGCGGTCAGAGAAAAAATCGAACAGTCCTGGATCTATCCCGAAAAGGCTGAAGCCTTGAGAGAAGAGGGGACCACCGTCATCCGGTTTTCCCTTGCGGCGACAGGGGAGGTGGTGAACGCGGCCGTCATCCGCTCATCGGGATCACCGCTTCTGGATGAGGCCACCCTGCTGGCCGTCCGCACGCCCCGCTTCGCCCCCCTGCCTGCAAATTCGCAGCTTTCCCGGTTGAATATCGTAGCGACCTTCGAATACCGCCTGGCCCCATAAATCCTGCAGGATCGCGCCGTCAGATTTCCGAGATGGTTTCCATGAGATCGCGGTTCAGTTCCAGGATCCGATCCCGCAGTTCGGTCTGCTCCACCCAGGATTTGGCCTCAAGCTGCGGCTTTCTCTGGCGCAGCTGCGCCATCCTCGCTTCCAGATCCCCGATGAGATAGGCCCAGTCGATTTTCGGCGCCGCCTTCTCCGGGAATTCCACCCGCTGAATCTCCTCGCCGATTTTCAACAGGGTTTCTTCCAGATACTCGGGAATGATCACCTTGTACCCGAACCGCTCCCGGATCCGCTCCGCCAGGACCTGCTGGGCTTCATACTCGCCGTGAACCAGGAAGACCTGCAGATTCTTGTTGCGGAAGTTGCTCACCCACTCCAGCAGCTGGCTCTGTCCCGCATGGGCCGAGAAACCGCCGATCGTGAAGATCCTGGCCTTGACGGCGACCTCTTCGTTGAGAACACGCACCCTCTTGGCGCCGTCAATGATCTTGCGGCCCGTGGTTCCCTCGGCCTGAAAGCCCACAAAGACGATGCTGGCCCCTTCCCGCCAGAGATTGTGCCGGAGGTGGTGGCGGATCCGGCCGGCATTGGCCATGCCGCTGGCGGAAATAATGATGGCCGGCCCCTCGGAGGTGTTGATGGCCATGGATTCCGCCGTCGTCGGCGTCATGCGAAGCTGGGGCAGGCGCAGGGGATCCTGCCCGTTTTTGATCAGGTCCTTTGTTTCATCGTCCAGGGAAGCGGCATTGCGGCGGAAGATTTCCGTGGCCTGGATCGCCAGGGGGCTGTCCAGGTAGATGGGCATATCCTTCGGCAGGCGGCCCTCCTGGGAAAGCAGGTTGAGGCAGTACATCATTTCCTGGGTCCTTCCGACGGCGAAGGCCGGAATGACCATTTTCTCGTTATTGTTGTAGCTATAGGCGATGGCTTCGGCCAGTTCATCGAGGCTGGCCTGTTCATTCTTGTGATCCCGGTTTCCATAGGTGGATTCAAGGAAGAGATAATCCGCCTCGGCGGTGACCCCGGGATCTTCCATGAGCAATTGTCGGGGCCTTCCGATATCGCCGGAAAAGACGAATTTTGCAGGCGCTCCGTTTTCCTTCAGCCACAATTCCAGGAAGGAGGAGCCCAGAATGTGACCGGCATCCTTGAAGTTTACCCGCACCCCCGCAAAGGGTTCAAAGGGTTGATCATGGGAGACGGTCTTGAGCAGGGGGAAAACCGCCTGGGCATCCCGCTGGGTGTACAGCGGCCCGACGCGTTTTTCGCCGAAGCGCAGGCGCTTCCTGCTTTTCCACTGCGCCTCCATCTCCTGGATGTAGGCGGAATCCAGGAGAAGAATCCTCAGCAGATCCGCCGTGGGCGGAGTCGTGAAAATCGGCCCCCGGAACCCGTTCTGTACGAGACGGGGCAGCAGGCCGGAGTGATCGATGTGGGCATGGGTGAGCAAAACAAACTCGATCTTCTGCGGCTCATAAAGCTCCGTATCCCAGTTTCTCTTTTCAATCTCCAGATTGCCCTGATGCATGCCGCAGTCAATTGCGAACCGATGCCCCGCCGTTTCCAGGATGAAGCACGATCCCGTGACGGTCCTGGCTGCACCCAAATACTTTATTTTCATGGTCAGTACCTCTTTACTGATGAATTTGAGAAGAAAAAGTCCCCGCTCCTTCGCTCAGGGAAGGAACACGCCGATCACCAACAGAATCATCCACCGGAAAAAGGCAATCACCGGGTTGAGGACCCCAAGGTAAAGCAGACCGATGATGATGAAAAATCCATACGGTTCGAGGCGGGAAAGGGTGTAACGAAATTGTTCGGAGACGAATCCCATGAGGATCTTCGAACCATCCAGGGGTGGAATGGGTATCAGGTTGAAGGCGGCCAGCATGATGTTGATCTGGGCCAGGAAGGAAAGAATCTTGGCGATGTTGCCCATCGGCGGAGGCGCCAGAACCTTCCAGGCCAGCAGGGCAAAAAACGCCACGATCATGTTGGCAATGATCCCCGCGGAAGAAACCAGGATGAAACCCCGGCGCGTGTCGGGAATGTTGGCGAGATTGACCGGAACCGGCTTCGCCCAGCCGAACCCGAAAAGAAAGAGCATGAGTGTGCCCAGCGGATCCAGATGGTTCAGAGGATTGAGTGTGAGCCTGCCCATCCATTTGGCCGTGGGATCCCCCATGCGCCAGGCTACCCAGCCGTGCGCCAGTTCGTGCAGGATCACCGAATACAGAAGAGGGACAGCCAGGAGGGCAAAGGTCACCGGATCGTTTATCAACAGGTTGAGAAGGCCCATCTCTATGTTTCCCTCATCTTGGTTGAGTTCATCCGACGTTATCAGACATTAAAGCGGAAGGTGATGATATCGCCGTCGCGGACGATATATTCCTTGCCTTCGAGGCGGACCTTGCCGGCCGCCTTGGCCTTGGCATGCGAACCGCCGCAGGCCATGAAATCATCATAGGCGACGACTTCCGCCTTGATGAAGCCCCTTTCGAAATCCTTGTGAATCGCCGCCGCAGCCCTGGGGGCCTTCGTCCCCTCCGGAATGACCCAGGCCTTCACCTCGTCTTCGCCCACGGTGAAATAGGAGATCCGCCCCAGCAGAGCAAAGGCGGCCCGGATCACCCGCCCGAAGGCAGGCTCTTCCATGCCCAGGTCCGCCAGGAATTCCTTCTGCTCTTCAGGCGGCAGTCCCGCCATCTCCGCCTCCAGTTCGCAGCAGATCCCCATCAGCGGGTCGGTCAGGCAGGCCTCCTTCTGAAAGGCGTCCACATTGGGAAATCCATCTTCAGCGACATTGAGAACAACCAGTTCCGGCCGGAGCGTCCAGAAGGAAAAGCTCGAAAGGGCGGAGCGCTCCTCCTTTGTCAGCGCCAATTCCCGGAGGGGTTTTCCCGCTTCCAGCTGCTCCTGAAGGCGCGGCATCAGCTCCACGTGGAGGGACTCCGGCGGTTTCAGGGTTTTTTTCGCCACTTTCAGCAGCCGCTCGCGGCGGTTTTCCACCACCACCAGGTCGGAGAGGATCAGTTCATCGGCCAGTTTCCGGTAGCGGTTCAGCATCGCGGAAACCGAGGAATCGGAAAAACCGTCCACGACATGAAGCAGGCCTTCGGCGGCGCTGAGCGTCTGGCGGACCGTTTCCCATGCCTTTTCGCCCGCGGCGTTCACATCCGTGAAAGGCACCCGGGCGGGAACCGCCCGGAGGGGCTTGTAGATCTTCACCAATCGGTCAAACCGTTCGTCGGGAACGGAAGCCTGGCCGCGAACGCATGTCTCTCCATGAACATCCCGGCTGCGGACGCCCGTCATGATTTCAAAAAGGGTGCTCTTCCCGCTCTGTGGAAGCCCCAGAATTCCGATTTCCATGATTGATCGTTTCCTTCCTTCAGGCAAACTCCTTCTCGATGCGGGCCATGGCCTCGGCCAGCCGGTTGTCCGGGACCGTCAGGGAGATGCGGATGAAGCCTTCGCCGTACTGGCCGTAAGCCGTTCCGGAAGCCACCACCACCGCCGTCTTCTCGAAAAGGCGGTTCGTGAATTCCAGGGAAGTCATGCCAGCCGGAACGGGAACCCAGAGGTAGAAGGTGCCCCTGGGCGGCTCAAAATCAATGCCGATCTTCTTCAGCGTCTTGAGAACCAGAGTCCGGCGTTCGGCATAGATGGTCCGCATCCTGTCAATGGAGGGCGATTCATGGCGGAGGGCGAACATGCCCGCATACTGGATGGGATTGAAGATTCCCGAATCGGTGTTCTCCTTGACCTTGCTCATGGCGGCCAGAATCTCCGGGTTTCCCGAAGCCATCCCGATCCGCCAGCCGGTCATGTTATAGGGCTTGGAGAGGGAATTGAGCTCCACCCCGACCTCCTTCGCCCCATTGGCCATGAGGAAGCTCAGGCGCTCCTGCCCCTCAAAAACCATCTCTGAGTACGGGTTGTCATAGCAGACGGCAATGCCCGTTTCCCGGGCAAAGGCAACCAGCCGGTCCAGGAAAGGCCGGGTGGCGCAGGCCCCCGTGGGGTTGTTGGGATAGTTGAGGAACATGCCCCGCGCCCGCTTCAGCACGTCGGAGGGAATGTCTTCAAAAACAGGCAGATATCCGTTGGCCGGCAGAATCGGCACATTGTAGGGCTCACCCCCGGCCATGAGGATGCTGGAACGATAGGCCGGATACCCGGGATCGGTCATGAGGACAATGTCCCCGGGATTGATGCAGGCCAGGACAAAATGATGACATCCTTCCTTCGAACCGATGAGCCCCAGGATCTCTTTTTCCGGATCAAGATCGACGCCGTACCTCTCGGCATACCAGCGGGCCACCTCCTGCCGGAAGGCCAGCATCCCCTTTTCCTCATCGGTCGGATAACGGTGGTTTTCGGGATTGTGCGCCTGGCGGCAGAGCTCTTCGATGATGGGTTCCGGGGTGGGCTCCACGGGATCCCCGATGGCGAGGCTGATGACGTCGACGCCATCGGCCTTGGCTTTGTTGATTTTTTTCCGCAATTCCATGAACAGGTAGGGGGGAATCTTACCCAGTCGTTCCGCAATCTGCACCGTTCTGTCTCCTTTATAAGAATGATGAATGTTGTCAATCTCCCTGACCCAGCCAGGCTTCTTCCCAGAGCTGGCCTTCATAAACCACGCGGACCCGACCCTCCAGATAGACGTTCCGGAAGGCGCCGTCGTTCTTTTCAAAATGGATTTTCAGGACCTCACCGCTTCTCACGGTCACCTCCACCGGCGAGGTCACCTCTCCCCGCGCCGCCGCAGCCAGGGCCGAGGCCACCGATCCCGTGCCGCAGGCCAGGGTTTCGTCTTCAACGCCCCGCTCGTAAGTCCGGACGGAAAGGCTTTGAGGGCCGGTCACCGTTACGAAGTTGGCGTTCGTTCCCGCCGGCGCAAACGCCTCGGAAAAGCGGAGCGCCCTGCCATAACGGAAGACGTCAAAGTGATCCAGATCCGCTACAAAAGCCACCACGTGGGGAACGCCCGTGTTGATGCTGTCCACGGTCACCCTTTCATCCTGGAGGGGGACGATCCGGCCGGCCTCCAGCGCCGAGGGTTCGGTGAGCCTCAGTTTCACCACATCACCCCGGACTTCGGCATCGATGATCCCGGCCACGGTTTCAAAGGACATCCTCTCCCCGGCAATTCCCTGTAGGAAGGCGAACCGGGCGACACAGCGGCCTCCATTGCCGCACATCTCCACTTCACTGCCGTCGGCGTTGAAAAAGCGCCAGCGGAAGTCCGCCCGCTCCGAAGGCTCCACAAGAATCACGCCGTCGGCCCCGACGGAAACCTTCCGGCGGCAGATCGCCTGCACGAAAGCCGGCATGTCCTTGACCGCAGCCAACGTCCCTCCCCGGTTATCAAACAGGATGAAGTCATTGCCGCTGCCGCTCATCTTGAAAAAGTCCATTCTCTGCCCGCTCCTGTTCCGCCCGAAAATATTTATTCCTCTGCATAACGCATCCTGCCGCTCACGTCAACGCCGGAACTGAGTCCTTTTTTCACTTGACCTCGATTAACGGGAGCCATCGAATAAGACTTGTAATATCGAAAATAAATGGATAGTTGATATTATCATTTCAAAACGGGGAGGAATGGGTGAGCGAAGAAATTAAAGAAGAGGAAGTGCAAAATATTGAAGGTTCTCAAGAGATAGCATCATTACTTATTGCAATCTTACAACCGGCTATGGCAGGCGGATTACCTGAAGAACGAGCAAAACAAATATTTAATGAGATTTTGGGAAGTATCGACAATCTTGAAGGGGTTGTAGATGGCAAAACAGCCTTTCAGCTGCTGTTGGAAAATATAACAAGAAAATGGTACCCAATGGTAACCGGATAGATTTCAATAATATCTAGACCATTTAATCATGTTTATATCGAGGTCCTTTTCATTTTTCTGCTGCCCACAAAGAATATTTTGAGTGACCCCGAATGATACCTGTCCTTATTCGGTCTCTGAATGTGTTCATCTACCAATGCTTTAAACAAATTGAACAGAGATTTATCGATTGCCGTTCGAACGTTCGCCATGAGCGACGGACACAAGCAGGGCAAAGCGACGCTTTTTCACGTCCAAGTAAATGGCGTTTTTATAATCTCGCTATCTCAAAGTATAATCCAAAACCAGATTTTGAAGGCAAGTTCGAAGGCAAGTTCAGCATATCCCAATATCAGACCACCGATCGCAAGCTTTTTACCTTTGAATCCAACGATCTTTTTTGCTTGCACCAATGCGACGTGGCCGCAGATAATTGCAACAAGCGCTGGTACAACCTGAATTCCCGGATCATTGTAAC
>NZ_JAXGNC010000017.1:0-52001 GCF_040768185.1 Syntrophus sp. (in: bacteria) | reverse complement strand
TCACGATGCTCAAGAACGGCATTCGCATCACCACGTTAACCTTATTGAGCACCTATGTGGACCCGCGAATTCTGCAAAGCCCCCTGCACAGAGAGGGCGGCATCCCCTTTTTTATTCTGGCGTTGCTTCTGATGGCGCCGATTCTTTACTTTTTGAGGGAAAAAGAGGAAAAAGTAAATCGCAAAGATTGACGGGTATGGATTATGAGTTATCATCTGGATATGTCATTCCGACATGAATTCTGATTTTTTGATCTTTTTTGCCGGTGCGCTCTTCTGCATCCTTCTGGCGGGATTTACTGTTTTTCAGAACTGGCGGGATTTTGTAACTCGGATCTTTGCTTTGGGCATGCTGCTGCTGGCGGCCGATTCGACATTATCCGCTTTAAGCCTGTTGACGGATTCCTCATTGACCGCGCTGCGACTGCAGCATCTCCGCATTGTTGCCGCGAGTTTCCTGCCGGGCATCTGGCTTGTGTTCAGTCTCTCTTTTGCCAGGAGCAACTACAAGATATTTCTCCAGGCCTGGAAATGGCCGATTCTCTGCGTTTTTATCCTGCCTGTCATCCTGCCTACCCTCTTCGGCGGCAAATTTTTTCAACAGCCGGTGCTATTTCTATCCAGTCAAGAAATATGGATTCTGCGGCTGGGATGGTCCGGCTATCTCTATCATATCCTGTCTCTTCTCGGCGCAGTGCTGGTCCTGATCAATCTGGAAAAGACCCTTCGGACATCCGTCGGCCATATCCGCTGGCAGATTAAATTTCTCATCCTGGGCCTGGGCAGCCTTTTTGGTGTCAGGATTTTTACCGACAGCCAGGCCATCCTGTATCATACACTGGACACGTCCCTGCTGGCCGTCAACGGCATTGCCCTTCTTGTGGCCTGCCCCTTGATGCTTTTTTCTCTCTACCGATCAAAAACGCTGGCCGTTCGTTTTTATCTCTCCCATTCCTTCCTTTACGCCTCCTTCACCCTTCTTTTCATCGGCCTCTACCTGATCGCCGTCGCCCTGATCGCAAAGGCGGCGCCTTTTCTTACCGGCAGACATACCGTTCCTTCCCAGGCATTCCTCATCTTTCTTCTTTTCCTGGGTCTGGCCATCTTCCTGTTTTCCGATCGGCTTCGGCGGCGCCTGAAAAGATTTGTCAGTCTGCACTTCAGTCGCCCCTTTTACGATTACCGGAAGGAATGGCAGACCTTTACCCACACGACAGGCTCTGTTCTGGATCTGGCCCCGTTATGCCAGGCCATTGCCGGAATGGTTTCCCGCACGCTGGACGTCCTGTCCGTCAGCCTCTGGGTAACCGATGAATCAGAGAAACGACTGGTTCTTTTGGGGTCGACAGCCTTGTCAAAAAGCGACATACCGGATGCGGAGTCCGCTGAAGAGGATCTTTTTCAACTGGCCAAGGCTATCAGGGAGGAAAAAATTCCCCTTGATTATGATTTCAGAAGGGATAAACAAAAAATCCTGGAGAATCTGCAAAACCGGGATCTCTGCTCGTCTTTGAAGATTGATTATGCCCTTCCGCTGGTTTCCGGAGATCAACTGGCCGGTTTGATGACCGTCGGTGAGCGCATCGGCCATGATCCCCTTTCCCTTGAAGATTTGGAGCTGCTCAGCACCCTTGCCGACCAGGCCGCCGGCAGTCTTCTGACTGTCAAACTTTCAGAGAAGATGAGAAAGGTTAAGGAGGAGGAAGCCTTCCGGACGATGTCCGCCTTTTTTATCCATGATCTTAAAAATCTGGCGTCAAAACTATCCCTGACCATGGAAAATCTTCCGGTCCATTTCGACAACGAGGAATTTAGAAACGATACGATACAGATGATGTCGCAAAGCGTTGACAAGATTAAAATCATGTGCAATCGTCTTTCGTCCCTCGGGGAAAAGATCGATCTTCAGAAGACCCAGGTGGATCTGAATGAGCTGGTGAAAACAACTCTCGCCGGGTTTAACGGCGCCTTGAAAGCGCGGGTGACTCAAGATCTGAAGCCGCTGCCGAACCTCGATGCCGATCCGGAACAGCTTCAGAAGGTTCTGGTCAATCTTCTGCTCAATGCCAATGATGCCGTTGCCTCTTCCAGCGACCCTCTTATCCAGGTTTCGTCGGGATTGCACGGGAACTGGATCGAAATTTGCTTCAGCGACAATGGTCAGGGGATGTCCAGGGAGTTTATTGAGAAGTCTCTGTTCCACCCTTTCAAGACCACCAAAAAAAGCGGCATGGGAATAGGACTCTTTCACAGTAAAATGATTGTCGAAGCTCATCGGGGAAGACTTGAAGCGGAAAGCATTGAAGGGGAAAAAACGACCTTCCGTATTCTGCTCCCCGTCACCGGCCTCTGAAAACCTCAGCAGGAGTTAAGTTTCGGAAATTCTAATGGAAAAAGACAAGCTTCTTATTGTTGAAGATGATGAAGATGTCCGCAAGCAGATGAAATGGGCGCTGAACAAGGATTATCAGGTGCTGCTGGCTGAAGACCGGTCAAGCGCCATGTCCCTGGTCAAACAGGAATCTCCTTCCGTCATCACCCTTGATCTCGGTCTCCCACCTTATCCGGCCGATACCCAGGAGGGCTTTGCCACGCTGTCGGAAATCCAGGAACATGCCAAGGCCAAAGTCATCGTCATCACCGGGCGTGTCGAAAAGGAACATGCCCTTCGCGCCATCGGCCTTGGCGCTTACGACTATTTTTACAAGCCCATCCAGATTGATGAACTCAAAGTCGTTCTGCAGCGCGCCTTCCATATTCATCGTCTTGAAGAAGAACAGCTCAATCTCCAGAAAAAACTTCAGAATGAAGATTCCTTTGAAGGAATGCTTGGGGCGAGTCCTCAGATTCAAGAGGTTTTCGCCGTCATCCGCAAGGTGGCCACAACGGATGTTTCCATTCTGATCACGGGAGAAAGCGGCACCGGCAAGGAGCTGGTCGCCCGGGCCATGCACCGGCTGAGTTCCCGAAAGGACGAACCCTTTGTCGTGATCAACTGCGGCGCGATCCCGGAAAATCTTCTGGAAAGCGAACTATTCGGCCATGAAAAAGGCGCCTTCACCGGCGCCCACATGCAGAAGAAGGGACGGGTCGAGGCAGCACAGGGCGGCACCCTGTTTCTTGATGAAATCGGTGAGCTGCCCATGGCCCTCCAGGTCAAGCTGCTTCGTTTTCTTCAGGAGCAGAAATTCGAGCGGGTCGGAGGCCGCAAACAGATCAGCATTGATGTCCGTGTCCTGGCGGCAACCAACCGCGATCTGAAGCAAAGGATGGAAGAAGGACGCTTTCGGGAGGATTTGTATCACCGGATCAGTGTAGTCACCATCGCTCTGCCGCCCCTTAGAGAACGCGAGGGCGATATCCTGCTCCTGGCGAATGCCTTTTTGCAGAAGTTTTCTCATGAACTCAATAAAAAGGTTTCGGGATTTTCACAGCCTGCCGTCAATGCGCTGCTGAGCCATTCCTGGACGGGAAACATCCGGGAGCTGGAAAATTCCATCAAGCGCGCCGTCATTATGGCCGAGGGAAGAAAGATATCACCCGCAGATCTGGAAATAAGCGGCAATCATAACGGCAATGGAAACCTGACCCTCAAAGAAGCTCGGGAGCAGATCGAAAGAGCTCTTATCATCGAAACCCTTGCCCTCTGCAAAGACAACATCACCAAGACCTCTGAAAAGCTTGGGATCAGCCGTCCCACGCTTTATGAATTGATGGATAAACTGGGGATTTCGAAAAAATAGCTCATTAAAATTAATTATGGCTATAGTAGGCGTTTACAATAAAAAAAGACAAGAAAGGCTAAATACCTGACCCTTCTTGTCTTTAATAGAAGCGTTCCTTTTAGCGTTTAATACTACGCATCATCCCTCTTGCGGCGAGCGAATGCCAATCCAATCAAACCTGCACCAAGAAGCGTCAAGGTAGTTGGCTCAGGAACATTTGTCACCGACTCAACCATCACCACCATGTCGTTATAATCCCAATCACTTCCTGTGCTAAGATCCTCAAATGCTAAGGCGTATTCATTGTTCGTCCACAGGCCTGGCGCCCATTGACCAATCTGAATAGTATCTACATTCTTGCCTTGGAACGCCAGCATATGATCTTCTCCGTTATTCAACAAATTATCAGAATAAAATGTCTCGCCGTTCCCTGTGGTAATGTAAAATCCAAAGCGATTAGCGGCAAAATTAACACCGCTATACTCACCTTTGACATATACTTGACCAATCGTGGTAATCCCCAAGGTTACCTGACTACCCGTTGTCGCCGCCCCAGAAAATAGCTCCACTTTCTTATTCGAGTTTGACATGTCATAGACGCCAAAACCATTTTGCGCTGCCAAACCAGCCACCTCGATAATCATTGTGGATAATGAACCACCACTTCCGGTGATGCTCCAGTATGAGTCATTAGCCATCCTATCCGTCTCCACATTAACAGAGCTTTTGCCTGCAATGGGACCTACAGTAATATTGTTTAAGATTTCCTGCAGTGTGGGACTGTCTGCCATTGCAGTACTGGACAGCATCATACAAGCAATTAATGCCATCATAAGAATCCCTAGTTTTTTCACCCTCGTCTCTCCTTCCTCAACTTATTTTTTTAAAACGTTAAACCCCACTTCTTTCGGTACAGAATGTACTGCCGGCATTCTGACTCAGTACCTTACGCGACTTGATGGGGCAAGCAATGTGCCAGGCAGAAAATAGGAAAGTTATTCTCATCATTGTCAACTGGCAACAGGTTAATATTGCTTAATATTTATAGCATTTTTAATTGGGTCGACAAATTCAGATCTCAAATTGTGTGATATCAATGATTCTTTACGATTGTAAAGTTACACAACACTATTTGGAATAATTTTAACCAGCGACTGAAGAATAATAATATATACAGTACATTATGACACACCTTTAGTCTTGTGTTTATTTGTAAGATATTCCGACAATAAAAACTGTGCTATTTCATGAGATGCAAGTTTAGCACAAAAGCTTGATAATCCATCCATTTCAGGAAACAAAAAATCTAGGAAGCCTGGTAACCATCCTTGTCCAGGAAATCGCGTATCGTCTGGTAGTCGGGCGACAGAATGGATTTTCCCCGGTTTTGTCGTTAGTGCAGATGATAAATGCCTATCCTTTAAGTCCTCGCTGGAAATAATCGGCAACTCCTCCTGTCCTTAAGGAGATGGTACCACAATTAAAGCTTCCAGGTGGCAGACTTGTCAATACTGACCGTCTCAGAGAACGGACAAGTGAGCTTACCACTGGTATCAGATCACGGTGAACGATGATGCAAAAACTAACTTGGTAACAGCATGTGCAAATCTGACTACCAATAAGTGGTCAGACCGCTATGAAAAGTGTAAATAAACATTACGTTTTTAAACAGAAGCAAGAACATCCATAAGTAATTAATATTTATATATTTATTTTTTATTGTGTCAGGTTAAACTTTTTTTGACACGTACAGTTTCTTTACACAATCAATTATCACGATAAGCCCTAAAAAATCATATCAATCAATCGAATCAATGACATATAATTCTGGCCCCAATCTTGATATCTGAACCGTAACAAATAAACAAGGAGGTTAGATAACGTGAAAAAAATATTATTTTGTGCGATTATTTTTACGTTAATTTGTGCAGGTACCGCAATCGCGAACCCAGTAACTGTAACCCAAATTACTTTTGGTTCGGGCAACTCGGCAAACGTAAACTTACCCAATGGCAGCGGCAATTATTATACAGAATACTATTTAACAACAAACGAATACGGTGTACTTGACGCGTTTTGCGTTGAAGCTGTGACCGCTGGGACGGGGTTGGCTGAGCTGCAGCCTGTCCCCCTTGATTTGAAAAATGCTGCTTGGGTGGCAGAACAATATTATAATGGCTGGTCATATGGTAAAGAGGAGACACAACTTATTATTTGGGAGAAATTATGGGGAACTAATTTTACGTATATTTCCGGTGCTTCTTTTGCCAATGCTGCAGCGCTTGAGGCAGTCGTCTCTGGATTAACCTTTGGCGAACCAAGCTCCAATGTATCCCTTGTTCATACTCCGCCGCCCAATGGTGGTGTTAATACTCAAGACTTCTTGGTGCACCGGTCTGTTCCTGAACCGAACGTTCTAATGCTCCTTGGTTTTGGATTGCTTGGATTGACAGGACTTAGAAAAAAGTTTCAAAAGTAACGGAAGTAAACACAATCGGTTTATTACAGAAATGCAGAGTCAGAATTGGCTCTGCATTTTTTATGAACAACCTGGCTCATCGAAAATCAGCCTGGAAGGTGTTTTTTTGGTAACCCCGACGTAAACCTCCCCCTGTAGCAACAGTTCGATAGTCCCCCTTGCCTCATTCTTTTTCTTCCCTCAAGAGAAAACCTTTTTTATTACCTTGTTCTTCCTCTTGTTCTTTTGATTCCTCTGTTTATTCTGATTCCTTTGGTTGCCATTATGCGTTGCTGAAGATCCTGGCATTGGGCAGCCGTCAAATCGAGGCAGGCAAAGTGGAATCCGCCGCCGCTGTGATCCAGCGTCCACCCCCGGTTTCTCAGGACACAGGCATAATGAGCAATATTAGAAATATAAGCATTAAATATTATTAAAATTTTTTACAATCGCGAAGTGGCAAAGACTTTTGCTTGACACTGGACACAAATCACCTATGATGCATAAAAATCCAGTTTTTTATGCATCATAGGTGATTTGTGTTAAGAGATATCATTCTTGTTCAAAAAAGAGAGCTGGGAAACCGTCTTCAGGAGTCCTATTTTGAGCGGAAGCTGTCCGTTTCTCTGGATCCGGAAGATGATCGGATCAAGGTCATCACGGGGCCGCGACGAGCTGGAAAATCGTTTTATGCCGTTCATCTGATTTCAAAGACCGGTTCCTTTGGTTATGTCAATTTTGATGATGAGCGATTGACCATCACCGGAGATTACGACGAAATCATCAGCGCCGTAAACACGGTCTACAATAATCCGCGTTATCTCCTGTTTGACGAAATACAGAATCTTCCCCGTTGGGAAATGTTTGTAAATCGCTTGCAAAGACAGGATTTTCGACTTCTCATTACCGGCAGCAACGCCAACCTGCTCAGTTCGGAGCTGGCCACACATCTCACAGGACGCCACGCCAACTATGTTCTGTTTCCATTTTCTTTCGGCGAGTACCTGTCGACCTTGAACAATCAGAGAACGGAGATTGAGAAAAGAGAAGCACTGGAGACTTACGCGGAACAGGGAGGGTATCCGGAACCTCTTCTCAAGAAGATCGACCGCCGCGACTACCTGCGCACGCTTCTGCATTCCACCCTGTACAAGGACATCGTCAAGAGGTTCAGAATTCGTTCGGTGCAGGGGATCGAAGACTTGACCCTTTATTTGATGTCGAACCTTGCCCGGGAGTGTTCCTTCAATGTCCTTTCCCGAGTGACGAGATGCCGCAGTGTTCATACCGTCGATCGTTATGTTCACCATCTGCTGGAAGCGTACCTTTTTTTCCTGATTCCCCGTTTCTCCTTCAAAGTAAAAGATCAGACGGGGCGCAACAAGAAAGTCTACTGCACCGACAACGGACTGGCCGTGTCGGCAGGTTTTAGCTTCAGCGAAGACCGGGGAGCGCTTTACGAAAATCTTGTGGCGATCGCCCTGAAAAAAGAAGAAATTGCCGGAAGAATTTCCCTGTTCTCCTGGAAAAGCTCCCAGAATGAGGAAGTGGATTTTGTCGTCAAAGAAGGTTTGCACATTTCACAGTTGATTCAGGTCTGCACGGACATTTCGCATCCGAAGACCCTGAAAAGAGAAATGCGGGCGCTGATCAAGGCTTCACAGGAATTGCATTGCGATGACCTTTTGCTTCTCAATGACACGGTCGACCGGATGGAAACCTTCAAATGGCAGGATGCCGAGCGTCCGATCCGCCTGATGCCGCTGTGGCAATGGCTTGAAAAATAGGATTCCCTTTTTTTGCCCATAGGCACGTGACCTGTTTATGGACAAAAAAAAGTCACACCACCTCATACCCCCGGCTCCTCAGAACATCCCCCAAAACCTCCCTTGCCCCCGCCTCCCCATGGACCAGCTTGATGGCCTTGGGCTTCTCCGGCATCGATTCCACCCACTCGACCAATTCCTTCTGGTCCGCATGGGCCGAATATCCTCCCAGCACGTGAATTTTTGCCCGGATGGAGCGGCGCTCCCCGTCCAGTTCCACATATCCCCCGGGCTTCCCGGCATATTCCTGAATATAACGCCCCGGCGTGCCGTGGGCCTGGTAGCCCACAAAGACGATGTCGTTTCTGGGGTCTTCGATGCCTTCCTTGAGATGATCCAAAATACGCCCGCCCGTGCACATGCCGCTTCCCGCGAGAATCACCATCGGCCCCTTCGATTCCAGGAGCCTTCGGTGGTCCTTGGAGTTGGTCACGGCATAGAGGCGATCGAAATTCAGGGGATGGTCGCCCCGCCTCAATTGGGCCTTCGCCTCCCGGTCCCAGTATGCGGAAAGGCTCGACGCGATCTTCGTCAATTCAAGTCCGAGGGGCGTATCCACCATGACCGGGATGCGCTGAAGTTTTGCCAGCTGGGGGAATTTCTCCTTCAGAACGTCGTCCGTGCGGAGCCGATTCAGCTCATAGAGCAGCTCCTGGACTCTTCCCAGGGCGAAAGCCGGGATGAAGACCTTGCCGCCGTCGGAAAAGGCCCGCACCAGGGCCTGACCCAGCCGTTCAACACGGTCCGAACGGCTCTCATGGAGACGGTTTCCGTAGGTGGATTCCATGACCAGCAGATCGCAGGCCGGCGCAGGGTCGGGATCGGGAAGAATGGGCGTGTTCTTTACACCCAGGTCGCCGGAAAACAGGATGGACGACCGCGGGCTTTCCGATTCCAGGAGGACAGAGGCGGAACCCAGGATGTGCCCCGCCCGGTGGAAGGTAAAGCGGAGGCCGTTCTTCAAGGCAAAGGGCTCCCCGTATTCAAAGCCCCAACTGATCGCTTCGATCCTGCGGACCGTTGCCGATGTCTCCTCTTCCCCCCAATCGGAAAAGCTCAGGGCGTCCCGGAGCATGGGAATCAGGAGGGCCTTGGTCGGGTGGGTGGCGAGGATCTCTCCGCGGAACCCCTTGCGAACAAGCTCCGGCAGCCGCCCGATATGGTCGATATGGGCGTGGGTCAGAAGGACGCAATGGATCTGCCCGGGGCTGACCGGCCAGTTTTCCATGGACAGACCCCGGTCCTCCCCCTGCACCATTCCGCAGTCGACAAGAAAATTCTGTCCGCCGGCCTGCACCAGATGGCATGAACCGGTGACACAGTGCTCCCCACCGAGATGGGTTAACTTGAAAGGCGTAAGCATTTTCCCTGAACCTCCTGGTCCTTTTTCTCTACCATTATCTTACAATCTAAGATCAAAAAAGACCTATTGTGCGAAATATTTCTAAAATTTATCTTGATTATAAATCATTTTAGAGTACAATATTTCACCTAAGTCATGGATCTTTTGAATGTAATCAACGAGAATTAAAACCCTGTCAGTAATTTGTCGTACGCGATATGTCAGGGTTTTTCCTTACAACAGCAAGTTTGGGACCGCGAGTCCCCCTGTTTCATTTAGCACGATGGCGCCGCAATCGATTGAAGGTCGCAACGGTCTGCTGCTGAATGACCGTCAGGTCCTTGCCATCTTTTCTACCTTTTTTAACCCGTCGCTTTGACTCTACCCAATCTCCTTGCCAGAAGCGGCATTATTTTTCAGAGTTATTTCAGATATGAGTATTTTACGGCATGAATATTGACTCAGGCATGTTTAATAACTGGTTTTTCCTGGAAACACACCCGTTATTTTGAATCGGAAGAACCCGACAGGGTCGACAGCTCCACCGGACGCCCCGTAAGGCCAAATTTCAATAAACCCCGAACAAGCGATGATAAAAAATTCCCGAATATCCAAGACAGCAGCTTCAGCCGACGCCTACTCCCTGTTGTGCCTGCGCGAACCCCTGCCGAATGCGCCGCGGGAGAACAGGCTTGAGCCGTTCAGCGGATCCGCGGCGCAACTATGCGTCACAGAGAACCCCGGCATACAGGTGCCGGAAAAGTTTTTTGATTGCATGCCCATCGGCTGCATGCTCATCGATGAGGCGGCGCGCATCCTCCAGATCAACCCGGCGGGTGCTGCCCTGCTGGGCAAAGGGGACAAAGATCTTCTCCCGGGGCAGTCCTTCCTCCGCTTCGTCTCCAGGGACTCTCAGCACAATTTTTTGACGCATTTAACGGCCTGCGCTGCAGATAAAACGAATCAGGGCATCGAAATCCGGCTGAAGATTCCCAAGGCGGCATCGGTTTTCCCGATCCGTCTCGATACGGCCTTCTATGAAACGTCAACCGGGAATGCCCCTCTTCTTCTCTCCGTTCTCACCGATCTTCGCGAACAGAAACAGTCGGAAGAGGCCCTGCAGCAGGAGCTGAAGAAGAATGTCTCCCAGCGGACGGCTGAACTGGCCAGCATCAACAAGGCGCTGCGGAGAAAAATCGCGGAACACCGGGAGACGCAGAAGAATATCTGCTCCGACCATGAGCAGCTCCGGGCGCTGACATCGGCCCTTATCACCACGGAGGAGCGCGAACGGCGCCGAATCGCCACGGAGCTTCACGATCACATCGGCCAGACCCTGGCGATCACGCGGATCAAGCTGGAAATGCTCCATGCCCTGGCTTCCTACAGCGGCTTCGCCGAAGCGCTTGAAGAGATACAGGGCTTCGTCAAGCAGGCCATCAAAGAAACCCGTTCCCTGATGACCAAGTTAAGCCCCCCGGTATTTCACGAACTGGGTTTGAACGCAGCGTTGGAATGGTTAATGCAATACTTTGCAGAACAACATAACCTCAGGATTATCTACAAGGGAAAAGATCATTCCGTATCCATTGATGAGGACCTTCAGATCTTTCTCCTGCAGGCGACCAGGGAACTTCTCATGAACGTTGTCAAGCATGCCGGGGTGGAAGAAGCGGAGCTCATCCTTAGAACGAACCGCAAGCAGATTAAAATTGAGGTTATCGACCACGGCGCCGGATTCGAAGTATCGAAAATCGGAACCCCCCTGGACTGGCGGGGAGGATTCGGCCTTTTCAGCATTCATGAACGGCTGAAGAATCTCGGCGGCCAGCTTCAGATCCGCTCCAAACGGGGGGAAGGAACGCATTTTACCCTCATTGCGCCCCATGGGACAAAAGAGGGTCGTTAAAGGGAGAGCTCAACATGGCAATCACCGTCATACTCGCCGATGATCACAAAATCATCAGGGACGGACTTAAAACGCTCATTGAATCCCAACCCGGGATGAAGGTCATTGCAGAGGCTGAAAACGGCAGGGAAACCATCAAACTGGCGAAGGAACTCAAGCCCAGCGTCGTGATCATGGACATTTCCATGCCGGATCTCAACGGCATCGATGCCACCAGGGAAATTGTGAACAGCATCCCCGGAGTCAAGGTCATTGCTCTCTCCATGCACTCGGATCGGCGGTTTGTTTCAGGCATGCTCTCCTCCGGCGCTTCCGGATACCTCTTGAAGGACTGCGCCTTCGAAGAGCTCGCCAAGGCCATCAAAACCGTCGTCTCCGACCATACCTACCTGAGCCCGATGATTTCAGACATCGTCGTTAAAAGCTACATCACCAAATCCAACTCCCAGGATGCGACCCAGGACAGCGCCCCGTCTTTGACGGCGCGGGAGCGCGAGATGCTGCAGCTCATGGCGGAGGGGATGACCGCCAAGGAAATTGCCTCCCATCTTTTTGTCAGCGTGAAGACCGTGGAGACTCATCGGCGGAACATCGCCCAGAAACTGAACATAAGCCGGTCGGCGGAATTGATCAAATACGCCATTCGTGAAGGCCTTGTAACCCTTTAAAAAGACGCCCTTCACATCTTTGTCTTTCCTGTTTTCCTCCGTTGCTGTATATTTCAAGCATATCCGATCAGCCGTCCACCAGTGATTTTATTGTGAGTATGGATACCCGGACCGTTTCCCCTTCCCCGCCGATTCTCGAGGCGTTCCATCTGCGGAAGAGCTATGGCTCTTTCACCGCCGTGGACGATGTGTCCTTCGCCGTTCCGGCCGGGCAATGCTTCGGCATCCTGGGGCCAAATGGCGCCGGCAAGACAACGGCCATCCGCATGCTCTACGGCTTTTCCCCCATGACCGGGGGCGCGCTGCGGATCTTCGGAATGGATGTGCGGGACAATCTGCGCTCCATCAAAGCCCGAATCGGCGTCTGCCAGCAGGAGAACAACCTGGACCCCGATCTGACGGTTTTTCAGAACATGGAGATCTTCGCCGGCTACTTCAATCTGCCCCGGCCGCTTGCCCGGGAGAGGGCCGAGAAGCTTCTCTCCTTTGTCGCGCTGAAGAACCGGCGGGATGACAAGGTGATGGAGCTTTCCGGAGGAATGATGCGCCGCCTGGTCCTTGCAAGGGCCTTGATCAACGACCCCGACCTTCTGATTCTCGATGAGCCCACAACGGGCCTCGATCCCCAGTCGCGGCACTCCGTCTGGCAGCAGCTGGAAGAGCTGAAAAAAGGCGGGCTGACCATTCTCCTCACCACTCACTACATGGACGAGGCCTCACGGCTGTGCGACCGGCTGATGATCATGGACAGGGGGCGCATCCTCGTGGAGGGAATCCCTTCAGATTTGATAAGGACCTACGTCGGGCATGACGTCATTGAAGTGGCCGAACCGGAGCCCGCACTCCTGGATTTCGTGGCAGAAAAGGGGTTGGCATACGAAAATCTCGGGCATCGCGTGATGATCTACGGAGAAAACAGGAATACGCTCTATCAGGAAATCTCTTCCCGCTGCAGCAACGACGGCTGCATTCTGCGCATGGCCACCCTGGAGGATGTCTTCCTGAAGCTGACGGGCAGAGAGCTGAGGGATTAAGCCCATGAGAGCCTGCAACATCACCCGGCGCTTCTGGAAAGTGTGGTATCGGAACCTCGTAGTCAACCGACAGAATTGGAAGGTGAGCTTTCTCCCTCCCCTGCTGGAGCCTCTTTTTTACCTCCTCGCCTTTGGAGTGGGCCTCAGCAGCCTCGTCGGCAGAATCGACTACGGCGGCTCGCAGGTGACCTATGTCCAGTTTATCGCCCCGGCGCTTCTGGCCATCAACATCATGAACAACGCATTCTTCGAAAATACCTACAGTTCCTATGTCCGAATGTACTACCAGAAAACGTTCGACGCCATGATGGCCACCCCGCTGACCCTTGAAGAGATCATCACCGGAGAAATTTTCTGGGGAGCGACGAAATCCTTTCTGGCCACCCTCATCATGCTTTCCGTCATCAGCCTCTTCGGCCTGGTCAGCTATCCTTCCGCCCTGCTGATCCTTCCCCTCTCCTTTCTCGGCGGCATCGCCTTCGGATCGCTGGGCATGGTTTTCACGGGCAAGGTCAAAACCATCGACCTCTTCAATCTCCCGATCTTTCTCTTCATTACCCCCATGTACCTCTTCAGCGGGACGTTTTTCCCCCTGGAGGCCCTGCCCTCGTGGGCCCGTCTTCTGGCCTACACCCTGCCCCTGACCCACCTGGTCGACATGACCCGCTCCCTCGGTGCCGGCCGATTGGACGCCTCCCTGCTCTGGGGGCTCCTCTATCTTTCCCTGTTCTGCGCCGTCTTTTTCCCTCTTGCCGTCACCGCCATGCACAAGCGGCTGATAGCATGAGCCGCGAACAGGCCCCGGCACACGTCAAAGGCCTCCACCGGGAAACGGCTATCGCCCGTAGGCCAGTTCGAAGGCGTCCTTGATCAGTTCAATGGAGGTTTTTTCCGGCCGCAGGAGGATGGCGACCACATCAAAGCGCACGCTGGCGGGATCCAGTCGACGGCTCTGGAGGTAGTAAAGGGAGATCTTGGAGATCCGCCGCTGCTTTCCGGGACCGACGGCAAGCTGGGGCAGGCCGTAGTTTTCGGAACGCCGGCTTTTTACTTCCACGAAGACAAGGGTATCGCCCTCCAGCGCGATCAGGTCGATTTCACCGAGGGGGCAGCGGTAATTCCGCTCCACGATGCGGTATCCGGCTGCTTCCAGGTAGGCCGCCGCCATGTCTTCGCCGATTTTTCCCGTTGAAAGATTCCCCATGGCCGCATCAGTCAAAAAGATCGGCGGTCTGCAGAAGGGGTTGTTTTGGAGGGGTTGTTTTGAACGATCTCCGGTGGATTTTGCAGGGACCGTGGGCAAGGATGGCCGCTCGATGCTCCTTCGTCCCGTAGCCCTTGTTTTTCAGGAAGTTGTACTGGGGAAACTGCCGGTGATAAATCTCCATGATCTGATCCCGCGAGACTTTGGCGATGATCGAAGCGGAGGCAATGGAGACACTCAGCGTGTCTCCTTTCACAATGGTCTTCTGGGAGATGTCGAGAGGAACGCGGTGAAGCCCGTCGACGAGAAGATAATCGGGCGGCAGGAAAAGGTCTTCCACCGCTTCCGCCATGGCCAGGAGGGTTGCCCGGAGGATGTTGATTTCATCGATCCGGTGGGGCTCAACCACGCCGACCCCCACGGCCAGGGCCTCTTTTTTGATCACCCCGTAAAGCCGCTCCCGTTTCTTCGCTGAGAGCCTCTTGGAATCCGTGATTTCTGAATGGCAATATCCAAGGGGAAGAATCACCGCAGCAGCGACAACCGGGCCTGCCAGAGGCCCCCTGCCCGCTTCATCAATTCCGGCAATGACCCGATAGCCGTTCTGATAAGCTTCCTGCTCGAAATGGTTCATCCCCGATGTTCAAGTTTTAGAAAAGGATCAGACTTTCCTCAGCTCTTTAATCCGCGCCTTTTTGCCCTGGAGTCCTCTCAGGTAATAGAGACGGGCCCTGCGCACGCGCCCGCGGGTGACCACATCGATCCGGTCGATCGAGGGGGAATGGATGAGAAACGTTTTCTCCACACCGATCCCATAGGAAATCTTTCTTACCGTAAAATTGGCGTTTGACAGACCGCCCTTTTTGCGGATGACGACCCCTTCAAAAGCCTGGATTCGCTGCTTCTGACCTTCAATAATGCGGACATAGACGCGGATCGTATCCCCGGGCCGAAAATCGGGAATATCTCCGCGCATCTGCTCTCTTTCCAACATATCGATTACTTCCATTAGGATCTTTCCTCCTTGATTCTTATCCTTGTTTTTTCAATCTCCCTGCCCGTACGGACCCGGCGCCCGATTCGCATTCCGGCGCCTTGTTATCATTTTTGATCCTTCCCGTCCACATATTATCGTCCCCACAACCGGTCCAGCACAATGGAGACGGCGGAGCGCACGGAAAGGTGATTATAGTCCGAAACCCCTTTCACCGCCGCAAGGCGGTAATCGGCGCGATCCAGAACTTCCGCTGCGAGCCCCCACCCGGTGCCGAAAACGAGGGCATAAGCATCCTCTTCGCGCAACATCATGTCCCTGAGCGTTTCGCAGGAAAGGGCATTATTTGACAGACCGGCACCCGTAACCACCAGGCGGACCCTTTTTCCCGACCGGCGGGCCATGTCCTCCATAGCGTCGTCCAGGGCCGTCTTCACATCGACCCGCTGAAAGGCTTCCCGTCTCGAGGGATTGAACTCGGCCCCATAGCCTTCCTGCCAGTGGGCAAGAATCTTCTCCACCAGCCTGACCTGAGCCACCAGCGGCGTTACAATATAATAGCGCTGAACGCCATATGTCCTGGCGGCCCGCGCTATGTCATGCACATCCATGTTGGCGACGGCGGTTGTTACCACATCGCCGTTTTTATTGCAAACGGGGAAATGCAGGAGAACCAGGTAATAGGGAGGCGGATAGCCTGCCCTGGCCTCTCCGGTCAACGGTCGCCACCTTCCGGATCGCCCTGCATCACTTCACGGAGAAGCTTCCGGTCTTCCTCCGTCAGATCCAATTTTTCAATCAGGTCCGGTCTGCGCAGCCAGGTCCGCTTCAGCGCCTCTTTCCGGCGCCACGAAGTAATCAGCTTGTGATGACCCGACAGAAGGACTTCCGGGACGCCCCACCCCCGATATTCACTCGGCCGGGTGTATTGGGGATATTCCAAAAGTCCGAAAGAAAGAGAATCCGCCGACGCCGATTCGGCATTTCCCAGAACGCCGGGAACAAGGCGCGAAACGGCATCCACAAGGACCATGGCCGGCAGCTCTCCGCCGGTCAATACATAATCCCCGATGGAGATTTCCCGGTTGGCGAGCTTCGTCCGGATCCTCTCATCGACCCCTTCATAGTGCCCGCAGAGAAGGACGATGCGGGAATGTGCCGAAAGCTCTTCCGCAACGCCTTGATTGAAGACCTGCCCCTGGGGGGTTAACAGGATGATCGGAACCGCTTCTCGATCCGCGCCGATCTCCCGGAGGGCTTTATCGACGGGCTCAACCTTCATCAACATTCCACCGCCGCCTCCGTAAGGGGCATCGTCCGTCATCCGGTGTCGGTCCTCCGTGTAGTCGCGGATATTGTGCAGGCGGATTTGAACCAGCCCCTTCTCCTGCGCCTTCTTCAGAAGGCTGGAGCCGAAGGGGGAATCAAACATCTCAGGAAAGGTGGAAAGAATATCGAACCGGATCACGGGACTCTTTCCTAAAGCCCTTTCAGCAGCCGCACGACCATTTCCTGCTTCTCAAGATCAATCTTCAGAATCACCTCTGAAATCGCAGGCAGAAGAATTTCCCGCTCCCCTCCGCTGCAGACGTAGACGTCGTTGCTTCCCGTAGCAAAGATGCTGTCGATGGAGCCCAGGCGGGTTCCCTCTTCCGTCAGAACGCTCAGGCCGATCAGATCACGCCAGTAATACTCGTCCGCCGCCAGCTGGGCATGCGCATCCTCCGGGATCAAAACCCGGCTTCCCACGAGATTCCGGGCGTCCTCGATGGTATTGACCGTTTCAAGCTCCAGGAAGAAAAAGGTCACGCGAGGTTCGATTCTTCTAACCGCATAGGTTGTAGCTTCGCCGTCCCCCCTGCCGATCAGGACCTCGCGCAGGGAGGAAAGGTCTTCCTCTGCGCCGGCATAGGATTTAACCTTCATGCGACCCTTCAAACCATGAACTTTTACAATTTTTCCAATTTCAAAGAACTTCATTAAAAAGTTACTCTATGATCTCCAGGACGGCCCGCTTGCGCAGCTTGGTCGAGGCCGCGCTCAGAATCGTTCTCATTGCCTTTGCGGTTCTGCCTTGTTTGCCGATCACCTTACCCAGGTCTTCCTTTGCCACTCGAAGTTCGATCACAGATGTCTGTTCACCGACAACCTCGGAAACCTCGACTGCATCGGTGTTGTCTACCAACGCTTGAGCAATGTACTTGATCAAATCTTTCATCGTCGTAACCTCCACGGAATCATCCTCAATAAAACCTTCTGTAGATATCGACTTTTTACGGCATCCCCTTCCAGCACAACGTTCTTTCTAACAGACAAATCGAAGCCGCGAGGGACGGAATCTTCCCGGCGGATCGCTTTTTCACCTTTCAAGGATTCAAAGATCCGTTTCGGCTGCTACGCCCCGACTTTGATCCCTTTTTTCTGAAGGAGCTGAGAAACCGTCAGCGTCGGTTTTGCTCCCTTGGAAAGCCACTCCTGGAGTCTGCTTTCCTGGATATTCACTTCGGCAGGATCCTTTCCCGGATCGTAATTGCCGACAATTTCCAGAAACCTTCCATCACGGGGGGATTCGGAATCAGATATCACAATTCTGTAAAACGGTTTCTTCTTTGCCCCCATACGCGCTAATCTTATTTTGACTGCCATTCTCTTTGCTAAATACCTCCCGATGATATAATTTTAGAATGATTATGCACTATTTTGTAACACAGCTTTTGCTTTTTTAAAAGCGGAAATTGCCTCGGCGCAGCGCTTTCATGCCGCCCTTGGAGGTGAAACGCTTCATCATCTTCTTGATTTCAGCATAATTTTTCAGAAGCTGATTGACGTCCTGGACGGAAGTGCCGCTGCCCAGGGCAATCCGCTTTCTTCTTCGCCCATCGATGATCAGATAATTGTTGCGCTCCTTTTTGGTCATGGAATCTATGATGGCGACAATCTTGAACAGTTCCCTCTCGTCCGGCGCAGCCTGCTTCAGGGATTTGATCTTGCTGAAGCCGGGGATCATCCCGAGGATGTCCTGAAGAGAGCCCATTTTCTTAATCTGCAGCAGCTGCTCCTTGAAATCCTCAAGGGTGAACTCATTCTTCCGGATTCTCTGCTCCAGCTCACGGGCCTTTTTCTCGTCAACCACCGTCTGGGCTTTTTCAACAAGGCTGAGAATATCGCCCATCCCCAGGATGCGTGAGGCCATGCGCTCCGGGTGAAAGACCTCCAGGGCGTCGATTTTCTCCCCCACCCCCACGTACTTCAGGGGCTTGCCGATGACCGCCTTGAGCGACAGGGCCGCACCGCCGCGGGCATCACCGTCCATCTTGGTCATGATGACGCCGTCGATTCCCAGCAGCTCGTTGAATTTAGCGGCGACGTTGACGGCATCCTGGCCGGTCATGGCATCGGCGACAAAGAGGATTTCCGAAGGATTCACGGCGCTTTTAATCTGCTTGAGCTCCTCCATCATTTCGGTGTCGATGTGCAGGCGGCCGGCGGTGTCCAGGATCAGGACCTCGTAGCCCCTCCGCTTCGCCTCCTCAACGGCCTCGACGCAGATCTTTACGGGACTCTGGCTGCTGTCGGCACGGATGACCGGGGCGCCGATCTTCTCCCCCATCACCCTCAACTGCTCCATGGCTGCAGGGCGGTACACGTCGGCGGAGACCAGGCCGACCCGCTTGCCGCTTTTGGCGAGAACACGAGCCAGCTTTACGGACGTGGTCGTCTTCCCGCATCCCTGAAGTCCGACGAGCATGATCGGCGCGGGAAACCGGTGGCCGAATTTCAGCTGGCTGCTCGTCCCCCCC
This sequence comes from Syntrophus sp. (in: bacteria), assembly GCF_040768185.1. Classification (NCBI taxonomy): domain Bacteria; kingdom Pseudomonadati; phylum Thermodesulfobacteriota; class Syntrophia; order Syntrophales; family Syntrophaceae; genus Syntrophus; species Syntrophus sp. (in: bacteria). Next base: position 33,042 of record NZ_JAXGNC010000017.1, on the reverse strand, counting down.
AGGAGCTCGACCAGCCGGTCATGCACTATCTTCACGATCTGCTGGCCGGGTGTGATGCTGTCCAGGACATCCTGTCCGACCGCCCTGGAACGGACATCCTCGATAAAATCCTTCACGACTTTAAAGTTGACATCCGCCTCCAGCAGGGCCATGCGGATTTCCTTCAGGGCCTCCTTGACGTTTTCCTCATCGAGGCGCCCCCGTCCCTTCAGTCTTTTAAATACCCCTTCGAGTTTTTCCGCTAAGTTTTCAAACATAAAGAAATTCCCCACTCCTGATCTGCAGAGTGCCGGGTCCGCATCCCCTTACCTTCTGTCGATTTCGTTTATTCCAGGATCCCCGGAATGAAAGACGAGTCTTCCGCCTATTTCTTTTTCACGGGGCTGGACGGCTCCGCCGCTTTTGCCTCCCCCTCCGGGCGGATAAATCCCCTGGAGCCCGTGCTCTTTGCCGCGTTCGTTACGGCTTCGGCTGCTTTTTCCCGGCTCGGAAAACCGCCGATCGTCAGCCGGTACCATTTTCCCTGACCCGGCAACTCCATGGGAGCGACTCTCGGGGCATAGCCCAGGGCCTTCATTTTTGCGGCAACCTGGTCTGCTTTCGCTTTATCCCGGTAAGACCCGACCTGGACCATGAAGGTCTGCGTGGCCGGCTTGATTTCCTTTTTGACCTGGCTCCTGTCGGCCGCGATGATTTTCTCTATTTTCCCATCGGCCTTCTTTTCAGCGGCGACCGCCTTCTCCGGTTTCGGTTCGGCCTTCTTTACCTCCGGGGGGGCTTTTGCTTCCCGAACTTTTTCGGGAACGGCCTTGACGACGGCTTTCTCTTCCGTTCTTTGCTGAGATGAAACCTCTGCCTTTCTTGGGACAGGAGGCGCTGTCTTTTCCTCTTTTTTCACTTCCGCCGGCTTACTCGCCGCCGGAGAACCTGCCGCCGGAGCGGGTGGAGCCGCGGTAGCAGCCGCCTTCTGTTCCGGAACAACGGCCGGCGTCCCGGGGACCGCCTCGACGGCCCCATTCCCGGAGGGCTGTTTCCTCAGGTTGTTGCTCTTTTTCGACAGCGTGTCGTAAAAGGAAAGGTCATATTCAGACTTCTCGCTCGGCAGATTCTCTTTTCCAGCCTCACGAACCGCGATGACGGTCCTGTCGCTCTTCCGCGGGCAGGGCTTAGCTGTGGTTTCCCCTATCTTGTTCAACATCCCCCAGGAGTATTTCTCCGGGTTGACATCCATGTCCTTCCCCACCTTGATCCCGAACAGAAAAGACGAAAACAGCAGCAGGGACATGGCGAAGACAAAGAGGGTAAGTCCCCACTTTCCCAGTCGAAACTCAAAACGTTTGATATTGTCGGCAGCCATGTTTCACCAAAATGTCTGAACGGAAATCCGCAACGAGAGCTACATCTTTTCCGGGGCGGACACCCCCAGCAGCAACAGTGCATTGTTCAACACGATGGCGATGCATTTCATGAGAAAAAGCCTTGCCTTCGTCACCGCCTCGTCTTCGGAAATCACCTTGTATTTGTTGTAGTAGCTGTGAAACAGCCCGGCCAGGTCGTTGAGATAAAAGGTGATCCGGTGAGGTTCCAGCGTCCGGGCGCTCCCCTCGACGATCTCCGGGAAACGGATCAGGGCCTTGATCAGGGCGATCTCTTCCGGAATCCTCAAAAGCTGCGGATCCACATCCGCCGATGCGGGCATTCCGATCCCCCGATCCTGGGCCATCCGCAGGATGCTGCAGATCCGGGCGTGTGCGTACTGGACATAATAGACCGGGTTTTCATTGGACTGCCTCTTGGCCACTTCCAGGTCGAAGTCCAGGTGACTGTCCGACCGGCGCATGAGAAAATTGTACCGGGCGGCATCCCGTCCCACTTCCTCAACCACTTCCCTCATCGTGACAAATTCGCCGGACCGCGTGGACATCGCCACCGGCTTGCCGTCGCGCAGGAGATTGACCAGCTGCACCAGGACGACGCGTAGGGTTTCCCTGGAGTGCCCCAGGGCCTGGATCCCGGCGTGCATCCTGGGGATATAGCCGTGATGGTCCGCCCCCCAGATGTCGATGATCGTGTCGAATCCTCGTTCGTACTTGTTCTTGTGGTAGGCGATATCCGCGGCAAAGTAAGTGGGCTCGCCGTTTTTGCGGACCACGACCCGGTCCTTGTCATCCCCGAAATCCGTCGTTTTGAACCACAGGGTTTCCTCTTCGCGGTAGATAAAGCCCTTTTCCTCCAGGTCGGCCAGCAGCCCTGCTACCCCATCATTCACGTAGAGGACTCGTTCGCTGAAATACCGGTCAAAGACGATGCCAAACTCTTTCAGATCCTCCTTGATGCCTTCGAGAATGATCCCGGCGGCATAATCGGTAAAGGCTCGAATCGTCTCTCCTTCATCCTTCGCCAGATAAAGGTCGCCGTCCTTCTTCAGAATGTCTCCGGCAATGTCCCGGATGTAATCCCCCTGATAGCAGGTGTCGGGAAACTCGACGGATTTCCCCAGCAGTTCGAGATAGCGGTACCAGACCGATTTTCCCAGGTTGTTCATCTGGTTGCCCGCGTCGTTGATGTAGTATTCCCGGAAGATGTCATAGCCGGACATCGCCAGGATATTGGCGACCACATCACCCACCACCGCGCCCCGGGCATGTCCGATGTGCAGCGGCCCCGTGGGATTGGCGCTGACGAACTCCACCTGGATTTTCCTGCCCCGCCCCGTATCGGTCGATCCGTAGCTCTTCCCAAGGCGTTCAATGTCCTTCAGCTCCTCCGCCCAGACCTGCTCCCGGACAAAAAAATTGATGAACCCCGGGCCGGCAATCTCGCTCTTCTCAAGGATATTCCTTTCATCCCGAAGATGGCCGGTAATCATTTCGGCAATCTTCCGGGGACTCATTCGTGCGGGAGACGCCAGGATCATGGCCAGGTTTGTGGCATAATCCCCGTGAGCCGCTTCCTTCGTCATTTCCATCTCCACGGGGGGGAGATTCTCCAGCTTCAGCAGGCCTTCCGCAATGCAGGCACCTGCCGCTTCCTCAACGAGCGCCGTCAATCGATGCTTTATGGATCCGTCAACCATACAATACCTGACCTTAACTATGCCTTTTCATGAAGGCAGCCTTTTCCTGGCGGATGCTTCGAACATTAAAAAAAGTTGGCCTTCGAGGCCAACTTTCCGGAATGCGGGCAACAACCCCAATGCCACCTGCACTTTCATATCTTACGTCGAATGGAATGTTCCCCGTGCCGCGCCCTGCCCTTCCTTTTCAGGAACTGCGATCCTTCTTCTCCGCCTCATCAATGTCCCTATCCTTGATGGACAGATCACGGCTGTAATCCGGGCAGCGGACATTTCCCATGGAATCGGTAACCACGTTGAATCGCTTCTGGCAATTGGCTCTCCATGCACAAATGGCACAGATCTTTCTCTCCGACATCTAAGAACCCTCCCGCTCCAGTTGACAACTTTGTTATTCCTACGGAAAAACAGAAGAATCGTGTCTATTGATCAGAAAATAACGAATTTGAAGAGTCTTTTTACCGGATCAGACCCCGCGATGCCGACCAGGGGGAAAGCCGGATAAAACGCCTTCAAATTTGCGGTTACACTATATTTATGTCTCCGTGAAGTCAAGATATTTTATAATTCGAACAGCCCCCACCCTTCGCACCTTCCCGTGGGATTTCCGCCTGGGATCATGCCTGCTTCCACCGTCTGCCGGGGGCAGGCCCCGGCCCATAACCCGTCCCGACTTGGGCCGTTTCAGAGCTGCCAGCTCTGGGCCATTGTGCCGATGTAGGTCAGATCGACCTGCATGGCATTGTACTTCTGGAGGGCATCCATGCCGGGATCGCTGTTGATGGCGCTCATCGTATTGACGATGTTCTCAAGATCCGGTCTCGCCAGGTAATAACCGTCGGCGACTTCCACGCGCTCCACGCCATGATCCCCATTCAAAAACTGGTCTTCAATCACGACATAATTCGATTCATCGAGGAACAGGTAGAGATCGTCGCTCTGCTTCACAATGACGGGATCGTTCCGCCCGATGCCGCCCGTCAACCGCAGTGTATCAACATCCTCCCGCAGCGTGCTGCAGTCCTGAATGACATCCCGGCCGTCACCGGGGCGAAACAGGTACGTGTCGCTGCCTGTGCCGCCGTCCAGCACATCGTTCCCGGCACGCCCATTGAGGGTGTCGCTTCCTGCGCCTGCACTTAAAAGGTTGATCTTACCGTTGCCGGTCAAAACATTCTTCCAAGCATTACCGGTTCCATTGATCGCAGCACTGCCCGTCAGAGTCAACTTCTCAACATGGCTTCCCAGGCTGTAGGAAATCGAGCTCCGGACCGTATCGGTTCCTTCGTTTGCGTCTTCAAAAATGTAATCCTTCAGGTTGTCAACCACATAGACATCATTCCCTGCATTGCCGAACATGGAATCCGCACCCGGGCCGCCATCCAATCGATCATTTCCCGCACCGCCTTTGAGGATGTCGTTGCCCTCATAGCCGTACATTTTGTCATGGGACGTCGATCCGCTGCGATTGTCATCATATGTCGTGCCGTAAACAGTGTATCCTTCCTCCTCCAGTTGCGCCGCTGTCAGGATCTCCCCATCCGAAAATTGGAAGCGGTCCAAGCGGTAGTTCGCATCGGAAGAAAACCAGCGATTGATAGAGATCGCGTCACCCGTATCCTTGATCCGGACATTCAGTTCATTGCCGGCCGTCATGATGAACTCCACATCGCCTCGGTTGACTCCTCCCGTAAACTGAAGGGTGTCAACACCGGCATCGCCGTCATCCGGGTTTACGATCCGGTCCTCACCATATCCCCGCGTAAACCGATACGTATCGCTGCCCTCATTCCCCTCAAGATTATCTCTGCCTGCGCCGCCGTTCAAAATATCATTTCCCGAACCGCCCGTAAGGTTGTCATCTCCCGGACCGCCCTGTAAGGTGTCGTTTCCTGCACCGCCCCTGAGGATGTCGTTGCCTTCATAGCCGTACATTTTGTCGTTGGATGACGATCCATTGCGATTGTCATGATACGACGTGCCGTAAACAGTGTATCCCTTCGCTTCCAGTTGCGACGCTGTCAGGATCTCACCATCTGAAAATTGGAAGCGGTCCAGACGGTAGTTCGCATCGGACAAAAACCAGCGATGAATAAAAATCGAGTCAGCCGTATCCTTGATCCGGACATTCAGTTCATTGCCGGCCGTCATGATGAACTCCACATCTCTGCGGTTGACCCCTCTCGTGAACTGCAGGGTGTCAACACCGGCATCGCCGTCATCCGGGTTCACGATCCGGTCTTCACCATATCCCCGCGTAAACCGATACGTATCGCTGCCCTCATTCCCCTGCAGATAATCGTTTCCTGGGCCGCCGTTCAAAATATCATTTCCCGAACCGCCCGCAAGGCTGTCATCTCCCGGCCCCCCCTGCAAAATATCACTGCCGGAACCACCGTTAAGTGAATCGTTCCCTTCACCTCCATCGATCTTATCATTGTTCCTTCCACCCAGGAGATTATCATCCCCACCATACCCATAGATCAGATCCTTTAAACCACTTTCCGGTATTGAGTCATTGCCTGTTCCCAGGAAAATCACGTTTCTGCCTGCTTCTTCAATAATCTGAATCAGTTCCTCACCCTGGGAGGCAAAGGCATCACAAAAGGAAGAAAAATTAGTCTGTTCATCTGCATTCATCCCCCTCAGGGTTCTTACGAATTCAGCCAGGATCTGCTTTCCCGAATCAAGATCCCCATCCAGTTCATTCCGGATATATGTGATTGCACCACTCAGATCGCCTCTGATGGACGAATCGTCCACGTCCCAGTAATAGGTGATTTGTGAGTAAACATCCTTGAGATGTGTCTGAGCCATGAGGGAGCCATATAGGGATTCCCACAAGATCGTGTATGCATCATCAAGAGGATGAATCGCCCCTGGCCCCGGATCCGGATTGGCACCTTGAAGAAAATCCTCGCCAATCATCTGTTCCAAAACCGCCAGTTTTCGTGCATCGAAAAAGGGGCCACGGCTGGTAGGAGAGACACCGTCGCTTCCCGTCCATTTGAAAAGGATCTGGTCCATCAGCCCGGTCCGGACAACCGGTTCGGCTGCATCGATAAACTGCTGGATGAGAAGTTTCAGCGTCCCGCTGGAATCCCTCACCATAGCCTCATGCAGATCATAAACATTGCCGGAACCTCGCAAATGAGGCAAAACGGCGATATCCGCCGGGATATCCGGCGTTTCGGCAGCCATCGTAAACATTTTATCCGCCAGAAACCAGACGTCAGCGGCGATTCCCGTTGTGCCGTCAGCTTTTTGATAGGAGCCAACCTGCCTATGGGCATTGCCACTGCCATCAACCACCGTGGAATCCGTAAAACCGGTATCGATCGAGACGATGCCCATCTCGGAGAGGCTTTTAAGTTCCCCCGGATTTGAATAACCATCTCGGTCCAGATCCTGCCATATCTTCAAGTTCCCGTAGGCGGCATCGTTTGCATCGATTTTCCCGTCCGCATTCCCGTCAAGTTCAGCCAATGCCTGGAAGCCATTGGCGGCTCTGCTTCCACTTGCCAGCAAGGTCTGACTGCCGAAAAGCTCCCGGCCACTATCGATGGCCCCGTTTCCGTTTCTGTCGAGGACAAGCAGCCCATCGTCAGGCTTTGCCCATCCCGTCTGTTCAGCAAAACCGTTCGCGTCGTGATCGAAGTAAACACCGGCCTTCACCCCGGTCGTCTCCACCCCATCCCCATCCAGATCCAACACAATCGGACTGATTACGGCTTCTGCGGCGTTGAAGAGGCTGCGGAGCAGTGCTGCGCCAAGACTATTGCAATCGACTATTTCAAGAAAAACATTGATTACTCCCATTGCATTGTTGCTGAAAACCAGAAGTTGATCATTTATCCAAGAGACAACCTGTTTACCTAACACTTGAATTTCACTCCAGTTGCTGGAGTTATAATCAACGGCACTATTGTACATGCTGAGTAAATCAGCTATTCTTGCCACGGCGAAATTAAAAGTCGTGGTATATAGTTCGGCGGTGATTTCGATTGAATCCGAAGCTGTTTCAATTGCTACCTCCCAAGCGGCTTGAAGTATTTTGTTCGCATCCTCCATTGCCATTACGGTATCCTTAATGGCCTGGACTGTCATCTCCTGAACATTTGTTGCAAGATGGATGATTTGACCATCGTTAAATGCTTTAAGTCCGAGTATTGCAAAGCTGAGACGTGCAAGCAGTGGTAGCTCTATCACCTGATTACTGCCTGCGATAAAGTGGCTTGGATTTAATGCATTTAAAATTTCATTAAGTTCAGGATCGGACAACATACTTAAAGCGATCAGCACACCGCCTGCCGCTTTGAACCAGCCCTCCAAGTCTGTCATCTTTTCGTCTGATCCCAGGTATGTAACGATCTCTGCGATCTTCTGGGCCCTTGGGATGTGGATATAATCAGGAGATGTGGTGACTTCGGGGATCGTAAGGTTGAAAAAATCATTCCAGGCTTGGTGAATGGACACCAACCCCGCCTTGAGTGTGGTCATCTTTATTTCGTAAGTATTCCCACCCAGATGCCCCCCGCCAAGGCGTGAAACGATATCAGAGGTGCCAGAGGAGGATGCGAAAAAGTGAGCGGACTCGATTTGACGGACAATAGTGTTAAATTTATTTGAAGTAAAATCAGCTGAGTGCATTTGCGCCAGTCCATCCTTACCGCCTAGTCCATTGAAGGTGCACAATTTGACATTAGCATGATTTTCTAAATTTTCTTTTATATACTCATACGCAGCATACTGTGCGATTGCCCCACCCAAGCTATGACCAGTAAAGGAAATATTGGAGGCCTGAAGATCTTTAAGAGTGTCAAGAACACGAATCCTTGCCGCTTTCCACTGCTCTGTTCCTAAAGCTACATCTGCCGCAACATCCTGCCCGTCCTTGGTGCCTGCAAAAGCAACAATAAATTCATTTGTTCCAATTTTACGATATATCGTACAGTCAAAACCTGTTTTTGATTCATTAATATGTCTTTCGATCTGGAACTGATTGTTCGGCACCAACTTGTCATAGGATGCATAGCCTGCCTTCGACAGGATTCTTGCTTCTTCGGACGTGATCATGGCTTATTCTCTCCTTCACAGAAATCGATGACCTTGACTGTGCGATAGGGGTTCTTCTGGGAGAAATATTCTTTGATATTCTTTGCGTGGATAAAGGCTGCTCTACAGCCACCAGGTGAAACAGCTACGGAACCCATGTCGCCGACAATCAGGCGGACGGATTTTTCACCATCAATGAGCCAAAGGCCACGATCATCGGAACCGGCTCCTTTTTTCTGATCCTGGGAATAACGGGCCAGATACCCTCTTTTTAAAGGATAGATATTTTCCACAGCCCCCTTCAACAGGGACTGCGGATAGGGTATGCTTTTCAACTGACCGCTACGCTCCAGTATCCAGAATGACCGGGTGTCGGGTTTTGGATAAACAGAATGCTTATCTCCAACAATGACATACGCATCCAGGAATTCGCTGTAGGAAATGTGATACGCCAGAGAGAGATAAAAGGGCAAAGGGATACCTTTTGTTCCCGGCTTTTCATGGTAAATCATTTTTCCCTGGGATGAGTTACTGGGAAGTTCTGTAAACTCGATATAATTTTTGTCCTTCAATTTGTATGTGTGAGGGGCCCGGACGGGCGCTCTTCCAAAACTTTCCCCAGGCACCCAATCGCAGTCAAATGAACTGTCGATCATCATATCCGGTCCTGGGGCAGGATGCTTTTCAGGATTTTCCACAGTGCCGCGGTAGATAATCGGTTTGAATTCTGGTTCAATGTCTTCTCTAAAAAGTACTTGCCCTTTGCGCACACACTTAAGCAAAGAGGCTTGATGATAAAAATCAACCTTCCCGGAATCCGGATTCCAGACGGTCAAAAACTTGGCCATGGGGATGCTTCCGCTTGGTTTCAATGTCTTATTCGTGATGAACAAAACGTGTTCGTTATCAATCCAACCGGTTGATTCAATTCCTGCTTCCTCAGCCCATATTCCCGAGTCGAGTATCTTGTAAGGAAAGGCGGATTCTTGGTCCCGACATCCAAGAATAACGAACAAGAAGGCAAAGAACAGGCAGGCCATGAACGACATCGCAATGCCGGGAAGAGGATCCCTGCCCTTGACAATGGGCGGATTCCCGTTCCAAGCCCCCCCGTGGCAGCGCCCTTTTTTTAAGATGAGGTTCCGAAGCGACTTACCTGGATAGTTTACTGAACTGCTCATGCTGAACCCTCCTGAATACGGTCCCGAAGCAAAGCTCGCCACTGATAAAGTGTACTGATCAAGGGCGGCATACCATGTAACGACATGTTTGTGGATTTACATCTTTCATTCCCACTCCCTCATAAATGTTTATAAAATTCACCTTCGATGAAGCATTTAATTGGAAGGGGCAACAGCGTGTCCATGAGCACTTCCGCCCTCATTTAAACCATTGGGAATTTCTGGCCTGAATCGGCGGATCGTCCGACGAGAAGATTACAGAGTCGGTCGCGCAATGGAACCCCGGAAACAAATTGGGAATGCGCTGAAAGATACGATTAAGACGTTGAAAAGCCATGGGAAGCGGATCGAATCAGTGATCGTCCGTTGCAGGTCAGGGGATGGGTGAATGCTTTTTCCCTTCAGCAGAGTCGAAACGCTGCGTCAAGGAAGTATACCTTCGCTTTTGTCTTTCTGACTGGGCAGAAAGACCACGACCTGTTGAATTTTCACGGTTAAGCGGAACGATACGACCGGCCGTGTCACGGCTGCAGTCACGCTGAAGAAACCAGCGGGTTTTGATCGAGGCGGCTGAACGGCCAACAGGAAGCAGAAATCCTGCTTTTTGGGCGGAAAGCTAAAAGACAGGTTTTCCGGGCATTCGGAGTTTAGCCGGGTGCCCGAAAAACCTTTGTCTGTGATAATCTTACAGGTCCGGACCGAAATCTTTTTTGAAGGCCTCGACAAGATTTGCGCCCCAGTTGTCAATGGCCCTCATCTTGCCGAAGAAGAAGCGCAGGATGGGCGGCTCTTCGTAAAAGATCAGCCCTTTGATCAGATCCCGGTGACTTAAGAGCCAGCAAACCCGGTCAACGACGTAATCGATCTGCGAGATGGTGTAAGTCCGGCGCGGTACGGCAAGCCTCAGGAGCTCCAGGTTTGAAAAGACCTCGGTACCGTCGGGTTCCCGCTGCTCCGACACGGTGCCACGCTCCATTCCCCTCGCGCCGGATACAAGATAGACAGCCGCGGCCAGGGAACCGGCGATGTATTTGTCGGGGGACAGGTCGGGCAGAAAACGGGTTGCGTCAATATGGCAGGCCAGCCCACCCGGAGGGGTCACCACGGGAATGCCCCGCTCCTTTAACCGTTCGGCAAAATACTGGATCATATCCGCCGAACTGCTCGCAACGCTGTACTGGGTCATTTCCCGGACGCCCACGGCCATGGCCTCGATCTCTTTCGTGGACATGCCGCCATAGGTTGCAAATCCTTCGTAGACGGGAAGCCAGGGAAGAATGAGATCATAGATTTCCTTGGTGTTGGTGGCGATAAACCCGCCCCGGACGGCACAGCTCTTCCTTCCGGAGAGGTAAACGATATCCGCCAAGTCCGCCAGCTCCCTGATAATTTCCGCAACGGAGCGGTTCTCGTAACCGGGTTCCCGCTGTTTGATGAAATAGGCCTGCTCGGAGATCAGGCTGGCGTCCAGGACGAATTTCACCTTGTTTTCCGCGGCGATTTCCTTGATCCTCTTGTAATTTGCCATGGAAAAGGGCTGTCCGCCCAGCAGGTTGGTTGTGGCTTCCATCCGGACGAAGGAAATGTGCTCCGGCCCATAGGTCTTGATGACATCGAGAAATTTATTCTCATCGATATTGCCTTTGAAAGGCTCTTTGCTGTCCGTCTTCAGGGCTTCATCGGTGAAAATCTCCAGGACGGTTCCCCCGGCCAGGGTGAAATGGGCCTTGGTGGTCGTAAAGTGATAGTTCATGGGAACCACGTCGCCAGGCTTGACCAAAACCTTGGCCAGGAGGTGCTCAGCGGCCCGCCCCTGATGCACCGGGAGCAGGTACTGGGTTCCGAACACGTCCCTGACGGAATCCTCCAGTTTGTAAAAGCTTTCGCTTCCGGCATAGGCGTCATCGGCCACCATCATGGCGCCCAGCTGGTTGTCGCTCATGGCGTTGGTGCCGCTGTCCGTCAACATATCCAGGAAAACGTTCCGGGTTCGAAGCAGGAAGGTGTTGTAGCCCGCCTCCTCCATGGCCTTCAACCGCTCATCGGCGCTTGGCAGCCGTGTTTGCTGAATGATCTTGATCTTGTGCATTTCCACTGGGAGCACTTTCCCATTGGACAGTTTGATATTCATAAATCCTCCTTTATAAAGGTTAGCAGTTTATTGTTTGTTTCTGCTTACAGCGCACAGAAGGGCCAGGTTCGTTCGTACAAACAAACCGGCAGCAGCGCTGTCCGTCCAAAATTTAAAAGGCCATGGGCTTTGCGCCCATGGCCTTTTTTAACTACCGCGAAAAGGCACACAAGCGCATTCCACCGTAATAATAATAATAAAAATAACAGATGCTGGAAATTCTGCTTGTGTCTGCCTGAACTAGATGACTCAGATTGGTCGCCATGAAAAAAAAGGTCCTGTTGCCCTGCGCAGCTCCGAATACCCGGAAGGCTGAACGGATGGATCAGAAATGCACGTTTAAAGAATGTCCTGGAAGCACGCAGGGAAATAACTCCGTTACCCCAAGTGATTGTGTCCCCTAGCATATGAGGACAACCCTGTCAAAGCATTTTTATTCCTCTTTTTGACTCCCTGATACCTCCCAGGAAGAAGGACTGGCCAAACGCCCCTACGCCTCCATCATGGCTCTGGCCGCCTGGTACACATCCTCCACACCGATGGATTTCATGCACCGGAAATCCGTCGGGCAGACTTTTTTCAGGCATGGGCTGCAGTCGGCTTTACCCCGAACCACGATGGTTTTTGTGCCCATCGGGGAGGTAGCCGCAGGATTTGTGGATCCGAAGATGGCCACAGTGGGAACTCCCAGGGCGCCGGCTACATGCATCAAGCCGGAATCGTTGGAAACAAAGAGACCGCAGCGGGAAATGAGGACAATCGCCTCCCGCAGGGAGGTTTGTCCGGCCAGATCGAGGAGGGGGACGCTCGAACTCCGCTGGACGTCCTCAATGGCTTTTCGGTCCCCGGAGCTGCCAAACAGGAGAATCCGTGCGTTGAACTGCGAGGCAAACCGGTCGGCCACCGCGGCAAAACGTTCGGGAAACCACATTTTTGCCGGTCCATAGGCCGCGCCGGGTGCGATTCCCACGAGGAAGGCCCCCTTTTCCAGGGAATGATGTGCCATCAGCCGATCCGCAAGCTCCTGGTCCTCTGCTCTCGGCCGCAGCATCACCCCGGACTCCACCAGATCGCAGCCAAGGGCATGCACCATGGCGCGATAATATTCCACCTGGTGGATCTGGCGCACGTCCCTGGTCCGCCGGACAGCATGGGTCAGCAGGGCTCCGCGGGCGTCGCTGTTGTACCCGGCCCGGATCGGAATCCCCGCCATGCGGGTCAGAATAGCCGCCTCGATGGCGTTCTGCAGCAGGATCGCCGCGTCGAAATGACGCTCCCGCAGCTCCCCGGCCAAACGGACCTTCCCCTTCAGCCCTGCGTGAATGCCCGGGCTTCTGTAGAGCAGAATTTCGTCCACATCGGGACAAAGGCGAAGGACATCGGCCACCCAGGGTTTGACGAGAATCGCGATGTGCGCATCGGGAAAGGTCCGGCGGATGCACGCGATGGCCGGAAGGGTCATCACCACGTCCCCGATCCAGTTGGTGCCCCGGATCAGGAGATTACGTATTCCTTCACGCCGGAGCCGCTTCCCGCCGCGGACGCTCAACAGAGGAATCTCCGACGACGAACCGCTGCCCTCTCGATCCGGAAGATCAGCAAATTGTTCCCGCTTTCTGGACATATTCGGTGTTCCCCCCTGGCGTCAAAGGTCGGACAAAATGAAGCATGCCCTACTCACATCGATCTCCGGCAATGCCCGGCACCGCCTCCGGTGCTCGTTAACCGGCCTCATTTCGACCCGCCTGTTCTTATAGGAAAACGGAAAAATAATCCACCGGCAGTGCACCTCCCATGAAAAAATACTTGAGGGCTTTTCTGTCCGCCCTGCCGAATTCCCCGGCCCGCATTTCCCTTTCCCGGTCTTCCCGGAAGTCTTGCTCCGTAAATATGCACCCCTTCAAATGCGGATCAGGAGGGCTTGCTGCGGGCCGGCGGCAGCCTGGCGGCATATCCCCCGGGATCCGGGAATGCCAAAGACAAAAACAAAACAGTTGACACAACCCGACGGATGGTGCTTTACATGTGAAGCTCGATGGCCGGGATGCGAATGGCTGCTTATTCGATCACCACACGGGCAAAGCTGCGGTTTTCTTCAGCACTCGTTCATAAACGCTAGTATGTTCAACTATCGGAGACAGTTCCGTGCTGAAAGAATACCGGTATCCTCTCATAGGCCTTATTCAGAATTCCCTTTATTACCTTGTCCGATGCTACAGCCGGACCTTCCGGGTTCAGATCGAAAACGAGAAGCCCTGGATGGATCACCTGGAAGGCGGTGGCAGGGTTCTTCTATGTGGATGGCACCAGCAGTTTTTCGCGGCAATCTATCATTTCAAAACCTACGCCGTTTACCACCCGTCCCTCATGATCAGCCGCAGCAGGGACGGCGATATTATCGCCCGGATTGCCGAGAAGTCCGGCTGGCTTGCCGTAAGAGGGTCCTCTTCCCGCAGCGGCGGCAGGGCATTGCGCGAGATGGTGGAACGGCTGGAAATCTCAGGCCTTGCCGCCCACATTGTGGACGGCCCACGAGGCCCGGCCGGGGTCATCAAGGCGGGCGCTCTGAGCCTGGCCCGTTCGGCTGGGGCCGTCATTGTCCCCTTCTACACGTGCTCCGACCGGACCCTGTATTTCCAGAGCTGGGACCGCTTCATGCTTCCAAAGCCCTTCGCGAAGGTGCGCCTTCGATTCGGCGATTTGCTGGATGTTACAGCCGGGGAGGATGACGAGGCCTTTGAAGAGCATCGGCTCCATCTTCAGCAGATCATGTTGCCCAACCTGGTCTGCTGACTGTCCGCTCCATTTTTTTAAGGGCCATTTCATTTTTCTGAGAAAATCCTTAGAAAAACGGTTGCATTTTCAATAAAAATCCGTTATCGGTATTTCCATCACAAGTGCAGTACTTGATTGTAGTTAACAAAATACGAAAAACGAACCGCACAAACCAGATTTAGGGATGTGCGGTTTTTTTTAAACGCTTCAAGTCGAGTGGCTGGACAGTTTCACAAAGGTTCCTGGATGGAACCGAATATAAAGGAGAGAGAAAAATGCCGGAAGGAACAGTAAAATGGTTCAACGATTCAAAGGGATTTGGCTTTATTGAAAAAGACGGGGGCAACGATGTTTTTGTACATCATTCCGCCATCCTTGGTGAAGGGTTCAAATCCTTGTCAGAGGGTGACAGGGTCAGCTTCGATGTCGTTGAAGGAAAAAAAGGACCTGCGGCGGGAAATGTCCGCAAGCTTTAAAACCCGCCCATCGCGCTGCATTTAAAAGCCCCGATCTTTTTGGGCCTCAAAAGTGCATTGTCATCAATTTTTTGATTTGGTTTTGGCTGTTCATTCCACCCCGGAGCCTGTTAAAAATAAGGTTTCCGGGGTTGTTTCTTTTTCGAAGAGGCATCTTTCAGGAACGAGGCATCCATACCGAAAAGCAGTGGAGAAGTTATGGCACGGAAAAACCCGCAGCAATTTATCAAGCGGCAGAAGGAAATGGAGCGCGCGCAAAAAGCCAGAGAGAAAATGGCAAAGCGCCATCGTGAAAAGAAAGACGAAGAGCTACAGGAAGACACGGCAAACGGACATTCCGAGGAAACGCTTCCCTCGGAATCCTGACAGGTTTTCGCAAGACAAGGATTTATCAATCATCACGTCCCCTGAAGGGACAACCATGCCGGGGATGATCCCGGCAAATTATCATGAAAAAGGAATTTCAATGAGTTTTACAAAGTTTAATTTTCACCCCCGGATCCAGGGCGGCATCCAGGCCATGGGTTACACGACACCGACCCCTATCCAGCAGAAATCCATTCCGGTAATACTCCAAGGCAGGGATGTCATGGGGCTCGCACAGACCGGAACGGGTAAAACAGCGGCGTTTGTGCTGCCCATCATGCAGCACCTGATCGACAGCCCGCGCAGAGGGACCCGTGCGTTAATCGTTGCGCCAACGCGGGAACTGGCGGAGCAGATTCATGAGTCCATCGAGGAACTGGGCAGGAAGACAACGTTGAGAAGTGTCGCTGTTTATGGCGGAGTCAATAAAAATCCGCAGATTTCAAAGCTCCGGGAGGGGGCTGAAATCGTTGTCGCCTGTCCGGGCCGCCTGCTCGATCTGATGGACCAGGGAGCCGCCGACCTGTCCGGGATCGAAATCCTCGTTCTGGACGAAGCGGACCGCATGTTCGATATGGGTTTTCTGCCGGATATCCGGAAGATCACCAAGAGGACGCCGGAAAAGCGTCAGACGCTGCTGTTCTCTGCCACGATGCCCTCGGATATCCGCCTCCTCGCAAGAGAAGTGCTTCGCGATCCCGTGATTCTCAGGGTCGGCGATGACGCTCCTGCGTCGACGGTGTCCCATGCCCTGTATCCCGTTGAACAGCACCTCAAGACAGCCCTGCTGATGAAGCTTTTGCGGGAAACGCAGACAGAATCGGTTCTCATATTCACGCGCACCAAGCATCGAACGACACGGGTTGCGATGCAGATGAAAACAGCCGGTTTCCCCGTGGCATCCCTGCAGGGCGATCTATCTCAGAGCCGGCGCCAGGACGCTCTCAGCGGCTTTCGGAACGGAAGGTATCAGATCCTGGTCGCCACGGACATCGCCGCCAGAGGGATCGATGTTACCCGGATCTCCCATGTGATCAATTATGACATGCCCGACACCGTCGATGCCTATACCCATCGCATCGGCCGTACAGGCCGGGCGGAACAGGAGGGAGATGCCTTTTCCTTTGTGACCCCTGAGGAGCGGGATCTGGTGGGAAACATCGAGCATGTCCTGGGAGAGCGAATCGAACGGCGCACCCTGGAAGGTTTTGATTACGCGCTGCCTGCTCCGGCAGGAAGCGGCGGAGGTCGGCGCTCCAGCGTCAGCCACACGAGACGCGAACTCCCCGCCGAGTTCCTGAGCGCCGTTCCGGCGAAAAAACCTTCCTCTCATCATTTTTCGCCACGAGCATCGGGCCGCCGAGGCCGATAGCCCTGCAGAGCCGTCCCGTCAAGGGCGCGCGCTTCGTTTTTGGATTCCCCCGATCCGTCACGGTCCGGGGGAATTTTTCGCTGACCGCATGGACGCCCGCCTTTTCAGGGGGCCATCGGGACAGGCCTGATCCGTCACCGGACGGGACGGGTCATCAGGAAGAGATTTCTCCCTCGCTGATGATCTTGATTTTTTTGGACCACCCGTATTTTCCTGTCCTCACATTTCTGCATTCCGATTGATATTGGAGCGTGAAAACGACATCGCCCCTGTGCTGGCCGTCCTGCTCGACCCGGTAGCCCGTTATGACCCCCCCGAAATAAGACGGCTCCTGCAGCTTTTTGTGGAAATAGATTTCACCGCCGACCAACCCTTTCGCCTTGTCTTCTTCAAGGCTCCACCAGCCGCTTTCCCATTCATCACCCTGCAGCTTCACAAAATGATTCAACGGTTCCAAAATGTGTATGTTCATATCGTTCTCCGTCCATAAAAAAATTCATTGATCACATCCCCTGAGGGATTTCTGCCATAAAAAAAGCCCCGCCTCACTGTAATGGGCAGGACTTCGTTAGCTCTTTCTTTTCCCCTTGCCGAAGGGAGATTTACGGATCAGCAGATGTCAATTACATGAAGATCTTCAGGATAGGCTCAATGATGAATAAGTCAAGACAATTTTACCCGATCCGCAGGCCGGCGGTTGGCCGTTGCTGAAATCACGCGCATCGTTCACCAGGGAGAACCTGCCGGGTGCGAACAGGACTCGTTTCTCTTCATCCCCCATAATTCCGGAATGTTAGACAATCCGGACAAATTTTCCCGCTCCATTCTAATTTCCTTGACACAAACCAGCCTTCCATTTATAGTTCCTCAACTTGAAAAATATCGGCCATCACAAGCTGCCATCCGTATCCAGGGAACCGGTTCGACCACGTTGCCCTTGCCGAAGCAGAAAAGCTGACCAGAGATTCCAGAACCATCGGCCCGCGGGATGTTTACAGGATAACATGTCCTCATCTGTCGCACATACACCAGTCCTAGAGTTGAAAGGCAACCTTTTGTCTCTGATGGTGCTTTACCTTTACGACAGCGACAGGGAGCGCATTGAGCAGCAGTTCGCCGAGAAAATCGGCAAGGCAAAGAATTTTTTCCAGAGCGCCCCCCTCGTGCTCGATCTGAATGCGCTGCAGAATGTGGATGCTCCGCTTGATGTTCCGCACCTGGTCGATCTGGTGAGGAAACACGGGCTGGTGCCCGTCGGAATCCGGGGAGGAAGCCCTCAGATGCGTCAGGTGGCGCTGAGCCTGTCCCTGGGGATTCTTCCCGACACCAAACCCATGATCTCCCGGACCGAACCGCAGGAGGAGCGGACACTCCCGGCAACGAAGGACAAGATCGTATCCCAGCCCGTCCGCTCCGGACAGCAGGTGGCGGCCCTCCAGGGCGATCTCGTGGTGTTGTCGGCGGTCAATCCCGGGGCGGAAGTTCTGGCGGGAAAAAGCATCCACGTGTACGGAGCCCTTCGGGGACGGGCCGTCGCAGGCATACACGGCTATTCCGAAGCCCGGATTTTCTGCCGGAATTTCGATGCGGAACTGGTTTCCATCGCGGGCCAGTACAAGCTGAATGAAGACTTTGACGATTCGGTAAGAGGCAGGGCCGTTCAGATTTATCTCGAACAGGATCGTCTGGTGATCCAGCCCTTTGCAGGATAGCCTCGATCAAGGCCATGCAGGGGTCCAGGATCTTGTGTGACCCTTTTTGTTTTTAATGTCAGAGACGTTGCTTTTTATAAGATTGCATTTTGTTTTAAGGAGATTTTCCCTTGGCTAGAGTCATTGTTGTTACCTCCGGAAAGGGTGGCGTGGGAAAGACCACGACCAGCGCCGCTTTTGCTACAGGTCTCGCCATGCGCGGACATAAAACGGTCGTCATCGATTTTGACATCGGATTGCGTAATCTGGATCTCATCATGGGATGTGAACGCCGCGTCGTCTACGATTTCGTCAATGTCATCAGGGGGGAGGGGAATCTCAATCAGGCGTTGATCAAGGACAAGCGCGTCGACGACCTCTATATCCTCCCCGCATCCCAGACCCGGGACAAGGATACGTTGACCGTGGAAGGAATCGAGCAGGTTTTTGAAGAGCTCAAGGAGCGTTTTGATTTCATCGTGTGCGACTCACCAGCCGGAATCGAACACGGGGCGATCATGGCCATGTACTTCGCCGACGAAGCCATTATTGTGACCAACCCGGAAGTTTCATCCGTCCGCGATTCAGACCGGATCATCGGCATCCTGGCGAGCAAAACCAAGCGGGCGCAGAATGGAGACGCGCCGATCCGGGAACATCTGCTGGTAACGCGTTACTTCGCCAAGCGGGTCAATACCGGGGACATGATGAGCGCCAAGGATATCCAGGAAATCCTGGCGATCCCCCTGCTGGGCATTATCCCGGAGTCCCCTTCGGTTCTGCAGGCCTCCAATTCCGGAATTCCCGTTGCGCTGGACAAGAACAGCGACGCCGGGCAGGCCTATCTCGATGTCGTCGCACGTTTTCTCGGCGAAGATCGTCCGCACCGTTTTTTGAACAAAAGAAGTTTTTTTGCTCGTTTATTTGGGAATTAACATGAATATTTTCAATTATTTCAGTTTCCTGAAGCAACGAAAAAGCGCGGCGATTGCGAAGGAGCGTCTCCAGATTATCGTGGCCCATGAGCGCAATGCGCTTTATCGCGGTTCTTTTGATTTCATTCCCCTTCTTCAGAAGGAACTGCTGGACGTCGTCAGGAAGTATGTCAACGTGTCCGATGATCAGATCAAGGTCAACGTGGAAAAGAACGGCAATTATGAAGTCCTGGAAGTCAATATCGCCTTGGCCGATGCAGAAGGCCGTTTCAGTCTTCCATAATCCGCCTCCTTTCCTTACAAATAAGGACTGATTCAACAAAAAACAGGCCTCTGCGGCAAGCGGAGGCCTTCTTCTTGGGGATGTCCGCAACGTCATGAGCCCGAAAGCCCATCCTGTTTTTGAACAGATTTCCCTGTTCGATGATGCCTATACCCTGCTCAACAGCGGCCTCGCCGATCTCATGTCACTGGACCTGCAGTCAGCCAAGAATTCCCTTGAGCATTATGGGGCAATCTACCGGGCGCGGGAGCAGGTTGAACATTTCCTTCAAATCATCGATTTCCTGGAGGAAAAGTTGATACAGGCTCCCGACGGCATCGAGGAACCTGTTTACCTTTACAACCTCGTGAATGCCCTTGAAGCTGATGCCGGCATAGTTGCCTGCATCTCAAAGGACATCCTGGACGGAATCCGCTCCTCTCTTCAGAAAAGGATTCTGAAGGCGATCGAAGATCATCACCTGGCCGGCACCCCTTATCTTTCCAATGCGGTCCCCACGGGGTTTATTTATCTGCAGGCCGGTCGACCGGACGAGGCCATCGCGGCCCTGCAGGTCTGCCTTCCTCTTTCGCCGAGAAATGCCCTTATTTACGGCTATCTCGGTGATGCCTACCTGATGCGCCATGAGTTCGCGCAGGCTCGGCAATGCTACCTGAATGCCTGTCTGAACGACCCGAAGGCACTGGATTGGGAATTTCTGAAGGATTCAAATCTTCTATCCCTGAGGGATCAACTCGTGGAACGATATGGGGATGAATCCCTTGCCCTGGCATGGCTTCCGGTCCATGCCGTGCTTCGTGACCTTTTCAAACCCGGGTTGCTGGGTCTGTATGAAGGCTTGAAGGAACTCGTGGAGGACTATCTTGCCCTGCAGAGGAAATTCCGGCAAACGCCTGAGCCCGGCCTCGAGGCAGGACTTTTTCTGCGCGCGCTCCTGCTCTGCGAACAGGAGCCCCACCTGAAATTTATAAAAACCGTGAATTTTATCGATCTTCGCAAAACGATGAAGAGCCTTGACCCGTCGCTTTTCGCAGGCTATTTGACATGGATCGAAAGGAGACATGCCGGCTTGAAATAACCATTCGGCTGGAATGACAGGAGATTTTCCAAAATGGCGCAACCAACCATACTGTTCATGGGGACCCCCGAATTTGCCCTGCCGTCGCTGGAAAAGCTGGTTGAAAGGGGTTATGAAATCGCCGCCGTTGTCACGCAGCCGGACCGCCCGAAAGGACGGGGAAAGCACCTGGTGGCGCCGCCGGTCAAAGTCGCGGCGGCCCGCTGGAGCATCCCGGTTCTCCAGCCCCAGAAGGTCAGAGATCCCTCCTTTCTGGAGATCCTGAAGCAGTTCCCGGCGGACCTGATCGCCGTTGCCGCGTTCGGGCAGATCCTGCCCAGGGAGGTCCTGGATTTTCCGCCCCTGGGCTGCATCAATGTCCATCCCTCCCTGCTCCCCAGATATCGCGGGGCAGCGCCGCTCAACTGGACCCTGATCAACGGGGAAACCCGCACCGGCGTCACCATCATGTACATGGATGAGGGGCTGGATACAGGGGATATTCTTCTTCAGGAAGAAACCCCGATCGGCCCGGAGGAAACCTTCGGCCAGCTTCATGACCGCCTGGCGGCCCTTGGAGCGGATCTTCTTGTTCAGGCGGTTCAACTGCTCGAGAGCCACCAGGCGCCCAGGATCCCCCAGGATAACTCGTTGAGCTCCTATGCGCCGATGCTGAAAAAAGAGCACGGACGTATTCGCTGGGACCAGGAGGTTTCCGCAATCGTCAATCAGATCCGGGGCCTGTCCCCTGCCCCCTGCGCTTACACGTTCCTGGACGGCAAGACCCTGAAGATCTTTGCGGCCAGGGGAATCGAGCAGCCCGTATCGGGAAAACCCGGTCAGGTAGGAAGCGGAACGAAGGAAGGATTGCCGGTGACCGCAAAAAACGGCTATGTTATCTTGAAGGACATTCAGATGGAAAACCGCAAGCGCATGAACGCGTCGGATTTTCTCCGGGGCTACGAGCTGCTTCCCGACACGGTTCTTGGCTGAAATGATTCCCTCCCCGCGCAGCCTGGCCGTAGATCTCCTTGATCGCATCGACCGAACGGGGGCGTTCGCCGAGCCCCTCCTCGACGCCTGTCTCCGCCGTCATGCCCTCGCCAATGCCGCGGACCGCCATCTCCTCACCTCCCTGGTTTACGGCACACTGAGGATGAGGGGGCATCTCGACTGGATCATTGAGCGGCTTTACAAGGGAAAGTTCGCATCCATGCAGGATGGGATCAAAAACATTCTGAGGACGGCCCTCTATCAGTTTCTGTTTCTGGAGCGGATCCCCGATTTTGCCCTGGTCAATGAAGCTGTCGAGCTGACGAGGAACCGCTACCCCGGCCGGGAACATCTGGTGAACGCCCTGCTGAGAAACGCCGTGCGCAGGGGACGGAACCACGATTTTCCCTACCCGGATATGGGAAAAAATCCGGAAGAGCATATCTCCGTTGTCTGCTCCCATCCGCTCTGGCTGGTGCGCCGCTGGAGCAGGATGTACGGTCCGGAGCGGACCCTGTCCCTCTGCCGCGCCAACAACCAGGTCCCGCCCGTGACCCTTCGAGTCAACACCCTCAAATCGTCGCGTCCCCTTTTAAAGGCACTGCTGGAGGAGGAGGGATTCTCCGTCACCGAGTCGCATTTCTCCCCGGACGGATTGCAATTGAACGGCCCCTCCGATGATCTCCGGTCATCTTCCGCGGGCCGCCAGGGTCTTTTCCTTCTCCAGGACGAGGCTTCCCAGTTGATTGCCCGCCTGGTCTCACCGGAGCCGGGAGAGGAAATCCTCGACCTGTGCTGCGGCGTCGGCGTCAAGACGACCCACCTGGCCGCCCTGATGAAGAATGGGGGCCGCGTTCTGGCGGTGGATCTCTATCCGGGCAAGCTGGACGCCCTGAATCGCCTGGCGGCGAAGATGGGCATTACCATGGTTGAGACCCTCCAGGCGGATGCTTCGACGAAATGGGGGGAATTGCTCCAGGGAACATTCGACCGCGTTCTCGTCGACGCACCCTGTTCAGGTCTGGGAACCCTGCGGAGAAATCCGGAAATCAAATGGCGCCTGAAGCCTCAGGACCCTTCTTCCCACGGCCGCCTTCAGGCCGGCATCATGGATCGCGCCGCCGCTCTTCTCCGCCGCGGCGGACGTCTCGTTTACAGCACCTGCACGATCCTTCCCGAAGAAAACGAGCTTCTCATCGGAAACTTTCTCTCCCGTCACGGGGAGTTTTCCATCCGTTCATCTCCCGGAGCTTCTTCGGAGGCCTCCACCCTGATCGGGGAGGATGGGTTTTTCCGGACGGCTCCCGACACGTCCGGCATGGATGGATTTTTTGCGGCCATTCTCGTCAAGCACTGATTTCCGTTGCCCGGCCTGCTTGCGCCCTTCCGGCGGAAAACGCGGCATTGCCTTCAAGGCCGAAGTCGTATAGGATCCCGGTTCAATTGCATCACAATCATCGCCAAGGAGAGTTGGAATGAAAAAAACGATCATATGGGTGATTGCCTGCCTGATGGTGAGCGGCTGCGCCGTCTCCGAAAAGTACGCCCGGATGTCATCGACCGTCATCGACTGCAAGGCTGACCAGATCGAAATTGAAAACGCGCCTCTGATCGGCTTCCTGGGTACGCAGAGCTGGGAGGCAATCTGCAAGGGGAAAAGATACATCTGCAGTCATGATCCCCAGACGGGCGTAAGCTGCACAGAGATGATCAACCCCTTCGCCCCGTAAGGCAACGGCTCCGGACAGCGGCGCGCTGAGCGGATCGGGAACTCTTCATCCGGATGCTGCTTCGTGAAACATGCCCCCTGCGTCACGGCTGAACAAGCGCATCGTAAATGCGCCTGGCCACCTCCTTGTCGTTCAGGTACCCCGCAATCCCGTGACGGTTCTCCGTATGATTCCGCACATCCGTCTTGTTTTCCACGGCAGGATTCAATGGAAAATTTTCCTTGTCCAGGGGGTACAGGGCGACGACGTCGCGCTCGTCCATCGCGTTGAACCACTTCCCGACGCATGCCGGATGCTTGTTCGGTGCGAGAGATTTCCGGATCGCCGTGATCGCCAGCGGAGAGCCGACCGTCACAAACAGCGGGACGTTCCAGCGGAGCTCCTTCCCTTCACGGCGGAGGAGGCTGTAGGAAACAACGGTACCCAGTGAATGTGAGACAACCACCGTCGGAACGTCCGGAAGCATGGGTTTCCGGATTCCCGTTTCAATCTCGTCCCGGATGCCGATATTGTAAAGATACTGGTACACGTCATTCGTGGCGATGGCGATGCTGGCCCCGCTCGCTCCCGGCACGAAGCGGTCGATCGCCTTCAGCACACCCTGGAGCCATTCCCAGTTGAGCGGCCCCTTTGCGATGACGTCCGCTCCGGCCGCCTCGGCGAGCATGGCGTCACTGATTCCCGCCCGCTGCTGCACCTCCTGGATCACGGCCCGCATGAAAGTCCTCTCCTCATCGTCGGCGTTGTCCCCCTTGACAATGACCTCCGCCACCTTCTCCGGCGGCAGTCCGCTCACGAGGCCATGGAGGGTTTCGCCATAATAGGGAAACCGGATGGCATCCTCGGAAATCGGCATTGAAAGACCATTCTTTTCAAGCCCCTCACGAAATGCGGCAATCCACTGCATCTTGAGCTCGGCGGCATCCTTGTGCTCCTGCGCACGACCGTGTATGAACACCAGCTGTTTCATCGTTCTATTCCTCCTGAGAGAATTGCTTTTCGAAGCATGGCGACACCCTTCCCGTTGAACATCGTCCAGAGCGAGGGAACCCGGCATTGCTCGATTCCGTGAAGTGATGGCGGCAACTGCGCCCGGTAGGCGGAAAGAAGGGCCCACCCCTGGGAAAGCATTGGAAAAGGCGGGACAAAACGCCCCATGATCGGCGCCCTTGAAAGAAGCGCGACATCGAAGAAGACAAGGCCGAGATCGCCTTCCATGTAAGAGCGCATTTCGTCAATGAGGTCGCGCCGCTGCAGGCTGTCATAGACGTAGGCCGCGTAGAGCGCCAGGGACGGATCGACCCCTTTGGCGTATTGCATGCGCCTCGCCAGGGCGAGGCCGCCCTCCTCGTTGAGGCGGAATACGCCCAGGGCGGCCGATGCCGCGATCGTCGCCCGCAGGGAACGCAGCTCGTTGACCGCATGGGCATACTCGCCCCAGCGCCACGTGTTTTCCGAAGGTTCATAGCTCACATCCACCAGCTGCCCCCCTTCGAAGCTGAGGGCGGCGATGAAATCCGGCAGTGCGGGAACCGCGACTCCGCATCCGTTTTCGAGGACGAGGAGCACGTTCGCCCCCGGCGCCGTCAGCCCCCCGACCCGGACAGTGTCTCCCGCCGTTCCCAGAAGTTCGGCGGCCACATCGCGCTGGACCGTGTCAACGATCCGCGCGCCCCGGATCTTGAACCCGCACTGGGTTTCGAAATGCATCGGGCCGAAGGGCTCCGCCTGGGTGGCCACCGCCTCGAGCAGCCCCCTTTCGCGGCCGCCTGATTCCAGGCTGAGCAGTTCCTTCCATTTGCGCTGGTCGCCCTCGAGGGACGCGGATACCAGTCCCTCGGAAACCGTAAAGGGCGTAACCGGCGGCGGCTCGCGCGCGGGAATGCCGGGGGAAAAGGTCCGGGAGAGAAGCCTGCCCTTGAAGGGCATGCGCGCGATCCATGCATCCTCCGTATGGCGGCTGATCCGGTCGTCCGGTAGCTGGTTGAGCTTCGGGTCGATCTTCATGGCAGCCAGTCGGGCCGGCACGTCCCTCTTGAGGCAGTCTGCCAGCTCTCCCAGGCGGAGTTCTGCGACGACCCTGCCGTCCTCTTCAACGGGATGCAGGGTCTCCTGGTGCCGCCCGGTAAGGTAGTCCAGCAGCACCTCCGTGTACAGCGCCGAATAGCGCTTGGCCGCTTCAGCCGCCGCCGCGGCCGGATCGACAATTTCCAGGGAGGGTTTCCCGCGGGCGCACGAAAAGAGGATGTCAACAGGCTTCTCCGTCCCGCTGACGGGCTCGTTGGGAAACACTTCGCCGCCCTTGATCTGCAGGGCCAGGAGGCCTTCCGCGGCACTCCTGCAGGCATCGGATATCAGGACGACATGGCTGATGCCGCAATACCGGGCAAGGCGCACGCTTCCCTCGACGTTGACGGCCTCGTTGACGTTTTTCGGAGCACCGGAAAGAAGCCAGAATTCGCTGTCGATGTTGATTCCGTGTCCGGAAAAATAGACGATAAGCTGCTCCACCGAGGCCCGGTCGACAAGGGCAGTGATCGCCGAATGGACCTGCTCAACGGTTACGGGATTCTTCTCGTCCGTCAGGACCTGCAGGTGCCCTTCATCGATTCCCTGCCTGCGCGCCCAGTCCGTCATGCGCTGGACGCTCGGCGTTACCGCCTGGAGCTCGGGCAGATTGCCCGTTTTGCTGACACCGATAAGAACGGCGGCCCTCTCCATATCAGAACCTCCTTCTGTGGATCTGCTTCAGTGCTGCCTCGACAGCCTTACGGTTCAAGAGGCTTCAGGGTGACCGTTCCCGGAGCCTGGATGTCGCCTTTCCCGGACCAATCGTCCGTCGTTCCCACAGAGATTATATTGGCCGCCCCATCCTGGGCGCATGCCGCGGGATACACCCTGACATCCGGTCCGTAGTTGCCGGCAGCCGCCACAAAGAGCACTTCGGGATGCTTCGTGATGGCGGAACACAGATCGCTGTAATCGTCCGTCCCTTCGATAAACCCCAGGCTGAGATTGACGACTACGGCTCCACGGGAGGCGGCCCAGTCGATTGCTGAAATCACGGCGTGCTTGTCTACCGTGCCGTCGGCATCCGCCACCTTCGCCACAAGAATCCTCGGAGAGGGCAGGTTCTGGAATTCCGGAGGCGCTGCACTCCGGGCCTGCAGTGTCAGAATGGCCACAATCGTGCCGTGTCCGATCCTGTCTTCCGGACCCTCCCCGGTAAAATCCTCCTGCTCGGCAATCAGTCCCCTGATCTGCGGATGATCGGCCAGGATCCCGGAATCGATGACGGCTATCGTCGCGGAGCGATCGGTATAGAGTGGCGGATACAGGGGAATGCCCTGAACGACATGCCAGTTTCCCCTCTCGTCGCGCAGCCTGATGTCGCCCTCCTGCGGGCCGTTCGCCCCGGTTCCGGCGGGCCCTCCCAGCAAAAAGCCTTTTCCTTTCTTCTCCTGCATTTTCTCCCTCCCCACCTGTTGACCCCCTGGCGTTCCCCGCACCATTTTCTCAGTACCGATAAAAACGTGCCTCGCCACGCAGGAAAAGTATATAAGCCCCAGCGGCGAGTGTCAAAAAAAAATACGGCGGCAACAGCCGGCGGCATCTTGCTGCATATCACCTTGAGGAACTCTGACGGTTCCGGATTTCCGGATTATTTCCGCCTTTCACCATCACAGCGCAGCGCAGCCATGTGCAACGCCCGCGGAGTTACACTATGCGGACGGAACCCGGAGACGCCACCAGGATCTCTTCTCCTGCGGCAGGGTCCTTTTCGTTCAGCCAATGGGATGCATTCCGGCGTTCGTTTTTTTGTGGATGTCTTGATCGATCAGGGCTCCGCCCCCGTCGCGGAGTCTTGTTTCCGATGGCCGCTGGCGATCCGGCTCCGCAATTTTTCCATCGCTACATAGAACACCGGCGTCACATACAGGGTCAGCGTCTGCGAAAAGAGCAGGCCGCCGACGACGGCCAGCCCCAGGGGGCGCCGGGATTCGGCCCCTGCGCCGTATCCCAGGGCGATGGGCAGCCCGGCCATGAGGGCGGCCATCGTCGTCATCATGATCGGGCGGAAACGGACGAGGCAGGCCTCGTAGACGGCGTCATGCGGATTTTTCCCCTGTCTGCGCTGCGCCTCGATGGCGAAGTCCACCATCATGATTCCGTTCTTCTTCACGAGGCCGACCAGCATGACTATGCCCACGAAGGCATAGATGGAAAGGTCATGGCGGAAGGCCATAAGGGCCAGCAGCGCCCCGAAACCGGCGAAAGGCAGGGCGGAGAGGATGGTGACGGGATGATAGAAACTTTCATAGAGGATCCCCAGAATGATGTAAATCACCACGATGGCCAGAATCAACAGAATCCCCATCCTGGCAAGGGATGACTGGAAGGCCTTCGCGGTTCCCTGAAATTCGAACGTCATCCCGGAGGGCATGGAGGCGGCCGTCATGGCCTGGATCCTCTCCACCGCCTGGCCGAGCGAATAGCCGGGCTTGAGGTTGAACGAAATGGTCACCGAGGGCAGCTGTCCGGAATGGCTGATGGTCAGCGGGCCGATATCCTCCCGCAGCGTCGTGATCGCCCTCAGGGGGACCAGCTGCCCGGTGGAAGACCGGACATGAAGCATGGACAGCACGGAAGGATCGGTCCGGTACTGAGGCAGCAGTTCCATGATGACCTGATAATCGTTGTTCGGGGTGTAGATCGTCGAAATCTGGCGCGACCCGTAGGCGCTGTAAAGGGCGTTTTCAATCTGCATCGGCGTGACGTTCAGGATGAACGCCTGATCGCGGTCGATATCGATGTGCACCTCGGGATTCTTCAGCTGCAGGTCGCTGCTCACATCCTGCAGTTCCTCCATCCGGCGCATCCGATCCTCCATTTCAGCGCCGTAGCGGAACAGCTCCTTCGTTTCAATCCCCTGGAATGTCACCTGATAGAGACTTTTGGTCACACGTCCGCCGATGTTGATCGGGGGCGGATTGGTCGGAAAGGCCCTGATGCCCGGAACGGAGGCGAGCTTTGGCCGGAGCCTGTCGATCACCTGATCCGCACTGAGTTCCCTTTCACGGCGGGGCTTGAGGACGATGAACATGCTCCCGGTATTCGTGGCGCTCTGGCCGCCTCCTGAGGCCACGCTGCACATGAAGCGGTCGACGTTGGGGTCCTTCTGCACGATATCGAGCAGAGCCAGCTGATGCTGAACCATGGAATCGAAGGAGATGTTCTCTGCCGCCTCCGTCCTGATCGAGATCTGGTCCCGGTCTTCCGAGGGGATGAAGCCCTTGGGAATGGCGTAAAACAGGAAGACCGTTGCGGCAAGAAGGGCGGCGGAAAAGATCAGGGTTGCGCGCTCGCGGGAAAGGACCCAAAGCAGGGTGCTGCGGTAAAAGCTGAGCATCGCATCAAACCCCGACTCCACCATGAGGTAGACCCGCCCATGCCGTTCTCTCCCCGGGGCGCGGATGAACCGGCTGGCGAGCATGGGGGTCAGGCTCAGGGAGACGAAGCCGCTGATCAGAACGGCCACGGCAATGGTAACGGAAAACTCCCGGAAGAGGCGTCCCACGATGCCCCCCATGAAGAGGACGGGGATGAACACGGCGGCCAGCGAGAGGGTCATGGATACGATGGTGAAGCCGATTTCCCGGGCCCCTTCCAGGGCCGCCTGCATCCGCGGTTTTCCCATCTCGATATGCCTCATGATATTTTCCAGCATGACGATGGCGTCATCGACGACGAACCCCACAGACAGGGTCAGGGCCATGAGGGACAGGTTGTCGATGCTGTAATCCAGAAGGTACATGACGGCAAAGGTTCCGATAAGGGAGACGGGAAGGGTCAAGCTCGGAATGACCGTTGCGGACAGATTGCGAAGGAAGAGAAAGATGACCAGGACGACGAGGACCAGGGTCAGATACAGGGTGAACTGCACATCCCTTGCCGAGTCCTTGATGGGAATGCTGCTGTCGCGCAGGACGACCAGGGATACGGATGCCGGCAGCTTTTCGCGGAAGGCGGGCAGCAGGGCCTTGATGGCGTCGGCGACCTGGATCGTGTTGGTTCCGGGCTGCCGCTGAATGGCCAGGATGATGGCGCGGCTGCGGGTTGTCGGCGTGGCGAACCATGCCGCCACCCTGTCATTTTCAACGCTGTCCCGAACGTTCCCCAGCTCCTGAAGGCGCACGGGCTGGCCGTCGCGGTAGGCCACGACGAGAGGCAGGTACAGGCCGGCCTTCATCAGCTGGTTTTCAGACTGCAGCGTGGCCAGGGTCTGCGCGCCGGTGAGGGTACCCAGGGGATTGTTGACGTTGTAATGACCGATAACCGAGGACACCTCGTCGATGCCGATGCCGCGGGAGGCCAGGGCATGGGGGTCCAGCTCGATGCGGACGGCGTACTTCTGCGAGCCGTAGACGGACACCTGCGCCACGCCGGTCACCCTCGATATCTGCTGCGCAAGCTGCGTCTCCCCGTACTCGTTGAGCAGATACATTGGAAGGGTTGGGCTGGTCAGGGCCAGGTACAGAATCGGCTGGTCGGCGGGATTGACCTTTCGGAAGGACGGCGGGGTCGGCAGATCCTCAGGTAGACGACGGCTGGCGCGCGAGATGGCGGACTGCACATCCTGGGCCGCCGCATCGATATTGCGATTCAGGTCAAATTGCAGGGTGATGCGGGTCGACCCCTGAGAGCTGGTGGAGATCATGGAGTCGAGGCCGGCAATGGTCGTGAATTCCTTTTCAAGAGGGGTCGCCACTGTTGAGGCCATGGTTTCCGGATTTGCACCGGGCAGGGAGGCGGAAACGCTGATCGTGGGAAAGTCCACCGCGGGCAGATCGCTCACCGGCAGGAGGCGATAACCGATCAGACCGGCAAGGACGATGCTCAGCATGCACAGCATCGTCATGACAGGGCGCCGGATGAAGGGCTCCGAAAGATTCACGGACGCTCCCCCGGCGTTTTTGCGGGCTCTTTATCGGCGGCAGCCCTGATCTCGACCCGGGCGCCCGGGACGAGTTCCAGGTGGCCGTCGGTTACAACACGCTCGCCGGCCCCCAGACCCCTGTCGATGACCGCCTCAACCCCGGTGGCCATCTGGACGGCAACCGGCCTGAGTTCAACCGTCTGGTCCTCTTTGACGACAAAGACAAATTTGCCATCCTGACCCGCCTGAACCGACTCCGCCGGCACGACCAGGGCGTCCTTCCGGATCCCGAGCACCAGGGTCACGGTGACGTACTGGCCCGGCCAGAGCACCTCCCGGTCGTTGCGGAACACCCCGGCAAGACGCACCGTTCCGGTTCCTTGATTGATCGAATTGTCGATAAAAAAGAGGTCGCCCTCCTCCGGAGGCCTGCTGTCCCCCGGCAATCCTGCCCTGACTCTCAGGATTCCTCCGGCCATCGCACTGCGGATCGCGGGCAGATCGGCCTGGGGGACGCTGAAAAAAACCTCGATGGGCCGGATCTGGTTGATCGTCACCATGGTGGCCTCCCTGGCCCTGATCAAAGACCCTTCCGCGGTGAGAAGGTCTCCGGCCCGCCCGGTGATCGGACTGTAGATGGAACAGCGTCCGACCTGGAGCCTCGCCGTGGCTTCCGCCGCCCGGTCGGCTCGAACCGTTGCCGTCAGGGCGGCCGCTTCCGCCTGGGCCTTGTCGTTGTCGCTGCGGGAAATCAATTCCCTCTTGAAGAGCTCTCGAAAACGTGCCGCCGTGAGGAGGGCATGTTCTTCCATGGCCCGATCCCTGAGGAGGTTGGCCCTGGCCCGATCCAGCTCCGCCTGGTAGGATCGGGAATCGATGGTAAAGAGGAGATCTCCCCTCCGGATCGTCTGCCCCTTGCTGAAGTGCACTTTGGCGAGAATGCCGTCAACCTCCGACTTGATCTGGATACTCGAACGGGCCTGAACATTCCCGAACGTTTTGATTTCTATCGGAATTTCTTTGAGTACCGCCTTGGCGGCGGTGACAGGAATCTGTCTGTCCCGGCTTGTTTTTTCCGGAGCGGCATCCCGGGAACTTTCCGAACAGGCGGTGATCAGAAAAAACGATATCACGAGGGTGGCAGCGGCCAGACAGGCAAAGCGCTTTTTCATGAAGAACGACCTTTCCGCACACGGCATGGGAAGAAAATATGGGGAAAAATAGGCCATACGAAAAGCACCGTCAAGATTTAATTGGAGCGCCCCGGATTTTACCGCCTTCTCATTGGCATGGAGAAGAAGCGGCCTGCCTCGACCAGTCCACGAATACGCGCGTCCTCCTCCTTTCGCCGCAGTAAACGAGATCAGGTCCTGCACGCCTCCCGCCGTGATTTCCACCGTCCTTTCAGGCCTTCTTCCCTGTAAAGTCACGGAACATCAGGCTCTTGCCGATCATGATATGTATTTCCTGAAGATTGTGATATGAAAGGGAATAATTTGTTGGCTGTAACTTCTTTTCAGGGAAGGCGTGCCCAGAAGCTGACAAGCTGTCTGCACGGCCTGCGGGAATGTCTATGGTATTTGGGAAAAAAGAAACGATTTCAACACTGGATGAAGTTCTCGAATCAAGCTGGAGACAACTCCATAACGGCGTCCAAAACTTCAGGGACCCCTTTCACCAGGCCATCCTGACCACCATGGATGGCCGCAGGCCCCAGGTGCGGATCGTGATCCTGAGGGAGTTTTCAGAAAGGGACCGGGCCTTGGTCTGTCACTGCGATGCCCGGGGTTCAAAGGTCCCGCAGATCCGGGACAATCCCAATGTGAGCTGGCTGTTCTATCATCATGAAAAATGGCTGCAGCTGCGCATTTCAGGAACCGCTTCGGTCCACACCGATGACGAGGTGGCGGAAGCGCAGTGGGACCAGGTGCGCCTGCATCACCGCATCAACTACTGCGCAGAAATTCCGCCGGGGTCGCCCACGGAGAATCCGAGTTCGGGTCTTCCGGGTTTTCTCCTGGAAAAGGCGCCAAAATTATTTGATATTCCCGAAGCCCGGAAAAACTTTGCCGCCATTGTCTGCCGGTTTGATGAAATGGACTGGCTGCTGCTGAAATTGACCGGCCATATCCGGGCAAAATTCTCGTGGAAAGAAAGCCGGATGGACGCCTCCTGGGTGATCCCCTGACGTTCTGACGACGGCCGCCGGAACGATGGGCCTTTCCTGAAGCCACCGTCGCCGGTCCTGACTCATTTACCAGAAAAACGAGAGGGGTATTTTCATCGCCCCATGGACATCGTGCTGGATGACGACAAAGTCATCCTGAACATCGATGAGATGGGCATTCCGATGGGAAAGGTTTGATTCGTTGAAGCGGAGCTTGTAATAGGAACTGTTTTCAAGCACACCACAGGAGCCCTTTTCCGGAAAGTCCAGTGTCCCTCTCCTGCCGATCAATGTTTTCAGGTATTGTTGGTAATTCATAGCTCTTCCCTTACAGTCCGTCCGGCATGTCATGCTTCGTTGAAGCATCTTTCCAGGCGGCAAAAAAATGGATTCTCTCTAAGAAGAAAGCCCCCTTTTCCTTTCAGCATTCGGATTCGGACAAGGGGTCACGCGGCCAGGATCAGATCAAAGACGGCTTTTCCTGGAACTCCGCCGGCCGAATCGCCAAAGCGCTGTAATAGTGCCACAATTTAAGACAAACTCAATACGGATCGATTACGGAACATATACCAGCATAAAACTGGCAGAGTCGATACATCCCTATTACAACCCTCTATCCGGACAACCTCATGAATATTTTTTGACGCTCGCGTAGCAAGGCGCTAACGGCCCCCTTCAAGGGGTCAACTCCATCCGTTCACTTTTTGGTTTTTTTTCGATCCCTCCGCGGACAGGAATGCCTGGCTTTGCAGGGTTTGGATGACAGGAGTGTCGGGCCGGTGCGGCGGCCTGCGGCGACCCCGCCCCCCATCAGAAT
>NZ_JAXGNC010000016.1:0-52852 GCF_040768185.1 Syntrophus sp. (in: bacteria) | reverse complement strand
CTCGACGGGCAGGTATCCTGTCAAGCTCCGTGAGGCGGCCTTCAAGAGAGTCATTGAAGCCTTCGAGCAGAAGCTGACCACCTCTTTTCACTATCCGCCCGCGGAAAGGCAGCTCACTTACGGTGAAGCCCTTCTTTATCAGGCAAACCACTGCCGTAGGGTTATTGAAGGTGAGGCGGAAGTCTATCAGCCGGTACTGTTGAAATGATCGTTTTGATTACTTACGATATCACTGAACCGAAACGGCTGACCGCCCTGCATCGTTTTCTCAAAGAATTCGGCCTCAACACCCAGAAGTCTGTCTTTGAATGTGATATTGATGAGGCAGGCATCCGGAAAATCCGGCTTTATTGCCGGGACCATCTCGATATCGCCACGGATTCCGTCAGGATCTACAAGATCTGCAGCCGCTGCATCAACAAAGTGATTCTTTCGGGGCTCGGATTAAAAGTAACACAGCTTGAATACACCATTATTTGACCGGGACAAAACGCATGAACATGATTGTGGCCTATGACATCGCCGATCCGAAACGCATCTCCCAGGTGGCCCGCATCCTGAAAGATTACGGGGTTCGCGTCCAGAAGTCGATTTTTGAGGTGGATGCAAAAGGCGGAGTTTTCGCCGCTATGAAGGAAAGGGTTGAACAGGTGATCGTTCCGGAGGAGGACGGCGTCAAGTATTTCCCCCTCTGCCGGAAATGCGCGGGAACGGTGGAGATTATCGGCCAAGGCGTCTACAGCGATCCCGACGAGGAATATTGCATTTATTGAAAATTTAGAGGGGAAGGAAAGGGCGGCGGGGTTTTCGGAAATCCGCAAGGGTGGAAAAGGCCCGGAAGCGGGCCATTTCCACCTTCACGGTGTTCTTCCTTATCTGACGGTAAAGGAGGTCTGCATTTCGTCGGAGACCTTGCCGGATTTGACCTTGAAGGTAACGATATAGAGCCCCTTTTTCGCCGTCTCCGGCAACGTCAAGGGAACGCTTGACGTGAAGGTGCCGCCGCTTCTCTGCATCGTTACCTCGGGATTCCCGACAAGTTCACCTCCGAGCCGGATCTCCCTCTTTTCGACGACTTCATGCTGAACGTCCTTTTGATCGCTCAGAAAGGCATAGGTCATCTTGAGTTCCACCGTACCGCCCGGTTCGGCGATCCGGGGAGTCGCCGTGGCGTCTTCAATTTTCAGCAGGGTCCCCTGGCTGGCATCGTAGCCGTATTTCTTGGCCGTGTCATTTTCGCTGCGCCTCTGGTCATAATAGTAGTGGCCGATAACGCCCCCCACCAGTGCCCCGACAAGGCCGCCGATCACGGCCCCCTTGGCGTCCTTGCCCACAACCGCGCCCAGGACGGCTCCCGTGGCTGCGCCGATTCCCGCACCCGTCGCCGCCCCCTTGTGCTCGTCCGACACGGTGGGCAGCGTCTCGCAGCCGGTTAAAGAAACAAAAGCAATCATGACGAAA
Source organism: Syntrophus sp. (in: bacteria) (assembly GCF_040768185.1). Taxonomy (NCBI): domain Bacteria; kingdom Pseudomonadati; phylum Thermodesulfobacteriota; class Syntrophia; order Syntrophales; family Syntrophaceae; genus Syntrophus; species Syntrophus sp. (in: bacteria). The sequence goes on along the minus strand of NZ_JAXGNC010000016.1, from coordinate 51,391 downwards.
GCGATCAACCATCTGCGTCTCATATCTTCCCTCCTCACGAATTCCTGATTTCTCTGGTCCAGGCGATTCCTGAAACAGCGCCGTTTGAACACCAACCTCTGAACGCTTCGCGCATCGGCCCGGGCCGGGTCAGCAATGGTGCGGCTGCCGGCACAGACGATCCCCTGCGCGGCCCCTTTGCCCATCTTCGCAGTGCAATGCTTTGATCCTGGTCTACATATCGCTCTGTTACTATCTCTCCCAACCGAGATATTTGCAAATGAAAAACATCCCGATGAGTTAAATCTCCCGTTGTGCCGCTAAAAAAGGCCGCCGATGCTTCCCGCGTATCCGGTCATTTCGATGTAGCCTTCGCAGGTGACCGCCTGTTTCTTCGAAACTCCCCTGCCCTCCACGGCCCCTTCGTAATAATTGATGCCGGTCGATCCCTCCGTCGTCAGTTCCTGATCCTGGAGGGAGGGGGCCAGCCGGAAGGAGAGGCCGGCGGCGGGGACATCGATCTGCCAGCCGCTCGGGTAGCGGCCCCCTGTTTTCCTGCTGTGCCAGGTCCCCAGGACGTTCACCGCAATCTCCGAAAGCCCGAGATGGCGATATGTTCCATCCGCTTCCACCAGAGTTCCCGAAGATTCCTTCTCCAGGGTTCCATCCCGCTTTCTGAGAAGGTAAATCATGAGCTCTCGGCCGTCGGAAAAATGCAGGGAGAACCAGTCCCAGCCGGTTTGATCTTTCGCCAGGGTGTTCGAGCCGAATTCATGGTCGAACCAGCTCGTCCCGCGGACCTCGACGGCCCTGCCCGTTTCGGCTGTTTTCAACCGGCCGGCCGTTTTCAGGTCCGTAAAGGAATAGTAATAGGAGGCCTGTCCGGGCCGCGGGCCTTTCCGGCTCAGGCCGTTCTGGCCGTGCAGAACGGGCGGTTTTCCGGGCTTCAGGGTCAGATCCAGCTCCGTCTGACCATGGCGGGCCCGGATCCGGATCTCCTCCCGCCCCATCCGGGCGAACCAGTTCAGGTTCCAGACGTTCATCCTGCCCTCTTCCGAACCGGCCAGGCCGGGACCCGAGCGGCTGATGCGGTCTGTAAAGAAGAATTTCGACCGGGTTGAATCCGTGACGGCGAAATGAGCGGGATAGACGTCGCGAAGAGACCAGGAATTGCGGGGTGGAGGGACGGCCTGTCGAATGCCGTGCCTGAAAAAGGTCAACTGGTATCCGTAGCGGTTCCCGGCGTCATCGACCAGATTGCCCGTGAAATACCACCACTCCGTCTTGAACTGCCGGTGATCGCCGTGATCCCGGGGGAACCTCCACTCCCGGGGGCCGATCGCCTGTTCCCAGGCGTCCCCGGCCCGGGCAGGCAGGCAGGAAAGCATCACTGCGAGCACGATCAGCGCGCTCAAGATTCCCTTCGTACGCCGTTTCATCACAACCCTTCCGTTTCCTTTCCGTCCATCTCCGAAAATCCCCGGACGCCTTCCACATCCCTTAATCATCGCGGATCTGCATCTGCGGATAGGTCCGCAGGACCATCCAGATGGGATAAAGCGCCGCGCCCAGGCTGGCCAGAAACGCCGTCAAGGCGACGATCAGGTAGGGGGAAAGGTGGGGATGGAAAAAGATCGTCCAGTTGAAGCTGCGCAGGTTGATCACCCGGATCAGGATGACGGCGAAGAGCGTCCCGCAGCCGATGCTGAACAAAAAGCTCAGCAGCCCCATCCCGAAAGCCTCCAGAAGGGTCAGAAGGGAGACCTGGCCCGTCGAGAAGCCCAGGGCCCGGAGAATGCCGAACTCGCTCCGGCGTTCGAGAAAAAGGGTCGTGAGGGCGCCGGCAATTCCGAAAAAGGCGATGATGATGGCCATGACCCTCATGGAACGGGTGATCGCGAAGGTGCTGTCGAAGATGGCCAGGATGTTTCCGAAAAACTGCTCCCGGGTGTAGACGGGCAGATCATGCCGCAGGGCCTTGTGCCGGATCAGATCGAGAGTTTCCGTCCGCTTTGGGTCTCCGGGATCCAGGAAAACCGCCACGCTGTTGATGGTTCGGTCGTCAAAGAGGCGCAGGTAGGTGTTCCGGTCCATCATGACGAGTCCGTGCTCCGTGGAGTAGTCGTAGAATACGGCTTCCACACGCAGCCGGGCGGGCCCCTGCCGCGTGTCGAGGAGAATCGTGTCCCCGGCCTTCACGCTGAAGTTCCGGGCGAAGCTTTCCGAAATGATCACATCGCCACGCTTTACCGCCTCCCAGTGCTCATCGCCTCCCCCGCCCAGCCAGGCGAACCGGGCATGCCGCTGCAGCACGGGGGCGGAAACGGAGGCCGCGAACATGGGCCTGTTCCGGTAGCTGAGCTGCACCTTCCGATAGGCATCCACATCAACGCCGGGAATCGTTTTCAGTTCGTGGTAGAGGCCTTCCGGGACCTCCCGCTCCGACGCGGTGGAAATGTAGAGATCGCCGCGGAACTGCCGGTCCATCCACCACAGGAGCGATTCGCGGAAGCTTCCGATCATGAGGGACAGCCCCAGGGACATGGAAAGGGCGACCATGAAGGCTGCGATGGCGACGGCGGTCCGCCCCAGGTTCCGGCGGATGTTTCCGGCGGCGATCTTCCCCGGCAGCCCTCCCAGGAACTTGAGAAAACCTGCCATCAAAGGGGAAAAGAGCATCACGGCAAATCCGGAAAGAAGGCTCAGCGCGAAGAGGATTCCGAAAACGGCCCCGAAGGCGGCGTAAATGGAGCGCGACGGAACGAGCAGAACGGCGGCGCTGATCAGCAGAATCAGGAGGCCGGCAGCGGCGGCCCTCTTCGACATCCTTCCCCACTGGTGGCTTACGGACCGCCCTGAAAGCGCTTTGACGGGGTCTGTGCGCGACAGCTCGATGAGCGGAAAAAGGCTTCCCAGGAGGCTCGCCCCGATGCCGACGATCACCCCGGCGGCGGGCATCCAGAAGGACCAGGCCATGGGGACGGGGCGAAGAAAGAAGTAGAGGTTGGTGATCGTTCCGCCGAGGATCTCGATGAGGAAGCGGCTCAGGAGATACCCCAGGAGGCTTCCCAGTGCGCCCCCGATGCCCCCGAGGATGAGGATTTCCGCCAGAAAGGCCGCAACCACCTCTTTGCGGCTTGCTCCCAGGCTTCGCAGCACCCCGGCATCCCGCCTGCGGCTGACGACGGCAAACATGGCCGTGTTGTAGATGAGAAAAACGGCGACAAAGAGCGCCATCAGGGACAGGGCTTCAAGATTCAACCGGAAGGCCCCCAGCATCGCGCCGAAGGTTTCCCGGCTCTGCCGGTTTGACCTGATCCGGAAGCCCTCATCCCAGCGGCTTATAAAGACCTGCTCCTCCGCCAGGACGAGATCGACGGAGTCGATGAGTCCGGGCATCTTGAAGAGCTCCTGGGCGTGGGCGATATCCATGAGCAGGAGGGGCTCTCCGGAAGGGTTGGGAAAGGTTCCCAGGACGGTCAGCTCCCCGCGGGAGGTCTTGATTCTGCCGCCCGCCGCGAGGTTCAGTTCCCGGGCCAGGCCGGCTTCCATGAGAACCGCCTTTTCGTCAAGAATGAAGGCAAGGCGGTCCCCGGCAAAGGACGCGCGGGCCAGCTCGGGGCGGATGGCCAGATCCAGAAAGGGATCAACGCCCAGGATCCGGATCTGGCTGCCCTTTTCCAGGCGGAGGCGGCGGTCGATGACCGGTGAGAAGGACTGCACGGAGGGATCGCGCATCAGATCCCTCAGGATCGCTTCGTCCATGGGTCCCGCATCCCGCTCGATGCGGTGGGTCGATTTCCCCTGGAGAAATTCAATGGCCCCGGTGAAACTCGCCAGTGCGGACATTGCGGAAAGCCCCATTCCCAGGCAGGCCGCCACGCCGAAGGCGATTCCCATCAGCTGAAGGAGCGTCAGGCTCCGCCTCCGAAGAAGGTATCTCAAAAACGCCTTGGTAACGGTTCCCATGAACGGGCCTCTTTGTGGATATTTCCCGCTTCCCGCCGGGCCAACGCCCTGCCCGGGGGCACCGGGCTAGTCGGCCTCCCCTTCGCAGGCGCCCTCGGGATGGATTTGGCCGTCAACCATGCGTAGAACGCGATCGGCAAACCGGCGGGCCATGGGGGTGTGAGTCACCATGAGAAGCGACATCCCGGACTCCCGGCATCGCGACGAAAGAAGTTCGAGAATCTGCAGCCCGGTGGCGGTATCGAGGTTGCCCGTCGGCTCATCGGCCAGGATCAGGGCAGGCTCCTTGACGATGGCCCGGGCGACGGCGACCCGCTGCTGCTCGCCGCCGGACAGCTCGCCCGGGTAGCGCTGTTCCTTGCCCTGGAGTCCGACGCGCTCCAGGGCCTCGTAGGCAGGTCCCGGCGACGGCTTTCCCGCCAGTTCGAGAGCGAGGTAGACGTTTTCAAAGGCCGTCAACGTGGGGATGAGGTTGAAGAACTGGAAGATGAACCCGAGGCGCGTCCGGCGCAGCTGGGTGCAGCCTTTGTCTCCCAGGGCCTGCAGGTTCTTCCCCTCGATTTCGATCGTGCCGCGGCTCGGCCGGTCGAGCCCGGCCAGAAGATTGAGCAGCGTCGTCTTGCCCGAGCCGCTTTTTCCCAGAAGCACCAGGACCTCGCCCCGGGCTATTTCCAGGCTTGTGCCGCGCAGCGCCGCGGAGCCGGCGGCTCCGTTTTCATAAATTTTCCATAAATCAACGACACGAATGACGGGGAGCGAGCGGAGCTGCCGGCTATCTGTCGCCGTTTCCGTGTCCACGCCCGTGCCCTTTACCTCCTTCGCCTTTTCCATTCCCATGCTTCTCCCCTTGGTGGCCGTAGCCCCATCTCTCGCTTCCATGAGGTTTCCGCTCGTGGGGCGGCCTGTTCATCGCCCGGGGTTCCGGACGGGGCTTCGGTCCGCGCATGTCCGGATGTTCGGGCCGTGCGGGCGGCTGGACCGAGCGATGCGGCGGCGGCGCTCCCCTCGGGGTTTTCATAGCCGGGACGCCCCAATGCTGCTGCTTTTCCCAGTGCTTATCCCGCTCCCATCCTCTCCAGTTCCGGGGAAGCTGAGAGGCGGGAACTCTGTGCCTGTTCCAGGGATGCCCTTTCCAGCGCCGATTCCGATAATCCTCTCTCCAGGCCGGGGGGACGTGCCTGTAAAAAGCGGGGACACCCTGATAGTAAGCCCAGCCCTTGTCATAGCGGGGCGAACGGTACCACCTGCCCTCCCAGGGCCGCCACCAGAAGCCTCCGTAAAAAAAGAGGTCATGGGGCACATCCGGAACGGCATAGATATACGTTTCCGGAATCACGATCGTGACCGGCGGAACGGAAAATACGATGGGCGGGGGCAGTGGAATGCCGATATGGACCCCCACATCGACACCGGCCTTCGCGGAAAGGGGCAGGACGGTCAGCACCGCCAGAAGCAACATCCCCGGAAACATTCTTTTCATGACTGTTTTCAAACCTCCTTGACATGGATTCTATCTGTGCAGCGTCGGCGCGCATTCTATCCCTTCTCCCGCGGCAAATCAATGGAGAGATTTCGTGTCCCGCGCTTCGGAAAAATGAGCCCGCGCACCGGGCTGGACAGAGGATGAACCGGGGCAGCGAGTCCCTTCTCAATTGACAAACAGGTCAACACATACTATGGGTGACCGGTGTGAAATTACTCACGAGATTTCAGGAAGAACAATGGCCTTGACGTATCTTCTCGACATTCTTGGCACCCTCGTTTTCGCCGTTTCCGGTGCCTTCCGGGCCGTCAAATACGAGCTGGATTTCCTTGGGGTCCTGGTGCTCGCCGTGGCCACCGGGGTCGGTGGGGGAATTCTCCGGGATATCCTCATCGGGTCTGTTCCGCCGGCGGCCTTCCGCGATGAAACCTACCTCTTCGTCTGCCTCCTCGGCGGGCTTCTCGTCTTTCTGGCCGCGCCGAAGATCGCGCGCCGCTGGGACCTGGTCATGGCGGCGGACGCCGTGGGGCTGGGTGTCTTCTCGGCCATCGGAGCCGCCAAGGCGGCCGAGTTTCATCTCGGCCCGCTGGGCATCGTAATGATGTCCGTTCTGACAGCCACGGGGGGAGGCGTCATCCGCGATATCCTCGTCAGCGAGATCCCGGCGGTGATCCGAGTCGATTTTTATGCGACGGCGGCCCTCTGCGGGGGGCTCTGCTTCCTTGCCGCCGGACTGGCCGGCCTGGGCGAAACGCTGCAGCTCTTCTCCTCCATACTGGTCGCCACGGGCCTGCGGCTGGTCGCCATGATCTACAGGATCAATCTCCCCCGCGTGCACAGTCTTCCTGAATCCCCAACGGAATTGACCCAGAAGCGCAAGGCCGGAAAGAAGACAGGGCCGGAGACGCAAGGCCCCCGTCATCGATAAATCGCTTGATTTATGATCAGCCATGATATAGAAGGCGATGTTATTCTAATTTCTAGTTGAAGGACTCCTTATCCGGACCCCGGTGTCCGGATTTTAGAGCCGAGAGGAGGAAAAAAATTGAGAAGATATGAAACAGTCGTCATCGCCCAGGCCAATCTTCCTGAAGACGACCTGACAGGCCTGATCGACCGCTACGCCTCCATCATCACCGATCGGAAAGGCGCCGTCGTCAAGGTGGACCGATGGGGAGTAAGAAAGCTGGCGTATGACATCCGGAAGCAGTCGAGGGGAGCTTATGTGCTCTATGATTTCGCCGCAACGAGCGATGTGGTGGCGGAGCTCGAACGGATTCTCAAGATCGATGACCATGTCCTGAAATTTATGACGGTCATGACGGATGCGGAGACAACGCTCGAAAAGATCATGCAGGAAATTGAAGCTCTCACGAAGAAGGAACCAGCCGAAGAAAAGGCCGCAACTTCCGCGGAGCCCGCACCGGAAGCACCCATCAGCGCTCCATCGGCGGAAGCCGGTGAGCCTGCCGGAACCCCTGAATCACCAGCTACCGCAGAAGAGAATTAAAGGAGGCATATCTCATGGCCGCATATGAAAGGCGCCCCAGACCGTCAGGACCGCGGAAGAAGTTTTTTCACCGCCGGAAATACTGTAAATTCTGTTCGGATTCAACAATCAAGATCGATTACAAACGACCGGATCTCCTTCACGACTACGTCACGGAGCGTGGAAAGATCATGCCCCGCCGGATTACCGGAAACTGCTCCAAGCATCAGAGGGAATTGACCCAGGCCATCAAGAGGGCGCGGACCATCGCCCTTCTGCCTTTTGTCGTCACGGAAGGCAGGTAATCAGGATATCCGTTTGAAGGGCATTTCTTCTCTTCGGAGGAATGCCCTTCGTTTTGGATGGATCTCCGCAGAGGGGCAATTGGGTGGCGGCTTGTGTTAAAGAGCGAGGGAGAAGAGAAGGTCATTGTCATCCGGGATTTTCTGACGGGCATCGCCGTCTCGTCCATGGTGTTCATCCTGGCGGCGGCGTTTCCAAGCTCCGCATCCTTCCTCTTTTTTCTCGGGCCCCTGCCCATCATTTTTTATTATTCCAAACTTGGCAGACGGCTGGGGCTGTTCCTCGTTCTGGGCGCTTTCGTCATCGTTTTGTCCGCCCTCGGCGCGCTGGGTCATGGGGAATACATTCCCCTTTTCTGCCTGCTCGGATTTCTGGGAGTGACGGTCGGCGAGGTCCTGGGAAGAAGGCTTTCGATCGAGCAGACGGTTCTGATTTCCCTTGGAATCGTAATCATCCCGATTCTGCTGCTCATCGCCTACTCGATGTTGCGAACAGGCAATCCGCCCTGGCGCTGGGCTGAGCCGTACCTTGTCCGGACCATCCTGGAAAACGTCAAACTCTACGCGGAGATGGGTGTGCCTGCCGAACAGATCAACCTGCTTCGGGAGAATGCACCGAAGATCGCCCATACGTTTATAAACATTCTTCCCTCTCTGAGCCTGATCAGCCTGGCCCTCTGCATCTGGCTCAATACCATCGCCGTCAGGGCCATCTTTCACCGCCAGGGGGTTCATTTTCCTGATTTCGGCGACCTGACGCGGTGGAAAGCGCCGGAAAAACTTGTCTGGCTGATTATCGGAAGCGGGGGGATGCTTTTGATCCCCGAGGGCAGGGTATTCTACACCGGGCTGAACCTCCTGCTTCTTGGCCTTTTTGTTTACCTGCTTCAGGGGCTGGCGATTGTCAGTTATTTTTTTAAGACGAGGAATATCCCCGTCATCCTGAGGTCCATATTTTACGCATTGCTGATTTTTCAGCTGACTCTGGTTCTTCCGGTCATTGCCGTCGGTCTTTTCGACCTGTGGATTGACTTCAGAAAATTCAATAAAAAGATGGACGGTTCCACGGCGTGAGAATCGATCGCGTCGGTAAATGCCGTTCTTTTTAACAGGAGGGTTAACTTCATGAAAGTCATTTTGAAAGAAACTGTCGAAACGCTTGGAAAAGCGGGAGATATCATTAAAGTTGCCGATGGATACGCCCGCAACTTCCTCATTCCCAAAGGATTGGCCGCAGAGGCGAACGTTCGGAACATCAAGGCCTTGGATCACGACAAGCAGAACATCGTCCGCAAGGCCGAGAAGGAAAGGAAACGCCACGAAAGCCTGGCCGCCAGCCTTGCCGGCGTCACCTGCACGATTTCCCGCCGCGTGGGAGAGCAGGACAAGCTGTTCGGTTCGGTGACGGCAAAGGACATTGAAGAGTCCCTGCTTGCCCAGGACATCACGATCGACCGGAAAACACTCGTCCTTGACGAACCCATCAAGGCCATCGGGGAGTTCCCCATCGTCGTCAAGCTTGGCGCGGGCGTCACGGCCGAAATCAAGGTGAACGTCATCCCGGAACAGGCGTAGGCGACGCCGCAGGTGCAGGGCCAGGCAATGAAAGCAAGCGACATCGACGTTTCTCTCCATCGAATCCCCCCTCAGAACCGGGAGGCGGAGCAGTCCATCCTGGGGGGGATCCTGCTGAACAACGAGTCCCTGCACAGCGTCCTGGAAATCCTGAACGCCCCCGATTTCTACAGCGAGGCCCATCGCCGGATCTTTTCCGCGATCCTCGATCTCTACGATCGGAACGAACCCTGCGATCTCATCACGCTGAGCAGCATCCTCAAGGACAAGAATCAACTGGACAACGTGGGAGGCATGGCCTACCTTGCCTCCCTCGTGGACAATGTCCCCTCGTCGGCGAACATTGTCTACTACGCAAGAATCGTTAAGGAAAAGTCCGTTCTTCGGTCGCTCATCGGAACGGCGACGGAAATCCTCAACAAGAGTTATGATTCGGGCAACGAAGTCGAAGAGGTTCTCGATTCCGCGGAACAGGCCATTTTCGAAATCTCCCAGCACAAGATCAAGCCGGCCTTCTCGCCCATGCGGGACATCATCAAAGAGAGCTTCAAGACCATCGAGCAGCTTTACGAACGCAAAGCCTCGATCACCGGGGTAGCCACGGGATTTGAACGGATCGACGACATGACCTCGGGTCTGCAGAATTCGGATCTCATCATCATAGCCGGACGCCCCAGCATGGGGAAAACGGCCCTGGCCCTGAACATCGCCTCCTATGCCGCCATGGACGCGGCGGTTCCCGTGGCCATCTTTTCCCTGGAAATGTCCAAGGAGCAGTTGGCCCTTCGCATGCTTGCCTCCGAAGCCAAAGTGGATTCCCAGCGTCTGCGGAAGGGCTTTCTCGGCGAAACGGACTGGCCCAAGCTGGCCAACGCCGCCGGTCGGCTCGCCGACGCGCTCATTTTCATCGATGACACTCCGGCGATCACGGTTCTGGAGATGAAGGCCAAGTCAAGGCGGCTCAAGGCGGAATCGGGACTGGGACTGATCCTCCTGGATTACCTGCAGCTGATGCGCAGCGGCAACTCCAGGGAATCCAGGGAGCAGGAAATTTCAGAAATCAGCCGCTCCCTGAAGGCCCTCGCCAAAGAGCTCAGCGTCCCCGTTGTGGCGCTCTCGCAGCTCAACCGCAAGGTGGAAGACCGCTCCGACCGCCGGCCCCAGATGGCGGATCTACGCGAGTCCGGGGCCATCGAACAGGATGCGGACGTCATTGCCTTCATTTATCGGGATGAGGTTTATAACAAGTCGGAAGACAACCCGGAAAAGGGCATTGCGGAAATCATCATCGGCAAGCAGCGAAACGGTCCCACGGGAACGGTCAAGCTGGCCTTCATGGAAAAATACACCACCTTCGAAAATCTGGCCCGGTCCGACGACCTGGCTTCCTAACTTCCCGCCTCCAGCAGCTTCCGCTCCTCCCCGAGATAGGGCAGGGCAAGGCGGAGCTTCTTCAGCGCCTGCTTTTCGATCTGCCGGGCCCTCTCCCGGGTGATGTGATACAAATCGCCGATCTCCTGGAGGGTCTTGGGGTCATCGGCCATGACCCGATGCTGGATGATGTACATTTCCTTCTCGTTCAGAACGGCAAGGGCCCCCGAAATGTTCTTCTGCACCAGCTCCGTTTCTTCCTTTCGGATCAAGGCGGTTTCCTGATCTTCGCCCGCATAGGTGAGATAATCCATATGCGACGCCCCCCCATCCTCGCTGACGGCCATATCCAGGGACAGATCCCGGTTGCTCATGCGGACATCCATCTCTTGAACCTCATCGACCCGGACGCCGAGGGAGTCCGCAATCTCGCTGAACTCGGGGTTTTTCAGGGACAGCGCCTGCAGTTCCTTTTTGGTCTGATTCAGCTTGAAAAAGAGCTTCCTCTGGGCCTGGGTCGTCCCGATTTTAACCAGGCTCCACGTTTTTATAATATAATTCTGTATATAGGCCCGAATCCACCAGACCGCGTAGGAAATCAGCCGATAGCCCTTGTAGGGATCGAATTTCTTGATGGCATGCATCAGGCCGATATTCCCCTCCTGGATGAGGTCCGCCAGTTTCACTCCATAATTGCGATACTCATGGGCAATCTTCACCACAAATCGCAGGTTGGACACCACCAGTTTTTCGGCGGCCTCCATATTCCCGTTCTTCGTCCAGTCGATGGCGTATCGGAACTCCTCTTCCGCGGACAGCACCGGAAATTTGTTGATCTCCGCCATGTAGACTTCAAGGGCACCGGCGACAGCGGGCAGTTTCAAAATGAAGGCATCCTCCTTTGACATGATCCTGTTTCAGCATTCTAATTATTGTAACCTGATAGTCAAGACCTTTTCCAGGATGAATCTTTTGGGTCCGGCGAGGTTGACAGACCTGCCCCCCATGGTTAATTTACCAATGAAAATTGAACGGTTCCAATAACTGATTTCCAAATCCATTTCTGCATATACGCCGCCGGAACTCCCCCCCCGGGGGAACGGGAACGTGCGTAAGGGAGGAACGATGCGTTTTGACAAATTTACGCTGAAGGTGCAGGAAGGCCTGCAGGAGGCCCAGGGGCTGGCCGGAAACCACGGCCACCAGGGCATTGATGCGGAGCATCTGCTGCTGGCCCTTCTTGCTCAGCCGGAAGGCATTGTGGGCAATATTCTGAAAAAGCTGGGAGCGGACCCGGCCCGGATCGAACAGGATCTCAAAAAGTCCCTTGAACGGCTGCCCCGGATATCCGGGCCCGTCCAGCCTTACCTCACTCCGAGGCTCAACAGGGTTCTGGACAAGGCCATGGAGGAAGCCGCCCATCTCAACGATGAGTATGTCAGCGCGGAGCATGTGCTGGTCGCCCTGGCCGATGAAAAGGAGGGCGACGCGCCCCGGATTCTGAACTCGGCCGGGGTGACGCGGGACAACATTTTCAAGGTTCTCGTGGAAATCCGCGGAAATCAGCGGATCACGGACCCCAATCCCGAGGAGAAATACCAGGCCCTGAAGCGCTATGCCAAGGACTTCAACGAGCTGGCCCGCAAGGGGGCCTTTGACCCCGTCATCGGCCGGAACGATGAAATCCGGAGGATTCTGCAGGTCCTTTCCCGGAGGACCAAGAACAACCCCGTTCTGATCGGGGAACCCGGCGTCGGCAAGACGGCCATTGTCGAGGGGCTGGCGCAGCGGATCGTCAATGGCGACGTTCCGGAGACCCTGAAAAACAAGCGGGTCGTCGGGCTCGATATCGGGGCCCTCGTGGCGGGAGCCAAGTATCGCGGTGAATTTGAAGACCGGCTCAAGGCCGTCCTCAAGGAAGTGACCAGCGCCCAGGGGGAAATCATCCTCTTCATCGACGAAATTCACACGGTCGTCGGCGCGGGGGCGGCGGAAGGCGCCGTCGACGCCTCCAACATGCTCAAGCCGGCCCTTGCGAGGGGCGAGCTGCGCTGTGTCGGGGCGACAACCCTGAATGAGTACCGCAAGCACATGGAGAAGGACCCCGCCCTGGAGCGGCGCTTTCAGCCCATTCTCGTGCGGGAGCCCAGCGTGGAAGACACCATCGCCATTCTCCGGGGGCTGAAGGAGCGCTACGAGATCCATCACGGCGTCCGGATCAAGGACTCCGCTATCGTCGCCGCGGCGACCCTTTCGAACCGGTACATCAGCGACCGCTTTCTGCCCGACAAGGCGGTGGACCTCATTGACGAAGCGGCGTCTCGATTGAGGATCGAACTGGACAGCCTGCCCGCCGAAATCGATGTCCTGGAAAGAAAAGCCATCCAGTTGGAAATCGAGCGCCAATCCCTGAAGAACGAAACGGACGGCGCTTCCCTGGAAAGGCGGGACAAGATCGACCGGGAGCTGGCCGAGCTCCGCGAGGCCATGGACGGCATGAAGATGCACTGGTCCGAGGAGAAGGAGGTCATCAAGAAGATCCAGACTCTCAAAAGCGATCTCGAGAGCCGCAAGAATGAAGAACAGGCGGCCATGCGGGAAGGAAATCTCGCCAGGGCGGCGGAAATCCGCTATGGCAAACTGGTGGAGCTGAACCGGGCCCTGGAGGAGGAGCAGAACCGCCTCGAATCGATCCAGAAGGAAAGAAAGATGCTCAAGGAGGAGGTGGACGCCGAGGATGTGGCGGAAGTCGTCGCCAACTGGACCGGAATTCCCGTCGCCCGGATGATGGAAAGCGACGTCCAGAAGCTCATCCACATGGAAGAGCGCCTCGGACGAAGGGTGATCGGCCAGGAGGAAGGCATCCACGCCGTCTCCAGCGCCCTGCGCAGGGCCCGATCCGGTCTCCAGGACCCCAACCGCCCCATCGGCTCCTTCATCTTCCTCGGCCCGACAGGTGTGGGGAAGACCGAGCTGGCCCGGGCTCTGGCGGAATTCATGTTCGACAACGAGCAGGCGATGATCCGCATCGACATGTCGGAGTTCATGGAGAAGCACTCCGTCGCGCGCCTGATCGGCGCTCCTCCCGGCTACGTGGGCTACGACGAGGGAGGCTACCTGACGGAAGCCGTCCGCCGGCGCCCCTATTCGGTTCTCCTTTTCGACGAGATCGAGAAGGCCCATCCGGACGTCTTCAACATCCTGCTCCAGATTCTCGATGACGGCCGCCTCACCGATGGTCACGGGCGGACGGTCGATTTCAAGAATACGATCGTCATCCTGACGTCAAACGTGGGCAGCCAGTGGATTCAGGATATCACCCTGCCGCCAGAAGAACGGCGGATGAAGACGATGGAGATCCTGCGCGCCACCTTCAAACCGGAATTTTTGAACCGGATCGACGACATCATCATCTTCCGTTCGCTGACCATGTCGGATATCGACCGGATCATTTCGATCCAGATCGGCCTTCTCCAGAAGCGCCTGGAAGATCGAAAGCTCTTCCTGGAATTGACAGAAAGGGCCAAAAAATATATATCCGAACAGGGATACAGTCCGGTCTACGGCGCACGGCCGCTGAAGCGGGCCATTCAGAAGCTGCTGCTCGACAGTCTCTCTCTGAAGCTCCTGGAAGGCGCCTTTGTCGAAGGCGACTCCATCACGGCGGACGTCGACGAGCGGGGCGGCATCGTGTTCTCAAGGAAAACGGACCATTAATCGTGCCCTCATCTCCCCTTTTCCCGGCTACAAAGGCCGAGAGAGGGGAAGAAGAGGCGCCATTCCATACTTAAGACGACAAAAAAAGGAGTCAAAAAAATGAATACCATAAAAACGGCCCTTCTTCTGGGCGCTCTGACGGGACTGCTCATGTTCATCGGAGGGTTGATCGGCGGGAAGCACGGGATGACGATCGCCTTTGTCCTGGCCATGATCATGAACTTCGGGAGCTACTGGTTTTCAGACAAGCTGGTGCTCAAAATGTACCGCGCCCAGGAAGTATCGGAAGCGCAGGCGCCGGAGCTCTATCGGATGGTGCGCGACCTGGCCATGAGGGGAAACCTTCCCATGCCCCGGGTCTACATCATCCCCGGTGAAACGCCCAATGCCTTTGCCACGGGAAGAAACGAACAGCACGCCGTCGTGGCAGTCACGGAAGGCCTGCTGAGGATCCTCAACCGCGACGAGCTGGAGGGAGTCCTCTCCCACGAACTGACCCACATCAAGAACAAGGACATGCTCATCGGCTCCATCGCGGCCACGCTGGCCGGCGCCATTGTGATGCTGGCCAATATGGCCCAGTGGGCGGCCATGTTCGGCGGCCTGGGCAACCGGGACAGCGAGGAGGGCGGAGGGGGAGGCATCGTGGGATTGATCGCCACGGCCATTCTCGCACCCATTGCCGCCACGATCATTCAAATGGCCATCTCCCGGTCCCGTGAATACATGGCTGATGAAGGCGGGGCGAAAATTTCCGGGAAGCCCTACGGTCTGGCCGGCGCGCTGGAAAAGCTGTCCCGGGCTTCGCAGATCGTCCCCATGAACGCCAATCCCTCAACGGCCCATATGTTTATCGTCAACCCCCTGACGGGGCGCTCCCTCATGAACCTCTTCAGCACCCACCCCCCCATCGAGGAGAGAATCGCCCGGCTCAGAAGCATGAGGCCGGCGTGATCACATCGCGGCCATCCGGTTCTGTCTGCAGGCCCCCCTCTCGAACGGAAGGGGGCTTTGCCTGAAAAAGCTTTTGCGCAGGAGGAGTTTATGGAAGAAGAAAAGCAGGAAAAATCATTTGTTGTAAAGGATAAGCGGATGTTCAGCGAATCCGGCGAGCAGCGTGCACAGGAAGAGCCGAAGCCGGAATCCCCCCCGAAGGCTTCAGGGGAACCCAAAACCGGGCCGTCCGGCCGTCAGCCCGAGGAAGAGGATTATTCGTCCCTCCCCGAGATTACGTTTCTGAACTTCATCCTCTCCCTGAGCACAACGGTCATGTTTCATTTCGGTGATTTTCCCGATCCCGTCTCGCGGGAAACCCAGAAAAATCTTCCTGCCGCCAAACAGACCATCGACATCCTGTCCATGCTCAAGGACAAGACGAAGGGCAATCTTGACGATCATGAAAAATCCCTGCTGGACGAGATTCTCTTCGAACTGAAAATGCGATACGTCAAAGAAACTTCCTGATCATGATGAGAAGATTATCGCCGGCGAAGGTGAATCTCCACCTCCGGGTATTGAGAAAAAGGCCGGACGGATATCACGACCTGGCCACATTGATGCAGAAAATCAGCCTCTACGACGAGCTGGAATTTTTTCCTTCGGACCGGGGCATTTCCCTGCGATGCCCCGGTGTCCCTCTGCCCGAAAATGAAGACAATATCGTTTTCCGGGCCGCAAAAGCAATTTTCTCCCGAGCCGGCTTCCGGCCGGGAGTCACCATCACCCTCCACAAAAACATCCCCCTGGCCGCGGGCCTCGGGGGCGGCAGCTCCAACGCCGCCATCACCCTCCTGGCCTTGAACGAACTCTTCCAGTTCAACTTCAGCAGCGAAGAATTGAGAGAACTCGGGGCGACCCTCGGAGCCGATGTCCCCTTCTTCCTCTTCCCCGGACCGGCCTGGGCCTTCGGCATCGGCGATCGCCTGGAGGCGGCGCGCGCCGTCCCCTCCTTCTGGTTTGTCCTCGTCAATCCCGGCTTCGAAGTCTCGACGAAGGTCATTTATCAAAACCTGAATTTAGGATTGACAAACGAAACAATACATTATAGCATTCCGCGGTTTTTGACCAGAGAAGACGTGGCTGCAGGGCTTCACAACGATCTTGAGCGCGTGACCTTGAAGATGCATCCGTCCCTGGGGGAGATCAAGGAGCTGCTTCTTTTGAACGGTGCGGCAGGCTCTCTGATGTCCGGCAGCGGACCGACGGTTTTTGGCCTGTTTGATTCTGAAGACAAGGCAGAAAAAGCAAAATCCGTGCTGAAAAAGTCAAGTTCGTGGTCTGTTTTCCTCTGCCACTCGGTCGATTGAAGGCTTTTCATCACGACGATTCGTCAGCGGGGCTTTTACCGAATCCGGATCAGAGGCGATCCAAAGGGAGCAAGGCGAAAGGCGGCGGACAACCTGGGCTTAACGAACATCAGTTGGGGCGTCGTCAAGCGGTAAGACACAAGATTTTGGTTCTTGCATACGGAGGTTCGAATCCTCCCGCCCCAGCCAGTTCTCAATTACTATTCCATCAGGACGTATTTCATGCTCGAAAGAATAAAGGTTTTTACAGGCAACGCGACCCCCGATCTGGCCGCCAAGATCTGCGACCGCCTGGGGATTCCCCTGGGTAAGGCCAACGTAACCACCTTCAGTGACGGAGAGACAAGGGTGGAGATCAATGAAAATGTCCGTGGTATGGACATTTTCATCATTCAGTCTACCTGTACCCCCGTCAATGTCACGTTGATGGAACTGCTGATCATGATTGACGCCCTGAAAAGGGCTTCGGCAGGCCGCATCACGGCGGTCATTCCCTATTACGGATATGCCAGGCAGGACCGCAAAGTCGCCCCCCGAGCGCCCATATCGGCTAAGCTCGTGGCGGACCTGATTACGACGGCGGGAGCGAACCGCGTGTTATCCCTCGATCTTCACGCCGGGCAGATCCAGGGATTTTTCAACATCCCCGTCGACAATCTCTTTGCCTTGCCCGTTCTTCTTTCCTACCTCAAGGAGCATTACTCGAACAACCTGGTGATCGTTTCCCCCGACGCCGGCGGCGTCGAGCGTGTCCGGGCCTTTGCCCGCCGCCTGGACGCCAGCATCGCCATCATCGACAAGCGCAGGGAAGGCCCCAATGAAGCGCAGGTGATGAATATCGTGGGATCCGTGGAAGGGAAGAACGTGGTCATTCTTGATGACATGATCGATACGGCCGGTACCGTCGTCCAGGCGACAAAGGCCCTTCGCCACGCCGGGGCGAATGAAATTTCGGTATGCTGCACCCATCCCGTCCTTTCCGGACCGGCGATGGACAGAATCGAAAGTGCGGAAATCCGGGAAGTCATTGTTACGGATACCATTCCCCTGCAGGAAAGGGCGAAGGCATGCGGCCGGATCAGCGTCCTCTCCGTCGCCGGCCTGCTCAGCGAGGCCGTTCGGAGAATTTATTATAACGATTCCGTAAGTTCACTTTTTATATAGTAGGAGGAGTAGATGGAAGCGCTTGAGTTGAAAGCCACCGTACGCGCGCAGTCCGGCACAGGATCGGCGAAGCGGTTACGGCGAAAAGGATTGATCCCTGCAGTTTTATACGGTCCCGGAGCAGAGACCCTGTCGTTGACGGTAAACGCTTCCGATCTCAGGAAGGTAAGAAAAGGCCATGAAGACAACCTCTTCATCAAACTTCTTATCGACGATGCGGGGAAACAGGCGGAAAGAACCTCTCTGATCAAGGAGATTCAGATTGAACCTCTGACGAACAGTGTTTTTCATGCGGATTTTTACGCAATCCGAATGGATCACAAGATCACCTTCGATGTTCCTCTCCATTATGTCGGTCAGCCCGCGGGAATTGAAAAAGGTGGAGAGTTGCAGCAGCTCCGCAGAGAGGTCCGGGTCTCCTGCCTGCCTTCGGCCCTACCGGAATTTATTTCGCTGGACATTGCCGGCCTCGATGTGGGCGAATCCATCCTCGTGAAGGATCTCTGCCTGCCGGAAGGCATTCTGTGTGTCGACGCGGAGGATATCGCGCTGGTCACGATAACGGCGCTCCATGCCGCCAGGCCGGAAGCGTCGGAGCAGACGGAAGAGGCTTCCTCGTAAGGCTGCCTGCCTGGAGCAGGAGGCCCTTCTCGAACACTGCGTCGCTGTGAGGTGGTTTTGAAGCTGATTGTTGGACTTGGAAACCCGGGCGACCAATACCGGTTTAGCCGGCACAATTTCGGATTTCTCGTGCTGGATCAGCTGGCGGAAGATCAGGAAATCAGAATTTCGCAATTCGGGTTTGATGCCTTATGGGGAAAGGGAATTATTGCAGGACAAAGCGTTTTGCTTGCCAAACCCCAGACGTTCATGAATCTGAGTGGGAAATCCGTCAGGAAACTGGCGGATTTTTTTAAGATTGTCGTTGAAGATGTTCTTGTCGTACATGATGATTTGGATCTGCCTTTCGGTACCATCCGACTCAAGGCAGGGGGAGGTCAGGGAGGTCACAAAGGGTTGATATCCATTCATGACTCCCTGGGTGGACCGGAATTCCAACGGGTCAGACTGGGAATTGGAAAACCGGCCCGGAGATCGGCGGTTGAACGCTATGTTCTTCAGCCGTTCACCGAGATCGAATCGCGTCATCTGCCCAAAATGATCAGAACAGCGGCCGATGCGGTCATTGAGGTGATTTCCTCAGGGATCAAGGCGGCGATGAACAGCTACAACGGTTTGGTTATCAACGACTTAATACAGGAGGTTTAATGATGTTTAAGGGAAAACTGGGTTTTTTGTCTTTTTTCATCATAAGCGCCATACTATTCGTATTGGCGCCGATGGCCTTCGCAGGTGAAGCGGATATTGAGCTGCCGGATCTGACCGCGGTAGTCTTCAATATTTTCGGCTCTCCTGTGGGGGGATTAACGATTCTTAACGTTGGTCTTGTTGTCTGCATTATTGGAATGGCCTTCGGGTTGATGCAGTATACACAGACCAAAAGCCTGCCCGCCCACAAGAGCATGCTGGACGTCTCCAACACCATCTGGGAAACCTGCAAAACGTACGTTATTCAGCAGGGAAAATTCCTGGCCGCTCTCTGGATTCTTATCGCTGCCTGCATTCTTTATTATTTTGTTGGACTCCAGGGCAAGGGCATGGGTGATGTTTCCATGATTCTCGCCGCTTCCATTCTGGGTATCCTTGGTTCCTACGGCGTGGCCTGGTTCGGCATCCGGATCAACACCGTTGCCAATTCCCGGGCGGCCTTTGCATCCCTCAGCGGAAAGCCCCTCAATATCGTGGACATCTGCCTGAGATCCGGAATGAGTGTCGGCCTTGTGCTGGTCAGCATCGAACTCTTCTTCATGCTTGCCATCCTTGCCTATATTCCGCCGGCGTTGATCGGCCCCTGCTTCATCGGCTTCGCCATCGGTGAATCCCTCGGCGCAAGCGCCCTGAGAATCTGCGGTGGTATCTTCACCAAGATCGCCGATATCGGCTCCGATCTCATGAAGATCATTTTTCATCTTCCCGAAGACGATCCGAAGAATCCGGGCGTTATCGCCGACTGTACCGGCGACAATGCCGGCGACAGTGTCGGACCCACGGCAGACGGATTTGAGACCTACGGTGTTACCGGTGTTGCCCTGGTCACCTTCCTCGCCCTGGCCATGGCCGGAAACCCGGAAATGGGCGGCAAGCTGGTGATCTGGATCTTCGCCATGCGTATCATGATGGTCATCACGTCCCTCATTTCTTATTTTGTGAACAATGCCGTCAGTGCTTCGCTCTTTGGCGACAAAAAAGAATTTGACTTTGAGCATCCCCTGACCAACCTGGTCTGGATTACATCCATCGTCTCCATCGCGATCACCTTCTTTGCCAGCCACGCCCTCCTGGCGGATGTCCCGCCCGTAGGCGGCATCTCGCTCTGGCTCGCACTTTCCATTATCATCAGTTGCGGCACCATTGCCGGTGCATTGATTCCGGAACTGACCAAGGTGTTCACCAGCACCAGTTCCCGGCACTGTGCCGAGGTTATCGATGCCTCCCGCCAGGGTGGTCCTTCGCTGAACATCCTCTCCGGACTGGTAGCCGGTAACTTCTCCGCCTTCTGGGAAGGCTTGGCGATTCTGGTCCTGATGCTGATTGCCTATCTGGTCTCCCAGAGCGCATCCATTATGACGCTCATGCCTGAAGCCTTCCAGTTTGCCGCTCCTGTCTTTGCCTTCGGTCTGGTGGCCTTCGGGTTCCTGGGCATGGGTCCTGTAACGATTGCCGTTGACAGTTTCGGACCGGTATCGGATAACGCCCAGTCCATTTATGAGCTTTCCAGAATTGAAGTGCGCCCAGATGCAAAGGAAGTTGTGAAAAAGGCTTATGGAAAGGAACCGGATTTCGCCCTGGCAAAACATTTTCTGGAATCCTGCGACGGCGCCGGAAATACCTTTAAGGCGACAGCCAAGCCGGTGCTGATCGGTACAGCCGTCGTCGGCGCCACCACCATGGTCTTCGGCATCATCATCCTGCTTGAAAACCTTTTCGGCGGCGCTATTGCCAAGTTAAGCCTTGTTCAGCCGGAAATCATCCTTGGCCTGCTCATGGGCGGCGCCGTCATCTACTGGTTCTGCGGAGCCTCAACCCAGGCCGTCGTGACCGGCGCCTATCGCGCGGTCGTGTTCATTAAAGAAAACATCAATCTCGACAAAGAGGAAGCCGACATCAAGGACAGCAAGGAAATCGTGAAGATCTGTACGATTTATGCCCAGAAGGGTATGGTCAACATCTTCATCGTCATCTTCTTTATGGCCCTGGCGCTTTCCTTCTTTAATCCCTACTTCTTCATCGGTTATCTGATCGGTATCGCCTTCTTCGGTCTGTACCAGGCCATCTTCATGGCCAATGCCGGTGGGTGCTGGGACAACGCCAAGAAGATCGTTGAAGTCGACCTGGCGGAAAAGAATACCCCCCTGCATGAAGCCAGCGTCGTTGGTGACACCGTCGGCGATCCCTTCAAGGATACCTCATCCGTCTCCTTGAACCCGGTCATCAAATTCACGACCCTGTTCGGTCTTCTGGCCACGGAAATCGCCGTCACAATGACCAACCAAGGCCTCAAGCTTGGATTGGCGTCGGTGTTTTTCGTCATCGCCCTGATTTTCGTCTATCGATCCTTCTACGGGATGAGGATCGCGGAAAAGGGTTAAGTTTCACGTCACCTTATCATTCTGCAGGCGCTCCCTCATCCCCTGGATTCGGGAGCGCCTTTTTTTGTGGCTTATTGTCACCAATGAATTCTTTTTCATTGACACAACATTATAATTCACCTATTCTCCCACCGCAAAAAGGAATTGGCGGGTGAACTTCCCTTAAGGCCCGTATTTACGGCTTGTTAAGAGATTCTGGTGATTCATTTGGTTGCGTCCGTTGTTTTCGGCACCAGCGAACGGATGCGATGCAAAAATCATAAATACTTTTGTCAGGAGGTATAAGAAACGGGATTATGGAATTTTTAGTCAACTACGCGTGGTTATGGGGTCTCCTCGGACTGGTGCTGGCGTTTTTTATTTACAAATACGTCATGTCCTTTCCGCCGGGAGACAAGGTCATGGTGGAGATCATGGAGCGCATTCATGCGGGCGCCATGGTCTTCCTCAAGAGGGAATATAAGATCATCTCCGTATTTATCGTCGTCGTATTCGTCCTTCTCTACATGGGTCTGGATCACAAGATGACCTCCGTGGCCTTCCTGGCCGGGGCCATCTGCTCCCTGATGGCGGGTGTCTTCGGCATGCAGGCGGCGACCCTCTCCAATGCGAGGACAGCGGAAGCGGCCAAGACGCACGGACAGGCGACAGCCCTGACGGTGGCCTTCTTCGGCGGGTCCGTCATGGGCCTTTCCGTGGCCTCCCTCGGTCTGCTCGGTTTGGGCGTCTTCTTCATGCTCTTCGCCGGAACCGATCCTGGAGTCATCAACGGGTTTGCCATGGGCGCCTCTTCCATCGCCCTCTTCGCCCGTGTCGGCGGCGGCATCTTCACCAAGACGGCCGATGTGGGCTCCGACCTGGTCGGTAAGGTCGAGGCGGGAATTCCCGAGGACGACCCGAGAAACCCGGGCGTCACGGCGGACAACGTCGGCGACAACGTCGGCGACATCGCCGGAATGGGTGCGGACCTCTTTGAATCCTATGTCGGATCCGTCGTCGCGGCCATCGCCATCGGCGCCACGATGGGGCTGGGCGTGGAAGGAATGGCGATGAAATGGATGATGCTGCCCATGCTCTTCATCATTGTCGGTTTGGCCTCCTCGGTCATCGGCATCGGGCTGTTCAATATGCTCAAGAACATGAGCCCCCAGTCCGCCCTGAGCAACGGCCTCTATATCGCAGGGGTCCTCTTCATCGCTTCCTCTTACTTTGTCGTCAAGACGATCACGGCGGACATGACTCCCGAATATCTGCAGAGCCTGGGCATCCGTGGTCCCCTCGGACCCTTCTGGGCCGTTCTGATGGGAATTGTCGCGGGGATGCTCATCGGTGCCGTCACGGAATACTACACGGCCCGCAAACCGATCCGCCGAATCGCCGAAGCCTCACAGACCGGATCGGCCACCACGATCATCAGCGGGTTTGCCGTTGGTCTCGAGAGCGTGGCGCTCCCTGTGTTCTTCATCGCCATGGCGATCTGGCTGTCCTACCTTTCCTGCGGTCTTTACGGAATCGCCATCGCCGGCGTCGGCATGCTGGGAACCGTTGGAATGACCATGTCCGTGGACAGCTACGGGCCGATTTCCGATAACGCCGGCGGCATCGCCGAACAGGCCCACATGCCGCCCCATGTCCGTGAAATCACCGATGGCCTTGACGCGGTGGGCAACACCACGGCCGCCATCGGCAAAGGCTTCGCCATCGGTTCGGCGGCCCTTACGGCCCTGGCCATGTTCGCCGCCGTCAGCCAGACGATGAAGACCTACCCCGGTTTTGAAAATTTCGCTCTCGACCTGACGGAGGCGCATGTCATCACCGGCTTGTTCCTCGGCGCCTTGATCCCCTGCCTGCTGGCAGCCATGACGATGACGGCCGTCGGTGAGGCCGCCTTTGACATGATCAACGAAATCCGCCGTCAGTTCCGGGAGATTCCCG
Source organism: Syntrophus sp. (in: bacteria) (assembly GCF_040768185.1). Lineage (NCBI taxonomy): Bacteria > Pseudomonadati > Thermodesulfobacteriota > Syntrophia > Syntrophales > Syntrophaceae > Syntrophus > Syntrophus sp. (in: bacteria). The sequence continues at coordinate 28,391 of NZ_JAXGNC010000016.1, read as the reverse complement.
GCATCATGGCGGGAACGACGCCCCCCGACACGAACAGCTGCGTGGATATCGCCACCACCGCCGCCCTGAAGCGCATGATCCTTCCCGGAATTGCGGCTGTCATCAGCCCCGTCCTGGTGGGCATCTTCATCGGGCCCGAGGCTCTGGGAGGTTTCCTCGCCGGCGCCACGCTGACGGGCGTGATCCTGGGCCTTCTCATGGCCAATGCCGGCGGCGCCTGGGACAATGCGAAGAAATACATCGAGCAGGGCAATTTCGGCGGCAAAGGCTCCGACGCGCACAAGGCGGGCGTTGTGGGCGACACCGTCGGCGACCCCTTCAAGGATACGTCAGGTCCCGCGATGAACATCCTCATCAAGTTGATGTCCGTCGTTTCTCTCGTGACCCTGCCGGCGATCATTGCCATCTACCACATGATCTACGGTTAATTTACGAAGGCATTTCATAAGCTGACAAAGGGGGGATGCGGTCTGCCGCATCCCCCTCTTTTTTTGCCGGAGAATAGCATAGGCGGAGAACCCGGCTCTGAAAAATCCTTCCTCAGAAATGACCCGGTATTTTTGCCACATCATGAATTGACAGGATCTCAACTATCCTCTAAAATATGTTGAAATCCCCATAAAAGGATGAGGGGTAACAGAGGTCGTATGCCAGGCCGGGAAATTCTAATCCGGCGAAGAGGGTTTCAGGTTCATTCTGTCTTTTTTCAGCTTTAGAAAGGAGGAAAACCATGAAGTCAGCGATTATCTTCAGCGGCACAGGTCCCATTCTCATTCTGACAACTTATGAATCATTGACCAACCCGGCCTTTGTCAAGAAGCTGGCAGCGAAAGGCATCAACAAATTTGTCGCCATCGAGCTTCCCGTTGAAAGAGTGAAATCCGTATATACCGGCACTTTCGACATCATCATGGAAGATCTCCACCAGACCGACGATTTGAGGGTGCTCGACTATAACGGGCACAACATCTTCAACGCCTTTTCCGTCAAGGAATGGGGTCCGGCCATCCGGTTTGAACCGGATTGAAAAAGCTCCCCTGTTTCGAGCGGATCGCTTTCAAAAAAAGGCCGGCTGGAATTCCAGCCGGCCTTTGCTTTCTCGGCAGCAACACCCGATAAAGACGGCTCTTTTTGGTTCAGGAAAGGCCGCTTTTCTTCTGCTCCCGTATCAGTTTGTAACGCGATATGTTGAGGAGCCTGGCCGCCTCCGTTTTTTTGCCGCGGCTCAGTTCCAAAGCCTTTTCCAGGATTTTGCCCTTGACGTTCCTGGTAATCTCTTCCGTCATCGTCGTGTAATCGATGCCTCCCGAGGTCAGATCGGGAAGGAACGTATCCAGAGAAATCCGGTAGTCGCCCCCCTCTTCGGTTGCCCGCATCTCCGCGGGAAGATTTTCAGGCAGGATGGTCGTACCGACATTCTGCAGAATCATGACACGCTCCATGATGTTTTTCAACTCCCGGACATTGCCCGCCCAGCGATAGGCCAGGAGGATCTGTTCCGCCTCTTTGCTGAAGCCCCTGACCTTTTTCCGGAATTTCCTGTTGAATTCCTCGACATAGTGATGGGCCAGCAGCAGGATATCCGTCCCCCTCTCCCTCAAGGGCGGCAGGACAACGGGAACAACGCTGATCCGATAGTAGAGATCCTCGCGGAAGAGGCCTTCCTTCACCATCCTGCTGAGATCCCTGTTGGTGGAAAAAACGAAGCGGACATCCAGGGGGATGTTCTCCGTCCCGCCCAGGCGCCGGAGATGCCCCTCCTCCAGGACGCGCAGAAACTTGGCTTGCAGGGGAAAGCTCATGTCTCCGATTTCATCGAGGAGCATCGTGCCCCCGTTGGCATAATCCAGCAGACCGATCTTTTTCTTCCGGGCGTCGGTAAAGGCCCCCGCCTCGTACCCAAAAAGTTCGCTTTCCAGAAGCGTCCCGGGAATGGCGGCGCAATTGACATCCACAAAGGCCTTGGAGTTTCGGTTGCTCTGCCGGTGAATGGCGCGGGCAATCAGCTCCTTTCCCGTACCGCTTTCCCCCTGGATCAGAACCGGGGTGTTGTGGCCGGCGACTTCCTTGATCACATGAAAGATGCCGTCCATCTTGGTGGATGTCCCGATGATGTTGTCGAAGCCCAGCAGGGAATCCTCGCGCTCCTTGAGCTTCTCCACCTCCGTTTTCAGGGATCTTGCTTCCCGGGACAAAAGGGAATGCATGATGGCGTTGTCATAGGCCGTACAGGCATTCTTTACCAGGATGTCCAGGACATTGACCTGATCCTCCGTATAGCGGTTCCTCTCCTTCGCAAGATAAAGCGCCCCCCGGAACTTGTCGCCGATACGCAGCGGAATGGCCAGTTCCGAATCGAACCCGTCGAATATCGGGATGAAGCCGTCTTCGGCAAAGGGGGGCTGCTTGACAATGATGGCATTGGAGGCGATGGCCTCGGGAATGATGCTCGGTTCAATCCGTGCATTCCGGAGCTGCTCCTCTTCGGTGGTCACCTGATCCCCATCATGAATCAGGAAACGGTTCTTTTTGTCGTCGATGATATAAAACATGGCCTTGGAGGCGGAGGCAATGTCCATCGCGGCCGTGGTCAGGACTTCCCGGATGTGATTGTCCAGCACATAACTGGAATTCATCTCCGATACCGCCTTCCCCAGAACGGTCAGCTGGTGGATCTTCTCGGCGTTGTTCTCGAAGAGCTGCGCATTGTGGATGATGATGCTCATCTGGTTGGCAAAGGTCAGAAACATGTCCATCATCTCCGGGAAAAAGCTTTTTCTCTGGCGGCACCACGTTGCCGTAATCCCGAAGACCTCGTTGCCGATCTTCAGGGGTGCGCAGAAGATGGACCCCCGGTCGTTGATTCTGGTCAGGAGGCGATCCGTGTCCGTCATGCGCGGGTCCGTGGATACATCCTCGATCACCATCGCCTTTCCCGTTTTATAGACCTTGGAGGCGACGCAGTCATCTGCCAGATTGATGGCCGCGGCAAAGGCCCGCTTTGCTTCCTCCGCCTTGTAATTCTTGACAACGCGCGTCTTCAGGAACTGCTGGGAATCGTCGCAGGTTCGAATAATCCCCTGGTCAAATCCCAGGGCGTCGACGACATCATCGAGAATCTTCTGCATGATTTCTCCGACGCTCGACGGATTGGTGAGCAGGGAAGTGATCCGCAGGAGGGTCTTCAACAGTTTATCCTTATCCTCCAGAGGCATCGATGATGTTAACAGGACATCCACGTTTCGTGATGTTGTTACCATGACAATGATTCCTCCCCCTGTTCGATTCAAGAATGACATGGACTTGAAACCGCCCGGCGCATCCGTTCCAATGCGTTTTGACCGCCAAAGGATATCATGATGTCCATCAGAATTCCAAAAAACTTTCACCCCGACTTCCCCTGGGGGGGTCCTCCGCCGGCAGACCGGCTCCCGTGCCGTCCACCATGACCGCCCCCGGGGGATCCTAGTGGATGGCTGACCGAACGACAATCCCAGGCGGAAGCCGATTGGAACGCCCTGACATTTTTTTCGGGGACCTTCTTGGGTTTTCTTTGGATCGGGAAGACGGTTTTCCCGGGGGGATGTACAGGAATCAGCCCGGGGGATGGGGTTCCCCTGGGGACAAGTGCCGGCAGAGGTGCTGATTTCTCATGACGGATGACGGAAGGCGGGATGTGAAAAACCGGCGGCGCTAGCCCTGATCGTAGGCGAAGAACTGCATCGTGAACACCGCCCTGCCCTGGGTCGCAGAGCGGAGGTCCGTGGAATAACCGAAGAGGGCCTTCAAGGGAACCCGGGCGCGAATTTCGGATATCGCTCCCTTGGGCGTGATTTCCTGGACCTCCCCTCTTCGGGCGTTGATGTCACCGATCACCTCCCCCATGAACTCGGCCGGGGTGATCACACTGACCATCATGACGGGTTCGAGCAGCAGGGGATCGGCCTTGTTGAATCCGTCCCTCAATGCGGAAGCCGCTGCAATTTTATAACCGATGGGCGAGGATTCGCCTTCCTTGATCGTGAGCCCGGCAACGCTCACCCGAATGTCCACAAGAGGATAGCCGGCGATCACGCCGCTTTGAACCGCCTCCGATATCCCCTCTTCCGTGGCCCGGACATATTCCGCGGGCAGTGCGTCCGTTTCGGGAATCCAGTCCGTTTCAACGCCCGCTCCGCGTTCCAGCGGCTCCAGGATCAGGCGGACATGGCCGAAATGCTTCTTGTCGCCCAGCTCTCTTTCGAAATGCCCCTCACTTTCAACTTTTTTCCTGATAGTCTCCCGGTAGACCACTCGGGGTTTTCCCACGTTGACCTGGGTGTGAAACTCCCGGCTCAACCGGTCGATAATGACATCCAGGTGCAGCTCTCCCATCCCGGATATCACCGTTTGCGCCGTTTCATCGTCGTATTTCACCCGGAGCGTCGGATCTTCATCCATCAGTTTCTGCAAAGCCAGCGACAATTTTTCCTGATCGGCGGGTGTCTTTGCTTCAATGGCCTGCGAAATGACGGGCTCATAGAATTCCATGGATTCGAGCAGGATGGGATGCGCCTCGTCGCAGATCGTATCGCCGGTCGCAGTTTCCTTCAACCCCATCACCGAGACGATGTCCCCGGCCCCGGCCTGCTCCAGGCGTTCACGCTTGTTGGCGTGCATCTTGAGAAGCCGGGAGGCCTTTTCCTTCCTGTTCTTGCTGGCGTTGTAAAGCTCCTCGCCCGTTTTTATCTGCCCCGAATAAATCCGCAGATAGGTCAGCTTCCGGCCTTCATCCTGCATCACCTTGAAGGCCAGGGCGGCCAGCGGCTCCTTCGTGCTGCTGATTCTCGTCAATTCCTCCTTCGTGACCGGATGGATTCCCGAAACGGGGGGGACATCCTCCGGGGAAGGCAGAAAATCGACCACGGCATCGAGCAGCGGCTGGATGCCCTTATTTTTCAAAGCGGTGCCGCACAGGACGGGAACGAGCCTGACGGCCAGGGTGGCCTTGCGGATTGCCGCATGCAGCTCCTTTTGCGATATTTCCTCCCCTCCCAGGTACTTTTCCGCGATGTCGTCATCGAATTCCGCCACCGATTCCAGCATTCGTTCCCGCTGCAGCTCCACTTCCGGCATCAGATCGCCGGGAATTTCGATCGCTTCGTAATGCGCCCCCTTGGAGCTGTCGTCCCAGATGACACACTTTTCTGAAATCAGGTCCACGATCCCCTGGAACTTTTCTTCCTGACCCCAGGGAATCTGGATGGGGAGGGGAACGGCGCTGAAGCGCTCCTTCATCATCTCGATGACCCGGAAGAAATCCGCACCGACCCGGTCCATCTTGTTCACGAAGGCGATCTTGGGAACACCGTACTTGTCGGCCTGGTGCCAGACGGTTTCAGACTGCGGCTCCACACCCGCCACGGCATCGAACACGATGACGGCCCCGTCCAGTACGCGGAGGCTGCGCTCCACTTCAATGGTGAAATCCACATGGCCCGGCGTGTCGATGATATGAATTTCGGAGTTTTTCCAATTGCACGTTGTCACGGCCGACGTGATGGTGATCCCCCGCTCCTGCTCCTGAGGCATCCAGTCCATCACGGCCTCTCCGTCATGGACCTCTCCGATCTTGTATGACTTCCCCGTATAGTAGAGGATCCGCTCGCTGACCGTTGTCTTGCCGGCATCGATGTGAGCGATAATCCCGATATTTCGAATTCTTGAAAGTTTGGATGTGGGAGGCATCGAAGCACCATTATTTTTTCATGGATCCGGCCCCGCCTTCAGGCAGGTGGAAGGATTTCTGAAAACAGTCTCTGTCGTGAAGTTATCCCAGCTTGAACGGCAAGCTGTTACTGACCCTTTACGTCCTGCGCCAGGTATTCCCTGTTGAAGCTGAAGGGCTGCTTCAGGCTGATGTGCCCTTTGAGCGAATCCACTTCCTGGCCCTCGATCAGAATTTTTACCGCCTTGATTTCAGGAATATTGGCCGTGAGAGAATTGGTCAGGGAATACACGGTAGCCATTTCGCTGGCGCTCCCTCCCGGATGGTCCTGGACGAGATTTTTGCTGAAGCTGACAAAGATTGTGGAATTCGCTTCAATCTTTGCGCTCTTGAGTGCCACTTCCGGAGGGAAGGTGTTCACCTTACCGGTTTTGGATCCATCCAGCAGGGCCCTTACAATTTCCTCCGCCTGCTGAACGGGGGATCCCATTTTAGGAATCAACCGCTTTTCCGACACGAGAAAACGTTCATTGGCATCGGAAAAGTACAGAACGACCGACTGCTTCTCTTTCGATCCCTTCTGATCCGTCCGGCCTCCGATCGGCGGATAGATCACATTAAAAAGCGTCACAAAAAAGAAAATCAGGAATCCGACAACGGCAAGTCCAATTATTGCAAGAATCAGCTTCTGAGTGCCCTTTTTCTTCTTCCTGTTCTTGAGCTCTGTGATACGCTTCTGCTTTTTTGTAGCCATAACCGGTAATACCCCGCTGTAACGAAAAAGTTGCCACAATCTAAGGTATTTTCAATACAGTGTCAAGGGAAGAACCGTCGGAACGGATTTCAGGGAACAGGCAGGAGACCGGTAGAAGAACAGCAGGAATTAATCACATCTATGCATTATTCTATGTGCTTTGAGCCGATGGATTGATCCATCTTCATGGATGCGGATGCGATTCAAGACTTGACGGTGGGAATAAAATCATGCAGGAAGCCCTGACAAAAAATTCACAAATCTCCGAACTCGAAAAAAAACTTCTCCTGCGGAAAAAAATGCAGGACATCACCAACCAGATTCACGCCGCCCAGAATATAAAACAGATCCTTGTCGACCTGAAAGAGGCCATCCTGAATCTCTTCGATGCCTTTTCCATTACGATCTACGTCGTCGACCGCCTGAGGAACCAGATCTTTTCCCTGCTGCTTGCCGGGGCCCAGATCCGGGAAATACGGGTGCCCATCAACAACAAAAGCATCTCCGGGTATGTGGCCAACAACGGGAAGACCGTCAACATCGCCGATGCCTACGACGCTTCGGAGCTGAAGCGGATCGATCCCGAGCTGAGCTTCGACATGAGCTGGGACAAGAAGACAGGCTTCCGCACCCGGCAGATTCTCTGCGCCCCCATCTTCCACACCGGCAATCTCACCGGTGTCATCCAGATCCTGAACAAGAAGGGAAAGGGGAACTTCTCCGAGGAGGAAGAGGGATTTGTCCAGGAAATCGCCGAAGTGCTCGGCGTCGCCTTCTTCAACCAGGAGCGCTATGCCCGGCGGCGGAAGACCCGCTACGATTATCTCATCAGCAGGGACCTGCTGAAGGAAGAGGAGCTGGACAGCGCTCTGGAGGAATCCCGGGAACAGAAAGAACCGATGGAATCCTTCCTCATGAAAAAATACGGCATTTCCAAGGAGGACATCGGGAAGTCGCTGGAGGAATTCTATCGCTGCCAATTCATCAAGTTCGATGACAAATTCCCGATCCCCGGCGATCTGCTGAAAAATCTCAAGCGGGAATACCTGCTTCGGGAACTGTGGGTTCCCCTGAACAAGATAGACGGAAACATCCAGGTGATCGTCGATGACCCGAACAACATCATCAAGCGGGACATGATCGAAAGCCTTCTGAAAACCAAGGCTGTAAAGTACGACGTCGCTCTTCCCGAAGACATCATTCGCTACATCAACCATTTTTTCCAGAGCCCCTCCAGCGAGTCCTCCTTTGCCGAGCTTCTCGGCAAGCTGGACGAAGATGAAGAAAGCCCCGATGAAGACGGTGATGTCGTTTCCGAATCGGACAGCGTGATCATGCAGCTGGTCAACAAGATCATCAATGACGCCTATAACCGCCGCTCTTCCGATATTCATGTCGAACCGAACGTGACCAAAAAAAACGTGCAGATCCGCTTCCGCATCGATGGCGACTGCGGCCTCTATCAGACCGTTCCCTTCAGCTACCGTGCGGCGCTGGTGTCCCGGATCAAGATCATGTCGAACCTGGACATCACCGTCAAGCGGATCCCCCAGGACGGGAAAATAAAATTCCGGAATTCGAGCGGGGAAGAGATTGAACTCCGCGTGGCCACCATCCCCACGCAGGGCGGCGTGGAAGACGTCGTCATGCGTATCCTCGCCAAGGGGGAAACGATGCCCCTCGAAGCCATGGGGATGCTTGAGCGCAATTACCAGGAAATGCTCAAGATCCTGGAGAAGCCCTACGGCATGATCCTCGTCGTCGGCCCCACGGGATCGGGAAAGACCACCACGCTCCATGCGGCACTTCACCACATCAACACCCCGGAGCGGAAGATCTGGACGGCTGAAGATCCCGTCGAAATCACCCAGTACGGGCTGCGGCAGGTCCAGGTTCAGCCGAAGATAGGCTTTGATTTCGCGGCGGCCATGCGCGCCTTTCTCCGGGCCGACCCGGACGTGATCATGGTGGGGGAAATGAGGGATTTCGAAACGGCCAAGACGGGCGTCGAAGCCTCCCTGACCGGGCACCTCGTTTTCAGCACCCTGCACACCAACAGCGCCCCGGAAACCATTACCCGGCTGCTCGACATGGGAATAGATCCGCTGAACTTCGCCGATGCCCTGCTGGGCATCCTGGCTCAGCGCCTGGTCCGGACGCTATGCAAAAAATGCAAGGAGGCCTACCACCCCACGCGCCGGGAATACGACGATCTGGCCGAGAGTTACGGGCTGGAAGATTTCGCCAGGCTCAATGTCCCCTATACGGATGATTTCATGCTCTATCGTCCGAAGGGGTGCGATGCCTGCGACCGAACGGGCTACAAGGGGCGGATGGGCATTCATGAATTGCTGATCGGCTCCGATTCGATCAAACGGCTGGTCCAGAAGCACGCCGACATTGAATCGCTGAGAAATGCGGCCATCTCGGAAGGGATGACGACCCTGCTCCAGGATGGCATCCAGAAGGCAATCCAGGGTCTCACCGACTTCCGACAGGTCCGAAGGGTCTGCATCAAATAGGGAAGCGGTTCAGTTTTCCTTCAGCCGCTCCTGCCAGCTCCGAAGGAGGTCCAGGGCATCCAGGGGCGCCAGGGAGGACAGGTTCAATGCCGAAAGCTCTTCGACAACCCGTTCCTTTTCGCTCATGAAAAGATTCAGCTGCCCGGGGTTGCGGACTTTCTTTTTCCTGCTCCGGGCAATTTTGGGCATGCCCACTTCATCCATTTCCCCGATTTCCAGGTTGTCGAGAATTTCCCTGGCACGGCTGATCACTTCGTCCGGAACGCCTGCAATCCGCGCAACCTGGATTCCGTAACTCCGGTTCGTTCCGCCGGGAACAATCTTCCTCAAAAAGATGATCCGGTCACCCCACTCCTTGACGGCGATATTGAAATTCCTGAATCCCGTTCCCGCCACGGCCAGTTCGGTGAGCTGATGGTAGTGGGTCGCGAAGAGAGTGCGGGCCCCGATGCTTTTTTGGTCGTGGAGGTATTCCGCCACGGCCCATGCGATGCTGAGGCCGTCGAAGGTGCTGGTCCCCCGCCCCACCTCATCCAGGATCACCAGGCTCCGCCTGGTGGCATTACGAAGGATCTGCGCCACCTCGTTCATCTCCACCATGAAGGTGCTCTGGCCTCGGATCAGGCTGTCCGCCGCTCCGATTCGCGTGAAGATCCGGTCCACCACCCCGATCCTTGCCCTGGATGCCGGCACGAAACTCCCCATCTGCGCCATGAGAACAATGAGCGCAACCTGTCGGATATACGTGGATTTACCCGCCATATTGGGGCCGGTAATCACCAGGAATCGGTTCAGCTCCGTATCCAGAACAAGGTCGTTGGGAACGAAGCCATCCTTGAGGGGCATCCGCTCCACAACGGGATGCCTTCCCACGTCGATCTCAATCCGGTCCTCCCGGTCCACGGAAGGGCAGCAGTATCCGTACTTGTCGGCGACTTCCGCCAGGGAGGCCAGGGCATCCAGGGAAGCCAGCCAGGATGCCGTTTCCTGAATTCCGGGGATGTCCGCTGCCGCGGTATCCCGCACGGCGGAAAAGAGGTCGTATTCGCGCTCCCGGCATCGAGACTCCGCATTGAGAACGGCCGTTTCATACTCCTTGAGCTCCTGGTTGATGTAACGCTCCGCATTGACGAGGGTCTGTTTTCTCACGTACTCTTCCGGCGCATTGGCCGCGTTGGCCTTGGAAATCTCGATGTAATACCCGAAGACGTTGTTGAATCCCACCTTGAGAGACGCAATGCCCGTCCGCTTTCGCTCCTTTTCCTCGAGCGCAGCGATCCACCTTCTCCCGTCCCGCATCATGGAGGACAGGCGGTCCCGCTCCTCGTCGTAGCCGTCCTTGATGAGCCCCCCTTCCCGGAGGGTGAGCGGCGGGGAGTCGCAGATCGCCCGTTCAAGAAGGTCATGCAGATCGGGCAGTTCATCGATGCCCAGGAAAATTCTTTCCAGCAGCGGGGAGGTTTTGTCGGCAAGAAGGCTTTTAAGGCCGGGAAGACTGCTCAATGAGTTTTTCAGGGCGATGAGATCGCGGGCGTTGGCGACCCCCAGAGAAATTCTTCCCGCCAGGCGCTCCATGTCATAAATCCCGGAGAGGGTTCGGCGCAGGTTTTCCCGGAAAAGATGGTTTTCCCGTATTTCCGCTACGGCCGCCAGCCTTTCCCGGATTTTCTCCGGATCGACAAGGGGATAGTTGAGCCACCAGCGAAGGCGGCGCCCCCCCATGGCGGTCATCGTTTCATCGAGGATGGAAAACAGGGAGCCGGAGGTCCGATTGTCCTGGATGGTTCTGAACAGTTCAAGGTTCCGCTTCGCCGTCTCGTCGAGCAGGAGATAATCCTTTGTCGAGTACCACTGAAGCCGGCGGATGTGCTGGAGGGTATTCTTCTGGGTCTCCTCCACGTATCGAAGAATGGCGCCTGCCGCTCCAACCACCGCCGGATGGCCCTTCAGGCCTGAACGCTCAAGGATGTTCTCCGGAACGGCGGATGAAAGACGCCTCCAGGCCTCGTCCTGATCAAAATACTCCCCGGGCATTTCATCCAGGCGGCAGACGGGTTCTCTCCCGGAAAAGAACCTGGAAAAACCGCTCCTCCGGAGATCCTCGGGAAGGAGGATTTCCCGGAATTCAAGGGCGGCCATCTCCGCCTCAAAAAACTGCGGATCCTGGAAATCGCTGACCAGGAATTCCCCGGTGGAAATATCGAGAAAGGCCAGCCCGATGGAAGAGCCCAGGGGATTAACCGCCGCGAGGAAGTTGTTTTCCTTGGCATGAAGGTTTTCGGCATCCACGACCAGGCCGGGGGTGACAATGCGGATGACCTCCCGCTTGACAACCCCCTTGGCAAGTTTCGGGTCCTCGATCTGTTCGCAGATCGCCACCTTGAGCCCCTTTTCAATGAGCTTCGGGATGTAGGTGGACAAGGCATGGTAGGGAAAGCCGCACAGGGGGATGCTGTCTTCCTTCCCCTTGTTTCGTGACGTGAGGGTGATTTCAAGAATCTCAGAGGCGGTTACGGCATCTTCAAAAAAGATTTCATAAAAATCTCCCATGCGGAAAAGAACGATGCAGTCGGGATGTCTGCTCTTCACTTCCACATACTGCCGCATTGCCGGGGTCAAACTGGTCATGTCCACGGAATCGGTCATTCCCAGCGATCCCCGCCCCGCTTTTTCATTTCGATGAAGCCCCCGCCGCCCGGGGAGCTTCCCCCGCCCAGAACGGCGCCCAGCAGCCCGTTCACGACACTGATCAGCAGCGCGCCGAATACAGCCGTCCAGAACCCCTGAACGTCGAAGCCGGGGATGACGCCCGACGCCATTTTGAGGATGAGTGCATTGATCAGGAAGGTGAAGAGGCCGAGGGTCAGAACATTCACAGGAAGAGTCAGAACAAGAAGAATCGGCCGGAAAAAGACATTGAGAAATCCCAGCATCGCCGCGGCGAGAAGCGCGGAAAAGAAACTGCTGACCCTGATCCCCTCCAGCAGATAGGCGGCCAGAAGAACGGACAGGGTCAAAAGAATCCACTTGATCAGAAATCTCATTCCTCAATACCTGCCAATCTTATCTAGACTTCACAGTAGTCGGGCTGGAAACTCGTCTCCGGAGCCGTGCAGATTGGACAAACCCAGTTTTCAGGAATCTCCTCGAAGGGCGTTCCGCGGGGGACGCCATTCTCGGGGTCGCCGAGTCTCGGGTCATAGATGTAGCCACAGCCGGTACAAAAATACTTATCCATTTTGACTTTTCCTCCTGCAGGTAAAATTTATAAAAAGCTGATTATGTCCATGTACATCGAGGAAGCGAATTCTCCCGGCACTTCGATGATGCCATGGTTGGCATCCATGGAATCCTGCTACGATGAGCCCCGTTCGAACGGCCGCATTCGTTCCCCGGCAGCCCGGTCGGTAGAGCAGATGGCTGTTAACCCTCGGAGCCGTGGTTCGAATCCGCACCGGGGAGCCAATTCGGATCGGAAGTGGGCACATTCTCAAAGCCCCTCGCCGATCCAACAGCCAGTGCACGTGCAAGGGCGGCTTAGCCTCTCTACAGGTGCACTTTTTTATTACCCGGATTTCATCCAAAAGCAATCTTAAATATTCTTTCCCAAATGGAACGTTCTGTCCAGGAGCATTTCCCTTAATGCCGCGCGGAAGGCTCCGATAGTTTTCCTTCTTAATCCGGTCTTATCTCATTGGAGCATTTTCCGGTCAACAATTTTCTGTGCCATACCCCTGCGCAAAGCGGCGGAAAATCTCAGCCGCCTGCCGATTGTCTGGCTCCACTTCGCGGAATGCACGGGTTGTAGCGAGTCCCTGCTGCGCTCTTCACACCCCGATGGGGCCAGCATTCTTCTCGAAACGATTTCCCTCGAATATCACGAGACGATCATGGCCGCCGCAGGGGATCAGGCAGAGCAGTGCCTGGGAATGGCCCTTCACGACTTTCAAGGTCTGGCCGCCGTGCGCATGATTCATCATGTACTCGCCTGGGGTTTCATCCTCTTCATAGTTGTTCACATCTATATGGCCTTCTGGTATGATGCCGTTCTGAAAGAGGGAACCCTCTCGTCCATGGTCACGGGAAATATCTTCCAGAAGGGAGAACACCGATTCGAAGGCTGACAGCGTCAGCGTCGCAAAGAACCGGGTGAAAAGACAAACGGGGAAGGATGTCCTTCTCCGTTCTTATCCTGACGAAATGACGGAAAAACAGGAGGTCACCATTCTTGGGCTGGACAATATCCTGATGAAGGATGACGGCTTCGGCGTGCACTTTCTCCGCGAGTTCGAGCGACGCCGGTCTCTGCCCGATTCCGTCCGAACCGTCGAAGGCGGGGTCATGGCTTACGCCCTGCTGAAGAAAAAGTTCCCCGTCATGGAAAAATTTCTCGTTGAAGAGTTGAACCGCCTCTCCATGGCCCCGGTAAGAATTCATGCATGAGCTTTCTCTCGTTACATCGATCCTGGATATTATCGAAGACTATGCCCTTCGGGAGGGGTTCGAACGTGTCACGTCGCTGCGGCTGTCCTGCGGAAAAGTGTCCTGTGTGGTTCCTCAATGCCTGCAGTTCGCCTTCGAGGTGCAGTCGAAGGGTACGCGGTCTGAAGGGGCAACGCTTGAACTTGACATCCTGCCGGTCATCATTCATTGTGTTAATTGTGAAAAAGATTTCGAGGTGGATCACTTCGAAACCTGCTGTCCGGCATGCGGCAGGACAGAGGTGCTTCTGACCGGCGGAACAGAGGAATTGCAGCTTCTGGAACTGGACGTGGAGTGAGGCTTGTCCCGGAGTTCATCCGGATGGCAGGCCGGGTTCGTCATTTCGCAACAAATGAATAGCAGAGGAGTGTTTTGCATGTGCATCGCTTTTCCCGGCATGATCCTGAGCATCGATGAGAACAACTTTGCCGTCATTAACATCAGCGGGACGAAGCGCGAGGCCTGCCTGGATCTCCTTGATGAACCGGTCGCCGTCGGCGACTACGTCATTTGCCATGCCGGATACGCCATTCATCGGATCGACGAAGAAGACGCCAAGGAGAGTCTCGCTTTACTGAAAGAGTTCATCGATCATGAAATTTATTGACGAATACCGGGATCCGGAACTCGTCCGGAAACTGCTCAACGCCGTGAATGTCCTGGCCGAAAAGATCGGCCGGCCAATCACCCTGATGGAAATCTGCGGAACTCATACCCATGCCATCGGCCGTTTCGGAATCCGCAGACTGCTTCCCGGAAGCATCCGCCTGATCTCCGGCCCGGGGTGCCCCGTCTGCGTAACGTCGATTTCCGATGTGGATCGCGCCCTTTACCTGGCAGAACGGCCGAATGTCATCTTCGCCACGTTCGGGGACATGCTCCGCATCCCCGGCACCGGTGGACGGAGCCTTCAGCAGATCCGCGCCGCAGGTGCCGACGTCCGAATCCTTTCCTCGCCCCTGGACGGACTCTCCATCGCCGAAGAGAATCCGACACGCGAAGTCGTTTTTTTGGGAATCGGTTTCGAAACAACGGCTCCAACCGTAGCCTCAACGCTCCGAAGCGCCCGGAGGAAAGGGTTAAAGAATTTTTCCGTCTTCTCCGTTCACAAGACCGTCCCCCCTGCGATCCAGTCCCTCCTCGATGATCCCGGACTGGACATCGATGGCTTTATCTGCCCCGGTCATGTCAGTGTCATTACAGGGGGGGAAGCTTACCGTCTCATCCCTGAAGCGGGACGGGCCGCCGTGATCACCGGTTTCGAGCCCGTCGACATGGTCGATGGAATTCTTTTGAGCCTTCAGCAGATCCTGGAAAAGCGCTATGCGGTCGCCATCCAGTATGCAAGAGGTGTCACGCAAGGGGGAAATCTTCGGGCGCGACAGACAATGGCGGAGGTCTTTGAACCGGGCGATGCGGACTGGAGAGGTCTGGGCGTCATTCCTGGAAGCGGCCTTTTCATCCGGAAGGAGTATGAGTCCATGAATGCCCTGAACAGATTTCCCCTGCCGGAAATCCATTCCGCAGAATTTGAGGGTTGCCGCTGCGGAGAGATCCTCCGTGGTGCGATGTCTCCCCCGGAATGCCGGCTTTTCCGGAAAGCCTGCACGCCGGTCAACCCTGTAGGCCCGTGCATGGTATCGAGCGAGGGAACCTGCGCGGCGTACCTCAGATATGAGGCTTGAAAAAGGCAGAGAGCCGCCGCTGTTACAAGCGGGTCCAATTCCGGATCAAAGCTGGCACCGGGATAAACGGGTGGAGGCGCCATCGGCATCCATCCCGGCGACGTCAGCGAAACCTGTGGAGAATGCCCTGAAGGGCTGAATGGTCATCATTAACACATGCATTGCGGAGGGGGAAATAGAGATGAAGGTAACCATTGTTAAAAATGTCCTCGATGCCAATGAACGGATCGCCCAGGATAATCGTGCGCTCTTTGACGAGAAGAAAATTTATGTGATCAACCTCATGAGTTCACCGGGTGCGGGAAAGACGACCCTGGTGGAGAAGACCATTATGGCCCTCAAGAACCGCTACCGGATCGCCGTCATCGAGGGAGATATTCAGGATACCCAGGATGCCGACCGGATATCCGCTCTGGGGATCCCCGCCGTTCAGATCAATACAGGCGGCGCCTGTCACATTGACGGCAACATGATCCGCGAAGCACTCCCTTCCCTTGAACTCGACCGGATCGACCTTCTCATTTCCGAAAACGTGGGAAATCTCGTCTGCCCGGCAGAGTTTAAAATCGGAGAAAATGCCAAGGTGATGATTCTCAGCACTCCTGAAGGGGCGGACAAACCGGCCAAATATCCCCTCATGTTCCAGGAGTCGGCGGTAATGATCATCAACAAGACAGACCTGCTGCCCTACGTGGATTTCGACCTGGAAAAGGCGAAACGTACGGCCTTGTCCGTAAACCCTGCACTCCAGATCTTCGAGGTTTCCTGCAAAAACGGCGAAGGGCTGGAAGGATGGTTCAACTGGCTGTCCGCTCAGATCGAGGCTTTTCGAGTTTGAATAACCAGGAAAGAAGGCGTATCCGGCTCCTTTTTTCCGGCATCGTCCAGGGAGTCGGATTTCGGCCGGCCATCTACCGAATTGCGAAGGAACAGAACCTTGGCGGGTTCGTCTGCAATACCCCGGAAGGGGTTGTCGTCGAGGTTGAGGGACATCCCCGTCACATTGAAGGGTTCGTCCCCGCCGTTTTGAACAACCTCCCTCCCGCCGCAGAGGTGGCCGCCGTCTCGCAAGAGGACCTTTCCGTCCGCGGGGAGCAGACCTTTCAGATTCGATCCAGCCGGGACGACGGGGATAAGGACGTTATGATCTCTCCCGATCTTGCCGTCTGCGACAACTGTCTGCGGGAGCTGAAGGATCCGCGGGATCGCCGGTACCGTTATCCTTTCATCAACTGCACGGACTGCGGTCCCCGCCTGACCATCATCCGCGATGTCCCCTACGACAGGGGAAATACCTCGATGGCCTGCTTTCCCCTGTGCCCGCAGTGCGGCACCGAGTATGAAAACCCCTCTGACCGCCGTTTCCATGCCGAGCCCAATGCCTGCCCCCTTTGCGGCCCCAGACTCTGGATGACCGATGGACAGGGCGTTCCCCTGGCCGACGATTTCCCGGACCCCGTGGAACAGGCACGGGAACTGCTGAAAAAGGGGAAAATTCTGGCCATAAAGGGACTCGGCGGTTTTCATCTTGCCGTAGACGCCACCAATGAGCAAGCCGTTCAGCGCCTGCGCGCCCGGAAATATCGAGAGGAAAAGCCCCTGGCCGTCATGGTCGGACATCTTGAGGCGGCCGGAAGAATCGCAGAAATTGGCCGTCTTGAACAGCATCTTCTTTCCTCCCCCCAACGGCCCATCGTCCTGTGCCGCAAGAAGCGGCACGGTGGAATCGCCCCTTCCGTCGCTCCCGGAGTGCCGGACCAGGGCATCATGCTGCCCTATACACCGTTGCACGCACTGCTCCTGGAGGATGATAGCCCCCCACTCGTCATGACAAGCGGAAATCGAGTCGACGAACCCATCTGTCAGAAAAATCGGGAGGCCCTGTTGCGCCTGAAAGGGATCGCCGACTTCTTTCTTCTTCACAACCGCGACATCCTGGTGCGCTGCGACGACTCGGTTGTAACGGCCGCACGGGGCAAGACGGTCATGATCCGGCGGTCCCGCGGCTATGCCCCAAGGCCGATCACCCTGCAGCAATGTTACCCGGACGTTCTCGCCCTGGGGCCACAACTCAAGGCAACCCTTTGCATCCTCAAGGGAAACCAGGCCTATCTGAGCCCCCATATCGGAGATCTTGAAACCCCGGAAGCGCGGGCATTTCATTCCGAAAGCCTCAGCCTGATGGAAAGGATCGCTTCGTGCCGACCCAAGGTGCTTGCCTGCGACCTTCATCCGGCCTACTACACCACCCGGCTTGCGAAAGAGCTTCCCCACCGGGAGATTTTCCGCGTTCAGCATCACCACGCCCACATTGTCAGTGTCATGGCCGAAAACGGGCTGTCGGAACAAGTGATCGGGCTGGCCATGGACGGAACGGGTTACGGCACGGACGGCACGGTTTGGGGATGTGAATTTCTCATTTCAGATGAACTGGATTTTCAGCGGGCGGGCCACCTTGAACCCTTCCCGCTTCCCGGCTCGGACAAGGCCGTCCGGGAACCCTGGCGGGTGGCGGTGAGCCTTCTGCATGAAAGTTATGGCCACGACTGGCAGGAAATGGCGCAGCGTTTAGACCTGAGCGCCTTTGCGTCACACTTTGAACTTCTGAATTCCATGATGGCTTCAGGGTTGAACAGCCCACAGGCCTCAAGTCTCGGCCGGGTATTCGACGCCGTGGCGTCTCTTCTGGGAATCCGCCATACGGCAAGCTTCGAGGGCCAGGCAGCGATGGAACTCGAGGCCATGGCGGATCTGCCCTATGAAGCAAGCTATCCCTTTCTTCTCCGCTACGAAGACGGCCGTACGCTTCTTGATCTGAGGCCCCTGATCCGGACACTCGCCCAGGAGCGGATCAACGGGATAGACCCCCATAAAATCGCTTCGCGCTTCCATGTTTCACTGATCAAAGCCCTGGCGGCCACGGCTGGCGAGATCCGCGAACGAACCGGCATCAACAGGGCCGTCCTCAGCGGCGGCTGCTTTCAGAACCGCATTCTGTTCAATGGTGTGACCCGGGAGTTGGAGAAGGAAGGGTTTGCCGTCTATACCCACATCAGCCTGCCACCCAACGACGGCTGCATCGCCCTGGGACAGGCCGTGGTTGCCGCCTCCCGATTGAAGAGAAGGAAATCTTGAAGAAAGGATCTGTTTCGTTCAACACGAGACAGGTGACATCGATCCCTTGGATTTATTTTATTTTTCATTGAAAAAGAAAACAGGATAATGCCCCATGAGCACAGAGCGAATTCTGCTGGAACATGGCGGAGGCGGACTCCTCAGCCATGAACTCGTTACCGAGGTTTTTCTTCCTCTCTTCAGCAACGCCTGTCTCGATCGACTGGAGGACAGCGCGGTCGTCACTTTGGAGGGCAGGAAGTTCTGCTTCACAACGGATTCCTATGTCATCGATCCGATTTTCTTCCCCGGAGGGAATATCGGGTCACTGGCCGTTCACGGAACGATCAACGATCTTTCCGTCTGTGGCGGAATCCCGCTGATGTTGAGTGCCGGATTCATCCTCGAAGAGGGGTTCCCCATGGAAGACCTGAAGCAGATTACCCGATCCATGGCAGAAGCGGCCAAAACAGCCGGCGTATCCATCGTGACCGGCGACACCAAGGTCGTGGCCCGCGGAGCCGCCGACGGGCTTTTTATCAACACCTCCGGCATCGGGATGATTGAATATCCTCAGCCCCTGTCCGTGGACAGCATACAGCCTGGCGATGCAGTCCTTGTGAGCGGGACTCTCGGCGACCACGGCGCCACGGTCCTCTGCAGGCGCAGGGAACTGGGCCTGAGCTCTGGAATCCGCTCCGATTCGGCACCGCTTAACGGCCTCATCTCATCGATTCTCGCAGCGTCCCAACATATCCACTGCATGCGAGACCCGACCCGCGGCGGACTCGGGGCAATCCTGGCTGAGATCGCCGGCCAATCCGGGTTTTCCATCACGATACAGGAGTCTGAACTGCCTGTTCGAGACGAAGTGAAAGGCGTCTGCGAAATTCTTGGGTTCGACCCTTTCTTTCTGGCCAATGAAGGGAAAGTGGCCGTCTTTTGCGCGCCGGCCGATGCAGACCGGGTTCTGGCAACCCTGCGGAATCATGAATACGGGCGAGATGCCAAAATCATCGGCTCTGTGGGAGAGCGCAATGGAGGAGGCCTGATAATGCAGACGATCATCGGCGGTTCCCGGGTGGTCGATCTTCCTCTGGGGGAACTGGTGCCAAGGATCTGCTGATTTTTTCCGGAAACCATCGGGATCGGATCTTCCGATTTCATGAAATTAAATCGCTGCATCTCTGAACAGAATGCGCTAATATCAGGCTGACCGTCGCTACTGTGTTTTCATCACCAATGTACAGGAACGGTTAAGGAGCCCTTGCACTTATGACGCGAGTCAAGATAGAACTGCCGGCTACATTTGATTTCTCAACCGATCTGCGCCTCCGCTTCCGCGATATCAACGCCGGGAATCACCTGGCTCATGACGCCGTTCTCTCCCTGGCTGAAGAGGCCCGTTTCCTGTTTCTGGAGCACCTGGGCTATCCCCACCTGAACATAGACGGTTGTGGCTATGTCGCCGCCGATGCCGCCATCGTTTACAAATCGCAGGCCTTTTTCGGGGAGGTGATCCGGGTCGAGGTCGCGGTTCGGAACTTTGCCTCCAAATCCTGCGATTTTCTTTACCGGCTCAGCAATAGAGAGACCGGGCAGGAGGTGGCGCGAGCCAAAACCGGAGTCGTATTCTTTGATTACGTGAACCAGAAACCGGTGAGGGTTCCCGACGGCTTCAGGGCGAGATTTGAACGTGGAGGATGATTTTTCCGCCAGGAATTTTCTGATCCGCCATACAGACTAATCCCTAATCTAATCCACACCCGCCTAAGTACTTTGTTTTCCCACTTCTAAGGCTTTTAACGGCAATAAATCATCATACTCCCGATTGTCTGAACCTTTTCCATCTTGTAACATTCACCCAAGAAAGATCAGACCGGCGCCAGGAACTCCGGAAGGACACTGTTTCCGTTCAGGACACTCAACCATTGTTTCAGAAAGGAGCATGGATCATGAACTTCATGAAGCGTTTAACAAAGCATCGGGACACCCTTGGCTTGATCGCACCGGAACTTGTGTGGCTGAAGCGCAGACGCCAGAGACTCAATGGAAGCAGAATCAACGAGAATATTCTGAAGGAAGGATACTGTCGCCTTCTGATCAGGAAAGGATAACGGAGCCACGACCACGTGGCGTTTTCGGCAGCGCAGGCGGATGGTTGATCTTGGGAGAAGCGGGGGTTCCCGACGACCTTTCGCCCAGACTGTTCTTGCCGACGCAACCTCAATCCGCCACCCGGCATTGGGAAAAAGGGCGTAACCGAATTCGGTTACGCCCTTTTTTTTAGTGCCGGTTTACTAAGCGCCGGTCTCGAATGATAACAGGAAAAGAAAAGCGTCTCGGGAAAACGGCTTAAGACGGAGTGGCGCAGGCCTGTCTTCCCGAATCCCAGTAAGGCGACATCTCCCGCAGGCGCTGGATAATTTCCGGAAGGGTTTCGATGACCAGGTCGATTTCCTCCTCCGTATTCATAATGCTCAGGCTGAAGCGGATCGATCCGTGCGCCATCGTAAAGGGAACCCCCATGGCCCGCAGGACATGGGAAGGCTGAAGGGATCCCGAGGTGCAGGCCGAGCCCGAAGAGGCGCAGATTCCATAGCGGTCCAGCATGAGCAGGATGCCCTCCCCCTCTACGAATTCAAAGCTGATATTCGTGGTGTTGGGAAGACGATTGACCCGGTCACCGTTGACGCGCGAATTGGGGATTCTGTCCAGCAATTCATGCTCCAGCTTATCCCGCAACTGCCTCACCCGGGTGTTTTCCTCCTCCATGTAAGCAGCGGCAAGCTCGCAGGCCTTTCCCAGGCCGATGATGCTCGGCACGTTCTCCGTCCCCCCGCGCCGTTCCCGCTCCTGGTGACCGCCGATCATGAAGGGGGAAAATCGCGTGCCGCGCCGCAGATAGAAGACGCCGATCCCCTTGGGGGCATGAAGCTTATGCCCGGAAAGGGACAGCATATCGATGGCGTTGTTTTCCATGTCGATGGGAATTTTCCCGACGGCCTGGACGGCATCGGTGTGAAACAGGATGCCCCGGTCATGGGCCATCAGGGCCGCTTTTTCCACGGGGAACATGACACCCGTTTCATTGTTGGCCCACATCAGGCTGACGATGGCCGTATCCGGTGTCAAACTTTTTTCATAGGCTTCCATGTTGAGGCGGCCTTCGCTGTCCACGGGCAGTTCCGTCACCCGGCAGCCCTCCTTGGCCAGATGCGCGCAGAGGGAGCGTACGGCGGGATGCTCCACACGGCTGATCACGATGTGCCTCCGTTCCGGATAGGTGGCCAGCGCCGAACGAATCGCCGTATTGTCGCTCTCCGTCCCGCAGCTGGTGAAGATGATTTCGTCCGGTGACGCCCCAAGGAGGGCGGCAACCTGTTCCCGGGCTTCCCGGACCTTGATCCCCACCTGACCGCCGAAGGTGTGCATGCTGGACGGATTGCCGTAAAGCCGGCCGAAATAGGGCATCATGGCCGCCAGCACCTCCGCCGAAACCTGGGTGGTCGCATTGTTGTCCAGATAGACCGTCGTCATTCCGTCACCTCCTCCACAACGAGATCCGGCGAGACCAGTTCCCGGAGCTTGACCTCTACAAAACCCTTCAAGGTCTGCTGCGATGCCGGACAGACGGCGCAGTATCCCCTCTTCGCCAACAGCACCCGGTTGCCGATCACATCGATGAGCTCCACATCCCCACCATCGTTTTTCAGGGCCGGACGGATTTCCCGATCCAGGATCTCTTCGATCATGCGGATTTTCTGAATGTTCGTCATTTTCGGACGAACGGGCTCACGCACTTCCGCCCGCACCCTGTCGATGATTTCCTGAATCCTGTCGAGGCAGTTTCCGCAACCGCCTCCCGCCTTGGTATAATTGGTCACCTCTTCCACGGAACTCAGGCTGTTTTTCCTAACGGCCTGTTCGATTTCCCGGTCCGTCACGCCAAAGCATTCACAGATGATCTCCCCTTCCTTGACTTCAGTGGGCACTCCCCGGTAATAGGCAATGGCCTTTTCCAGAGCCTGCTGACCAAGAACGGAGCAGTGCATCTTTTCCTTGGGGAGCCCTCCCAGGTAGGCGGCGATATCCTGATTGGTAATCTTCTCCGCCTCTTCCACGGTGAGCCCCTTGACCATTTCCGTAAGGGCCGACGCAGAGGCGATGGCGCTGGCACAGCCGAAGGTCTTGAATTTCGCCTCGCTGATGCGCTTGTTCTCATCCAGTTTGAACGTCAGGCGCAGCGCGTCGCCGCAGGCGATGGAGCCCACCTCCGCCACTCCGTCAGGATTATCCACTTCGCCCACGTTGCGGGGCTCCAAAAAATATTCCCTGACCTTATCCGTATATTCCCACATAAGACTTCCCCCTGAAACCGGCCCGTTCCTTCAGCTCCATCTCTCGCGCATTCCCGGCCGGCGGTTCGATTGCCCTGTCGATACCCGGTCCGCACAGTCCTGCGCCGCCTCCGTCCTGCCAGCGATCCTGCTCTGGAACAGGTCTCCGGTTTTTTTTCATTCAGATTTTCCTGAATCGTACTTGCCATATTATGGCCAGGAAATGCAAGACGTGATTTCCTTCCAAGGCCACATCCATGTTCCGTCAAGGCGGTAAAAAAATTATTCACAACAGATTCAAAAAATTTGGTAAAAAGTTACAATGGAACGAATAGAAAAATCCGTTTTCATCAAAAACAACTCAAACACCTTTCGGAAATGGGCAAAATGGTACGACCTGACGTCCTTCATTCTCCTTTTTCTGAGAAAAAAGGTGGCGGATCTCGTCGACAGCCGGCAGGGAAAACTCCTCGATGTCGCCTGTGGGACCGGTGCGCAGACCATCGAATTTGCCAGGAAGGGCCTGACGGTGACGGGGATTGACCTGTCCAGGGACATGCTGAAAATCGCTCGGAAAAAGATGAGACATGCAAAGAATGTAAAACTTCTCCGGGCCGATTCTGAAAAACTCCCCTTCAGGAACCGCTCCTTTGACGTTTCCTGCATCAGCCTGGCCCTGCACGACATGCCCTATTCCGTGGGGCTCAATACGCTCCACGAGATGAAGCGCGTCACAAAAGAAAGCGGCCTGATCATCATTGTCGATTATACAAAGCCGGCGTTGTTTCCCGTGGCCTATTTTTCGAGATGCCTTGTCAAGCTCTGGGAGAGCGAGTATTACGATGACTTCATGAAGACAGGGATTGAAGCTTATCTCCATCAGGCGGAATTGAACGTCGAAAGGGAAGTGCACTATCTGCTTCGCACCATTAAGGTCATAACCAGCGTGAACAGATCCTGAACTCGGGGCACAGGCCCGCCGCATCCCGCACGCCGCCTATTCCGGCTTTCGCAGAACGACCTGGATATCGCCGATGGCCCGCTCGCGGAAACCGGCTTCACAGATGGACAGGTAGTAACTCCATTTGCGCTCGAAGGCCTCATCGAATCCCAGGGAGCGGACGGCCTCCCTGTTCTCCTGGAACCTCATCCGCCAGTCTTTCAGGGTACGGGCATAATGAGGCCCGATGTCCTCCAGATGCTCAATGACCAGGCGTGAATTCCGGGCGACGGCATTGGCCAGCACGGAAACCGACAGCAGATGGCCGCCGGGAAAAATGTGCTTCTGAATCCAGTCCGTTTCTCTTCGGTACGCGTCATAGATCTGATCGGGAACGGTGATGGCCTGGATCACCGCCCTGCCGCCGGGTTTGAGCAGCCGGTCGCAGGCGGCAAAGTAGGCTCCCAGATACTGGGGCCCCACGGCTTCGATCATTTCAATGGAAACAATTTTGTCGAACGTTCCGGACATATGGCGGTAGTCGGTCAGGAGAATGCTCACCCTGTCGGCAAGACCTTCCCGCGCCGCCAGTTCCCGGGCAAAGGTGAACTGCTTTTTCGAAACGGTAATTCCCGTCACGCGGCAGCCGGTCCTTTTCGCCGCCTCCAGGGCAACGCCGCCCCATCCGCACCCGATGTCCAGAACATGGTCCGACGCCTCAATCTCCGCCTTCTTTAGAATGCCTTCGATTTTTCGCTCCTGCGCCTCTTCCAGGGAATCCTCCCCATCCGTGTAGACGGCGCAGGAGTACAAAAGCCGACCGTCGAGAAAGGTCTCAAAAAGGGCATTGCTCAAATCGTAATGAGCCTCGATGTTTCTTTGCACTCCCCTGGAGGAGTTGGCCCTTCCTGCGTGGGCCATGCGGTTCTTGAGGCGTGTGAGCCAGGCGGTTGCAGGATAGCCGTTGACCAGGGCCTCACGATTTCTAATGAGGACGCGAAAAAGCGCCACAACGTCATCGGAATCCCAAAGTCCCGCCACGTAGGCTTCTCCCAGGCCGACGTCTCCGCCGAGGACCGCTTTTTTGAAAAACCCGTAATCATGAACAGACATTTCCCCCTGGAGGCGTTCTCCCCGCCGCCCGAAAAACCACCTGCCCCCATCGGGCAACCGCAGCGTCAGGCCCCCTGTTTGAATCCCCTTCAGCAGGGCGGAGAAGAGCTTCATGCACAGCCGTTCACTGAAGCCTGTCCTTCTGCGGATGGTCATCCTGGAGTGGGGAACCGGCTTATCGTGATAGGGAAGAGAACGGAGGAAATACAGGCGCGCCGCTTCGAAAAAGATCCTCGGGACCGTCAGGGTCGGCGCAAGGGGATGCCGCAGAAACATCCGGGCGATGTCCGCCGTCGTCAACCCCAGGGCCCGCCCCTGCAGATGCCCCTCGAAAACCAGCCGCCCTTCGCGCCACAATTCGATCGAGATGTCCAGATTCTCTCCCGCCGACGAAAAGAGAAAGGAATACTCCCCTTCGAGATTGTTGAAGGGGGAGACATGAAAGCACTTCTGCGCGCGGAAGCGCGCCGGATAGCCCTGGTTGGCGCCGTTGACGCCCCTGAGGACATACAGGTGCTTTTCGCCGAAGGTGTTGTTCACCTCGGCCAGAATGCACAGGAGCTCATCCCGTTCCGACAGGACGTAGTAAAAGCTGACGGGATTGAAGATGTAGTTGAAATAGCGCGCCGAGGTGACCAGGAGAACCTTTGCAATGCGGGAGGCAAAGGGCTCATCGGCGAGCCTGCACATCACCTTCGCCGGCAGCGGGTCGGAATTTCCATCGAGATAATCCCTGTCATGGATTGAAAAGGGGCGGATACGGTTGTAACCAAAAAATGGGATTTCACGATCCAATGCGGCCAGCTCGGCGAGATCGAAGCAGAAGAAAAAAAGGGGATAGCGGAAGGAATGGACGGCCGGATGGTGGCGTCTGTGCTCGACAAACCCGTCATAAATGCATGATCTGAAATGAGGCTTGAGTTCCGTGGGCGCTCTCATCGTTTACAATTCGATCCCGAACCGATGCGCCACGGCCACAGCGGACCGGACCGCATCTTCATGAAAACCGTATCCGAAATAACTGCCGCAGAAATAGGTATGCCGCCTTCCATTGAGTTCCGATAGGCGGCTCTGGGTTGCCAGAGCGTCAAAGCTGTACATGGGATGGGCGTACAGGAACGTTTCGATGACGGATTCCGGCGGAACCTCCTTCCAAGGGTTCAGGGTCACGCAGATGCGCCCACCATCGTCAGGAAGATGCTGCAGTCTCGTCATATCGTAGGTGAGCGTAGCGGGATCGTTCTCACGGCCGCCAGCCGGCCGGATGTAATTCCAGGATGCCCAGGCGCGCCGATTTTCCGGGAGAAATGAGGCATCCCTGTGCAGAACCGTGCGATTGGCGGCATACCTCCAGGGCGACAGCAGGCTGACCTCATCGGCCGAGGGATCGGCCAGGAGCCTCAGGGCCTCATCCGCGTGAGTGGCCATTACAACGGAGTCGTGCCTTTCCTCGCCATCGGGCCGCTTCAGAATCACGCCGTCTTCCGTCCTCATCACGGAGCGGATGGGGCTTGCGGACCGCACCGCCCCCGGAAACCCCTTCAGAAAAGCGCGGACATAGGTCTGGCTCCCTCCGAGCACATAATACCATTGGGGATGGTCCCGAAGGGACAGCAGGCCGTGATTTTCATAAAAGCGTGCAAACGTCTCCGCTGGAAAAGAGCGGATATCACCGTCGGGGGCAGACCAGATGGCCCCGGCCATGGGCAGCACGAAGGCCCTGGCAACGAACTCTCCGACCCCCTCCCTCTCCAGGTGCCTTCCCAGGGTTATTCCGCCCAGGGAGCCTTCGTGAAGCCTCCTGCGGGTGATGCGGTTGAAGCGCACCAGGCCGGCGAGAAACCGCCAGAAGGAGGGCCGGAGAAGATTCTTCCGCTGGGCGAAGAGGCTGTCCAGGTCCCGGCTCGCATATTCGAGAGAGCCCCGCCGCTCGGAATAGCTGAACGACATGTCCGTTTTTCCGGCCTTCACATCCAGCTGATCGAGGAAGCGGGTGAAGAGGGGGTAGGTCCGGTCGTTGAAGACGATAAAGCCCGTGTCCACCGGTATGGAGCCGCCTTTCCCGTCGGGAACGGCGATCGTGTTTGTGTGGCCTCCGATGTAATCGTTTCTTTCATAGAGGGTCACATCGTGCCTGCGGGAAAGGAGGTAAGCGGCGACAATGCCTGCCACACCGGCACCTACAACGGCTATGCGCAATCGCTGATCGTTCATGGTCATCGCCTCCCCTGAAGAGGACTCCGGACTTCCCGGCAAAAAAGCGGGGGCCGGACTCAGATGCGGCCGCGAATCCAGGTGATGATCCGGCCCAGGACCGGCGCCTGCTCGTAAATGATTCCCGTATCCCAGTAATCCTGATGAAAGGTGATGTATCCCTGGGCGTCAAAGCGCACATGGGACATGCCGACAGCCTGGATCGGCTTTTCCCTGTTGCGCTTGAGCGTCAGATGCATGATCCAGCGGAAGTAGTAGTTTCCTTCATGCACGGCCACATCCTGGATGTCGAAGGTGCATGCGTGGACCGCTTCCGTGCTCGAGATAAAATAGGCGGTTATGGCCTCGATCCCCTGAACCTCCCGGAATCCGTCGCGGAAATAGGCATTGGGGGCGTAGAGGCCTCCGATCCGTCCCCGGATCCGCTCTTCGGAAAAGATTTCGTAGAAGGCGCGGAAATTTTCGATGGCAGCCTTTTCCTTCTCCGAACCCGGAGCCGGTGGAGCGATGACACCGGGATCCGTCTTCATAAGGTAACTGCGGTAATTTTCCATATAGGCCCCCTGTCGTTCTGGATCAGCAGCACATCCGCTGATGGCGAGACAGACAAAAACAAGAGAAATCACGACTCTTCCGATGCGCATTTCAGGTCACTCCTGTCAGAAGCATAACGATCTGCATCTTCCTAAATAAAAGGTGATGGTGAAAAAGGGCGCCGTTCCCTGCTGCGAAACGGCCTTTTTACTCGTTTGTGAAAGGGTGAAAAGGCCTGCCGGCTTCAATACAAAACCAGCCCCAGCCACAGAACCGCTCCGAACACGGCGTGCAGAGCAAGCTGCTCGTACCACGCCGAGGGTGCCGCACGCCTGCCCAGCAGGCCCTGGCCTGCTATGGGAAGCGCAAGGAAGAGCATGGACAGCCAGAGAACAAAGACATAGGCAGCCAGCGCGGCTGAATTTTCCGGGTCAAATTTCAACAGCCGCGACAAGACGTAGTACGCCACCCCGAACGCGGCGCTGGTGAAGAGATGAACGACGACGCCCACAACGTACACAAGGGGCTTTCCCGCTCGAATCCCGGCTGTCTTCAGAGCAAAGTCCCCATCGATCAGAAGCAGGTTAGCCTTGATCACCCCCCGGCGGTATCCGAATTCGGTTAATGCCGCCATGGCTGCTCCCGCGATGAGCGCCGCCACTGTGACCTCGACAGCTGTCATTGGCACGCCTCCTTCCGCTAAATAAACACAGAAAACTGCGATTCGGGAACGATGAGCACGCTGTCGGGCCTTTCCAGTTCAGGGGCGGCCAGCAGGCCGGCCTCAACGGGAAGGGGAAACCGGATCCGCAGGAGAGACAGACGGCGCACATCCAGAACCTCGTGTTTGATGGCGATTCTCTTCAACCGTTCTCCGCTGCCGATGAATCCGGCCAGCGGTCCCGTAATGACGTCGATGACCGCGGCGTCAGAATCCTCAGCCGGAGCAGACTTCATCCGGATCTCGATTTCCCCGTTCCAGTCTC
>NZ_JAXGNC010000015.1:0-52930 GCF_040768185.1 Syntrophus sp. (in: bacteria) | reverse complement strand
AGCGACGTTTCGCCGGTAAAACTCCGGTCGCCTCCCGGCTCCCTATGTTTTACCGGCGATCAATAAGAAAGACAGGGGATGACCTGCCCGTCATCCCAAAGTATAAACACTGCTCTGGGTGGTCAAAATTCGATTATCACAGGTGGTCAATTTTCGGTTGTCATTACCAATCTTCGAACAATTTCCTCTTGGGGTGTATGTCCATTTTTTTCAATATGAATGTACGCATCGACCGGATGAACCTGAAATCTTTCATATCAAGCAAGGCTGAAGATCTATCGCTTTCAGGAAGAAGTTGATGAATTTAGCCGGAACGTTTTTTTAAAAATGTTTGGCACCGGAAAGTGTGAGATACATCTACAGAGGATGCACTCTGAGCAATTAAAAAAAGCATCTATTACCATTTGAAATATGGACGATAAGGCATGGAAATTTCTGACCCTTCCTTTATGTCAGGCTGAACAGATGTATTCTATCACCGTCTATCTGGAAATGTAATGCGGCCGCCAAAATAGCCAAGTGCGACAACATTCAGGGCCGTAGTTACTACCAGTACATGATAAAGTCCATGAATCGGCCCTGTAGGATATGAGTCAGTAAAAAAGTATTGGTATCCAAATAGACAAAGGACGCCCAGCATGGAAAATGGAAGAAGAATAGATAAGAGAATCTTTGCCTTGAATTCAAATGAATTTTTACGTTGATAATTATAACGCCAGCTGAGATAGCCTGTCAGAATAGTAAAAGGCATTATAATTGTAGCTACAATCAGATTGAAGACACCAGCCAGCTCCGTGATCCGTAAATCAAATAAGATGCTGACGATTGAAAACAGTGCAGCGGTGACAGAAAGTGCAATAGGGAAATGAGAGGATATGGGATGGGGATGTTTGGAAAGCAATAAGGCAACCCATGCGTGGGGAAGTTCAATCGAAGTCAAAGGACTGGCGACTATCTTTCCTAACAACTTAGCTTTGGACAGTGCATCTATACCGTGCGGAGAAATTTCCATGTCTTTTGTGAGATCCGTTCCGGCCATATGTCTGCCCATGTGAAGTCCATTCTTCCATAACTTACTTTCGGGAGATACTTCGTATACATTACCTCTGTAAGCAAAAAGAATAGGCCGTCCGTTTTTTCCATCGCCCAGTTTAAGTTCTTCGGCAGTATACAGTGTCATCAGCCCTTTCCTTTCTCTCGTCAATTGATGGAACCTGACCAAGAACTCACCCTTGCATAAAAAACGGCCTCACTTCCATTCCAGGCTTCTCGTTGCGAAATGGGACCACTTCCTTTGCTTCTCTTAAAGAAAATTTATCATATTACGCCAAATTTCTGCAGCCATTATAGAGGCCAATTCTACCAAATCTATCAAAAGAAAAAAGTTACTTGCTCAGAAAAATTATCAGGACTATTATAAACGTATATTTTTAATCAGTTTCCCAGGCTAATAATAGAGGCAGTCAATTCCGTAAAAGGAGGGCGCTATGTCACTATTTGGAGTGCAGGTTTCTGTCATGGTTCACGTCCTTTTCGGCGTTTTGGGGATTCTCCTGGCGGTGGCCCTTTTTGTCTACGTCCTGAATGCGAGTGAAAAAAATATCCCCACAATTCGAGGGCTAAGCCTCTGTTTGGCTTTGTCCATGGTCGTTTCTTATGTTATCGGAGGATGGTGGTATATTGTTCACTATGCCCATGATAAGGCCATCATCCTTAATGGACCATGGGAATGGGCACATTCATTTTTCATGGAGTGGAAGGAACATTTCTTCTTCTCCCTGCTCGTTCTGAGTATTCTTCTGCCTGTCATTACCTATCGAAACAATCTCTTAATCCCTGAAAACCGGAGACTTACTCTCATTGTCACTTCACTGATCGTTCTCATTGGCCTTGCCATGGAAGGCGCGGGAGCGGTCATCAGCAGAGGGGTTCTTATGGGCTGTATGGGGAAGGTAGGGCCATGAAAAATACATTGGATAAAGCAACTATCGGGTTTGTTCTTTCTGCCGGCTTTGTAAATATTCTCAATGCCTTCCTGGTGATTTTTAAGGAACTGACACCTTCATTAAAGAAAGCCATGGCTGATGCCACTGGCCACCACTGGATAACCCATGGAATGATCATCCTTGGACTTTTTGTCATATTGGGCTTTGTCTTCTCAGGAACAATCAAGCCAGACTATCGGGTTGCTGAGAAGCTATCCCAGATGATTCTCTTGTCTGTCGTCATTGGGGGCGGCCTGATCACTGCGTTTTATCTACTTCATTGAAGGCAGTTCGCCATTAACCTCTGTGTCTATTGTGTATTGAAATCTACTACATAAGCAAGATGCGTCGGCTCAACGCTTGCAGGAAGAACTTGATGAATTTAGCCGGAATGTTTTTTCATAAAATGTTTGGCACCGGAACGTGTGGGATCTACGAGTCAAAGGAATGAAAATAATTGATGTGGATTGGCGTAATGTCCGATATCCATTGGAGCTCTGCTGTAGGGTAGATAATCAAAGAAGTAAAACGGGGATCACCCAAGTAGGCGCCCCCGCATGGTTGAACATTTCCCCACAAATTCTACCCGATTTTGATCCGGGCATCGCAGACTTCGACGCCTTTTGGGGATGCAAATATCGGGTTCAAGTCCATTTCCCGGATTTCCGGATGTTTTTCCACTAGATGGGAAACTTGCAGGATAAAGTTCTCCACCGCCGCAAGGTCGACCTTTTCTCCTCTGGGATTCTTCAAGATTTTATAACCCTGGAGATCTTCCATGATCTCCTTCGCATCCCGTGCCTCAAGAGGAATGAGCCTGAATGAAACATCCTTGAGGGCTTCAACAAAGATTCCACCCAATCCAAACATGATCACCGGGCCGAATTGTTGGTCCGTCATGGTCCCAACGATCAGTTCGAGCCCCTTGCCAAGCTTCTGGACAATAACGCCCTCCAGCCTTTTCCCAGGATGATTGGAGGTAAAAGTATGAACGATGTCCGTAAAGGCTGTCCTCACATCATCCTCATCCTTGAGAAAGACCTTTATTCCTCCGGTTTCCGTCTTGTGCACAATGTCGGGAGAGGAGACCTTGAGGGCGACGGGAAAACCTATTTGGGAAGCTATCATCACGGCCTCATTTTCATCTTTTGCAAGTACGGTTTTCAGTATGGGAATCCCTTCCTTATCAAGAAAGTCGAAAGCTTCAACACCGAGTAATAATCGTTCCATTGTTAGTTCTCCCTTGCTGACAATAGATTGGCTTTCCAAAGATTGCTCATGGCTTTCGCGGCCCGTTCAGGGGTAGGAAGGATAGCGATACCCTTTTTCCTGTCGAGCCCTTTGATCCCTTCGTCCCAAACACCGGGGGGCGATGTAATAACACTGATTACCGGTTTTTTAAACGCATCGATATTCTGAATATGCTCTGCCATCGCAGAGGCCAGGGAAAGATTCGCCGACGCGTACAAGTTGATGAAAATGGCGCCATCGATGCCTTCATCTTCGAGCACTGCATTGAGGATATCGAACATGGCTTTCGGATTATACCACACAGGGCCCATGTCAACCGGATTGGTGCGGATGACGATGGGTGGAAGGTACTCATTGATCTTTTCCTTCGTTGCCGAAGAGAACGGCGAGAGACTTAATCCATATGCCTCCAGAGCATCTGCTGCTATGATTCCAGGACCTGCCTGGCCGGAAAGAACCGCAATGTGATTTCCCCTGGCGAGAGCACAGGAATCGAGCACTTTTGCCGTGTCAATCAATTCTTCTGCGGACGTAACCTCCAGAATTCCCGCCTGACGAAAAGCGCCTCTCCAAATTTCGTGATTGCCGGCAAGGGAACCGGTGTGAAATTTACTTGCGCTATCTTTTCTTTGGGTAAGGACAATGGTAGGCCTCCTTTGAGTAATCTATGTGAGAAGAATAGCTTCGAATTTTCATTCAGAAGTAATGCTTTGGAAAATACCGTCTTGACACGTTCGACGACTCTGGGATACAAAAAATTTTGGTGATGGAGTTCACCTGTAATGAACCGCCCACCCTAGGGCTGATGACTCCTACGTGGATGAAGTGATCCATCCCACGACAGGAGATTTGAACAGGGAACGATCTATTTATCAAGACAACTCCTGTCGTGGAATAACCGCAGGAGTTTTTTATGGATCGGATGCCCGACGAACGTCCCCGACACATTCATTCCGTGGAGCCTGTCCTCCATTATCTCCGGCAGGTCTGCACCCATTTTCAAATCGCCTCACTAAATCGTCCGCTGGAGGCCGCCGAAAGCCTTCTAGTCCAGAACAGGCCCATCGACGTGGCCATCCTCGGTCAGTTCAAGGCAGGAAAAAGTTCCTTTCTCAACAGTATTCTGGGCAAACCAGTCCTTCCCGTCGGCGCCATCCCGGTCACGACGGCAATTACCCGCTTGCAATACGGGGAAAAGGAGCGGGTACAAGTCCGCCATTTCGACAGGTCCGTTACCGAGGTGGCCCTTGCAGATCTTCCCGATTATACATCGGAAGCGAAAAATCCAAACAATCGGCGAAATGTCGAAGTGGTGGACATCGAACTTCCCTCTCTGATGCCGTATGCCGGTCTCCGACTGGTGGATACCCCGGGTTTGGGAAGTGTTTTCGCCTGCCATAAATCGACTTCGGAAAACTGGCTCCCCGAAGTGGGTGCAGCCCTGATGGCCGTCAGTTCCGACCGGCCCCTCTCGGAAAACGACCTGGAGCTGATTCGGGAGCTGACCCAGTACACCCCCAACATCCTGCTGTTGCTGACCAAGACGGACCTGCTCTCGACGGAGCAGCAGGACGAAGTGATCGCCTTTTTCCACCAGACCCTTCAGCGGGAACTAAATCGGGATTTCCCCCTTTACCTCTATTCCACGCAAGTCGATACGGAACATCATAAGCAGCGAATTGAGCGGGAAATACTACAGAGCCTGTCGAGCAACCGGGACAGCGAATTCCAGCGGATCCTCCGGCACAAGACCAAGTCCCTTCTGCGAAGCATCCTGGGCTACCTGGACATCGCCCTGCAGACGGCTCTTCAGGCCGATTCGGATCGGGAGGGACTGCGGGCCCAGATCCTCAATGAACAGGTCAACGAGGAACTCATGCGGGAGGAGCTTGGACTTATCGCCCGTGAAAACGCACTGCAGACCCGCCCCATGCTCAAGGCCTACCTGGACCGCTTTTACGGACCCCTTGTAGAAAAGACCACAGCCAGACTGGAAAAAGACATCCCCTCCTGGAAGGGGAATCTCTGGCAACTGTCGCGGCACTTTGAAGCGTGGACGTCGGAAGTCATGACGGAAGAAATGTGGAAAATCTCACGATCCGAGTCTCCACATTTTTTTGGAACCCTGAAGAAATCTCACGCGAGTTTTTCCCGTTCCCTGGCCGCTTTCCGGAGGTTCCTTGATGAGAACATCCAGAAGGTGCTGGGCATCCGCCTGGCTGAGGTGGACTGGAGCATCGACGTGGCGGAACCGGAGCATCCCGATATTATCGCCACGAAATCCTTTGACATTCATCTCGATCTGATCTGGTTTCTTATTCCCATGTTTTTATTTCGCAAAGCCTTCGAACGGCACTTTGTCCGGTGCCTTCCGCGGGAGGTGGAGATGAATCTCTCCCGCCTGGCATACCAGTGGGAAAAACGAATCAATGCCGCCATTGATTCCATGAAGGAACAGGCTGTCGGTTACGTGCGGGATGAACTGGCAACCATCGATGCCCTTCTTTCAAAAACAGGAGGCCAGAGCGAGGAAATTCGACGGATCACGGAGGAACTCAAGGAGGCGTCGGAGCGCCTGGAATCTTAGGAGAAAAGGGTGGGACGGCCTTCCATGAAGCCTGCAAGACCCACCAGACACCATTTGCCGAGGCCTTACGGTAAGGCGCCCAGACCTTTCACGCCCTGAAGGACATCCTGGGGAAAAAGGGATATGCCACGAGCGTGGGCGATGAAGGCGGATTTGCCCCAAACCTGAAGAGCAACGAAGAGGCCTGCGAGCTGATTCTTCAGGCCCTTGAAGCGGCTGGTTTCACGCCTGGTCAGGATGTTGCCATTGCCCTGGATCCTGCCGCCAGTTCTTTTTTCGGGGACGGCGCCTATTGCCTGACAAAATCAAACTAGGGGACAAAAAACAGCGAGGAGATGATTGCGATCTATAAAGACTAGATCAAGAAATATCCCATTGTCTCGATTGAAGACGGCCTTGCCGAGAACGACTGGGAGGGTTTCAGCAGGCAAACGGCGGAACAGGGGGATCAGATTCAGATTGTCGGGGACGATATTTTCGTAACCAACACCCAATACATTGCCCGCGGCATTCAGGAGAAAACAGCCAATGCCGTCCTGATCAAGCTCAACCAGATCGGCACCGTAACGGAAACCATCGAAGCGATCAATCTCTGTCGTAAGGCTGGTTGGGCATATGTCGTTTCCCATCGTTCCGGTGAAACGGAAGACGCCATTATTGCCGATTTCACGGTAGCTATGGGAGGCGCACAGATCAAGACCGGTTCCGCCTGCCGCAGCGAACGCATCGCCAAATACAACCGTTTGTTGGAAATTGAAGCCGAGCTGGGCAAAGCGGCTCTCCTTGGAAATCCTTTTCAACGCGGGTTATAAAGGGACCGCTGGTTATGGGATCCACTCATACCGGACGGATCAACAACCTTTTGATTGCCTTGGCAAATCTTCAGCTGAATGCCTAAGAATGGTAATCTATATGCAACAGAAAATATTGGATTACGTGCTGGACCGACGGTGTCACGAGGGGGGGTACTGTTTTTACAAACTGGAGGAACCCAACGGTTCGGACACGTTTTTTGCCTTATCCATCCTGAACGGGCTCGGCGCTCCGCGGGAAGATTCAAAGACGGCGGCGTACCCGCAGAAGATGCAGCATGAAGATGGCTCCTATGACTGGGATAAACGTCGCCGTTGGCGACGTCATCCTGATCGGAGAAGCCCCTGCTGGAAAACAATACCCACGGACACTGCACATCGTTTTTGAGGTTACCGAAATCCACGGTATTCGACGGGTGCAACAGGAAGCCACCTGTTCCCTGGATGTGGCCTGGGTTTCCGTGAAGAAATTACCCGACCTTGCCCTTTATCCCGATGTAGGCAAGCAGCTATATGCCTATTTCACCGCAGAATCACGGCATACCTTGACATTCACAGTGCGAATGCACGGCACGGGGTTACTGGTAGCGGATCCTTAACGGCCCTTCCTTACATCTCTTCATAATAGCGAGCGACTCGATTGATGATCATGATATCTACTCTTGACAAAAACACTCGGGTTTGCATAATGGCGCGCGTTGTTTGATTTCACTTCTATTGAACAGGTGATGGGGTTCACCTTATAACCGCTTTTATTGCTGATGACTCCTGCAAAATTCTTAATAAGGAGTCACTGCATGAAACGATTTATCTCGTCGCGGCATTCTGGTTTTTTGCCGCCGTCTTGTCCACCGTTTTAGCCAACCGCCTGAAAATCTCCATCGCCCTGATGGAAATCATCGTCGGGTCCCTCATCGGTTTCGCGGCTTTTCATCTTGATTGCTTCGACAAACTTGATCTAGAATGCAGACTGGATGAAGTTCTGCACGGGAACCGGTGCCATGTTGCTGACATTTCTCGCCGGGGCGGAATTGAATCCTGACGTCATGAAATCCAAGATCAAGGAAGTGTCCATCATCCCGGATTGATTGGATTCTCCTCCCCTTCATCGGCTGTTTTCTGATTTCATACTACCTCATGGGGTGGGGGTTAGAAGCGAGTTTGCTGTGCGGCATCGCTTTATCGACGACCTCCATGGCTGTCGTCTACGCCGTGATGCTCGAATACGGATTCAATAAAACCGATTTCGGCAAGGGCATCCTGGGAGCCTGCTTCGTCAATGACCTGGTGACAGTCATCGCCCTGGGGTTGATATTTGCGCCTTTTACCTATAGAACGATATTATTCATTGCTGTAACGATCCTGTTGATTTTTACCCTACGCCCGATGACGGATTTCATCGTCAAACGATTCGCCTATAAGACTGCCGCCATTCGAGCCAAGTGGGTTTTATTCATCTTGCTGTCCATGGGGGTCCTGGCTTTGTGGTCTGGCAGCGAACCCGTGCTGCCCGCCTATGTCTTTGGGATGATCTTGGCGAAAACCATGGAAGAAGACGGTCATTTTGTCAGGAGACTCAGGACACTGACGATCGGCTTTCTAACCCCTCTCTATTTTCTTAGAGCCGGCGCCCTGGTATCCATACCGGCGTTGATCGCTATGCCCAGTATCTTTCTGGCGCTTTTCGGAAGCAAAGTTGTTACGAAGATATTTGGCCTGTATCCGGCCATCCATCGTTTCCGGGAGGACACCAAGGAAAAATGGTACTACACGTTGTTGATGTCCACCGGGCTGACATTCGGAACCATCTCCGCTCTGTACGGCTTAACTCACGACATCATCACCAAGGAACAATATTCATTTATCGTCGGGGCAGTCATCGCCAGTGCCGTGATTCCCACTTTAATCGCGAACAGATATTTTCTGCCAAGCCATCTGCTGGAAGCACCGATTCTGGATGATCAGGCGCCAGACGAAAAAGATATTACAAACAAACTGTAAATCTCGATATGTATTCCTTGATAAACTTCTGGTTGATAATCACTTAAGGAGTTGCAAATTTCACTGGAATTCAATCATCCGTTTGGAAAAAGCTGACTCCGACTTTGTATTTGAAGTCTTGCATTCAAACAAGAAAGCAAAAGAGAAAAACAAGGAAGGACTACAGCAAGGCGGGTCTCTAGAAAGACCGGCATGCCAATAGTGCCACTTTCAACCGGTATTCCATCAAATGTCCCGAATATCTGCTGAAACGCTTTGATTTTAGAAATCTTCAGGGCCGGCGCACAAGCCAAAGGGAATGGCTTCGGAAGGAAAGCGATTTTTTGAACGTATGCTTATGCCGGATGCACGAAATTCAGGGCAGGGAAATCTTGGAGGACAGGGGACCATGGGAACCTGAAGGGACGGGTGCACGCTGGTCCGAGCGGAAGCAGCTGCCGGACTGTGATTTGGCGTAGCACTTCATCTGGGAGACCGCCTCGGTCAGCTCCCCATAGTGCGACAGCCCATGGGCGCGGCGATGGGTCACCCCTCCGATGGAGACGGTCATCAGGGGAAAATGCCTTATCTGCCCCTGCCGATCCACGGATTCGATATAACCCCGTCCCCGGTCATCGGGATCATAAAAGGTCGGAATAATCTGATCGAAGGCTTCGACAATGGCTTTCGAAACGGCTTCCGCAAGGCCCACATCCATGATAAAAATGAAATCATCGCCTCCGATATGCCCGATATAGCTGCCCCGGGGCTGCCGGCTTTGAACAATGCTCAGGATGAGACGCCCCATGACGCGGAGGACCTCGTCGCCCCGGCTGAAACCGTACTTGTCGTTGAAGGGCTTGAAGTGATCCAGATCGGCATAGGCCAGGTCAAACTCCTCACCCCGGTCCAGGCGCGACTGGATTTCACGGTTGATGGAGATATTTCCCGGCAGCCGGGTGAGAGGATTGATCTCCAGCAGCCGTTCGGATCGCAGGATGCAGAGTTCAACGCGGTTGAGCACCTCCGCTTCGAGATCCTTTCTGCGGAGATAATCCTCAACGGGCAGGATATCCCAATTCAGGACTGAGTTTGGTTCACCCAGAATCGCAAGAAAGGGAAGCTGTCGGAAAAGAGGTTCAGCCTTGAACGTCCGAAGGACATCCGCCGTCGCCTCATCATTCTCCTGCCATTCGATCAACACCAGATCCGGCACGTTTGTGTAAAGAAAATCCAGGGCCTGCTGAATCCCCTTGAAGAAAACAACGGAATAAGAGGCGCACAGTTCGCGCTCCAGAAGGATGAACGTATCCGGATTTCCGCCGATCAATACGATGGTTTTTCTGCTCACCATCCCAGGTCATCCCCCATTCCCTTCATGGAATCAATGGTTCGCAGAACATCCCGGATATCCTCTTCGCTGAGATTGAGCTGCTCGAAGGCAGCGGGGGAAACCGCCGGAACCAGGGCGTCGCCGGCATAACCGAAGCCCATGCCCCGGGTCAGGATGTCCGCCAGATGGACGATGGCGGTCTCCATGGGGGCGTCCTTTGCCAGGCCGGGCTTGTGATGGAAGGCAATGACATCCGTCAGATGCTTCGGAAACTGCCATTTTTCGGCAAGCCACAGACCCACTGTCGCATGCGATTCCGAAAAATGCTCCTGTTCAGCGTCGTAGACCAGCATCCCTTTCCGTTCCGCCGTCTTCAGGACCATCCCGTAATCCTGGGGAAATTGCAGCAGGAGGATCACCTTGCCGAGGTCATGAAGCAATCCGGCCACGGACACATCCTCCGTGTTCTTCAGCCCCTTCCTGGCCGCGATGGTCCGCGCCGCGGCAGCGCAGCCGATGGAATGCTCCCGGAGGCCGATCATGGTCGTTTCCATGAGATCCAGAACCGTGACCCCCATCAGCAGCCCCTTGATCACATTGAAGCCCAGCAGCGTCACCGCGTGCGTGACGGAGGAAATCCTTCCCGGAAACCCGAAAATGGCGGAATTGACCATTTTCAGGATTCTGCTGGTAAGGACCGGGTCACTGGATATAAAGCTGCTGATTTCGCTGAGCGAAATCTTTGGATTCCCGATGATCACGGCCAGGCGTTTGATCACGTCGGGAACGGTGGGCAGCATTTCGATCTTTTCAATCTTCTGGCGCAATATCCTGATATCCATGAAATGGCCTTATCCCCGGGATTCCGTCAGCAGGTCCTCATGATTGGTAATGCTCGGTGATCTGCTCTTCCACCAGCTTCTTCAACAGTTTCATGTAGGGTTGCTGCTCCACGGGACGGAATCTCGCCTCCAGTTCCTCCATCAATTTTTCCCACGGTTCGGTCAAGGGGGCGCTGCCTTCGACCTGGATGGATTCAACGGCCATGTTTCGAATCCGCTCGATATAGCCGTCCGTCAATTCCGTCCCCTCTCCGAACAGGACCATTCCGTTTTTCATCAGGATCGGCCTGGCCAGGATCATCCCCGGCTCCAGCTTTTCCGAAGGCACTCTGCGCATGAAACTTCCCAGCTCCTTTCGCTTTCCCGGCAGGTTGTCCGCAGGTTGCCGCCTGCGGATTCCTCAGGACAAAACGCGGCCTTTCGGACTGTCCCAGGACGTTTCCTCCAGAAGTTCATCAACCGCTTCCAGCATATCCTGGAAAACAAACGGTTTGTGAAGCGTCCGATGCGCACCCAGCGCCTTGGCCAGGTTGAGAAAGGCCCTCGGACCGGCGCGGTGTCCGCCGGACATGGCGATAATTTTTACCCAGGGGAATCCCTTCCGCAGGGCCATGATGGTTTCTATTCCATCCATTTCCGGCATGATCAGGTCCGTAATGACGAGATCGGCCCCTGTCAGGCGCTGCATTTCCATGGCGGCCCTGCCGTCCGACGCTTCACACACCCCATATCCTTCCTGCTCCAGGACCTCTTTCAAAACGGTCCGGAGTTCATCATCATCTTCTACAATCAATATCTGCGGCATTTTCAACCTCCTGTTCTTTCGAACGCTCCGACATATCCCTGCGGCCGCTGCCATTGCGCTTGTGAATAAGCGGCTTGATGATCGACTCCCGGTGCCGCATTCCGTTTATTCTACAGGGAAATCTCCATTTCCTGTTCGAGAGCAAAGCAGTCCAGCCGATGCCCGCCAAGCAGGATGGCCTTGCGGCAGTCTTCCACGATGGAATCCAGCTCCGAATCCGTCCGCTCCTGGTTGTGGTGGAACAATCCCAGTTTCTTCACACCCGCATCCAGAGCCAGGCGCAGAGCGTCCCTATATACGGTGTGGCCCCATGCCTTTTTTTTCAGATAGTCCGCCTCGGTATATTCCGCATCATGGATGAGCAAATCCGCCCCTTCGGCAAACTGGCGATAATCTTCATAAAGAAGCCCGCCGGGATGGCGGTGGGTCAATTCATTGTCTGTCAATAACACGCAACTTTTGCCGGCCTCCTCAAAACGATAGCCGCCGCCGCCGTCGGGGTGGCTCAGGGGAACGGGCGTTATCCGCATGGAACCTATGTCAAAGGGTTCAACGCAGGCCGGCCGGAAAGCCAGATTGGCGCAGACGTCTCCAAGGGTGAGGGGAAAGTTCGGCGGCGCCATGATGCGCGAGATCATCTCCCGGGCGGAAATCTGGACAAAGGGGCAACCGATGAGCGTCATGCGCGTTCCCGGGTGGTAGATCGGCTTGAAGAAGGGAAATCCGATCAGATGATCCCAGTGGGCATGTGTAAAGATCAGGGTGTAGTCGAAGCGGCGCTCTTTGAGCAGGAGGTTCCCAAGCCCCCGGATCCCGGAGCCGGCATCGACGATGATAACCTCTCCCTGCTGCGTCCGAATTTCGATACAGGTTGTATCGCCTCCATACTTCAGATATTCTTTCCCGGAAACGGGAATGGACCCCCTTGCCCCCCAGCATCGAACAATCATTTCGCTTTCACTCTGGTCCTATTCAGTCGTTATACCCCTGGGAACCCTGATCCATTAACTCTTTAATTCGTTTGGATGATTCCCCTTTCTCATATCAGTGTCAAAAAATTATTTCCATACAAAAAAAGTTTTCCCTTCCGCCCCTTAACCTTCGCTTTTCCCCAATACGGCCAGGGCGATTTCGACATTGTTCAGGGGGGCGGACACCTGAAAACCGGCAACCCGGTCATGGATTTCCGCACAGATGGTCCTGGCGATCTCGATTCCCGCGTGCCGGCTTTCATCCCCGGACCCGCATCCGGCCATGCGGCGGAGGATCTCCTGCGGCACCACGACGCCGGGAACTTCATTGTTCATAAATTCCGCATTCCGATAACTCAGGAGCGGCCACACTCCGGCCAGAACGGGTATCCGCTTCGCGTATCGTTCGACACGGTCCAGAAAGCGCAGCAGGGCTTCCGCATCAAAGACGGGCTGGGTGATGGCGAATTCGGCACCGGCCTCGATCTTCTGGAAGTACCGGTCTATTTCCCGCTCCAGATCCACGGCGCAGGGGTTCGCGCCCACGCCGATCAGGATGCCCGTGGGCGGGTCCACGGGGCTGCCCCCGATATCCCATCCGGCATTCAGATTGGAAACCACTTTTGTGAGGCCGATGGCATCCACATCGAAGACGCCCGTCGCCTCCGGGCAATTTCCCAGCTTCGGAGGATCCCCGGTGATGATGAGGTAGTTGGTCAGACCGACGGCGTATCCGCCGAGCAGATCGCTCTGCATGCCGATGAGGTTCCGGTCGCGGCAGCAGTAATGAACCACCGGTTCGATTCCCACCTCCTTGAGGATGACCAGGGCCGTAATCATGGGCGATACCCGGGCGCTGGCCCGGGGGCCATCGGGGATATTGATGGCGTCGATGCCGGCTTCATGGCAACGGCGGACCTTGGCAAGCATGTTGCTGAAGTCGCTGGCCCGGGGGGGAAGAATCTCCACGGACGTCACCTTCCGGCCGGAAAACATCTTTGCCGCCAGTCGCGATTTCTCCGCTGTGGGGATGATGTTCTGCTGTGCCGGAGCGGGCCGGCGGGAGACGACTTCAATGTGCCTCCGAACACCGCTGAGACCGCGGACGGCGCGGGCCGCAGTGGCGATATGCTCCGGAGTGGAGCCGCAGCAGCCGCCGATCCCGCGGACGCCCAGTTCGATGAACTTCTTGGCGTATTCGGTAAAATATTCGGGATTGGCCAGATAAAGGGTTCGGCCGCCAACGGTCCTCGGCATTCCGGCATTGGGCATCACAACCACCGGTTTGCTCACCACGGGCAGGATCTTCAGCAGGGCTTCGTACATTCCCGCCGGGCCGGTGCCGCAGTTCAGGCCGATGGCATCCACATGGGGATCGGCTTCAAGAGCGGCGGCCAGCTTTTCCGCCGGCGTTCCGGCAGCCGTTTCGCCTTCTTCGTCGACGGCAAAGGAGGCCAGGACCGGCACCCCCTCCTCCCGGGCAATCCGGGCGGCCAGCTGCAGTTCCTTCAAATCCGAAAAGGTTTCCAGAATCACAAGATCGACGCCTTCCCCGGCCAGGGCTTTCACCTGCTCCCGGAAGGCGGCTTCGACTTCCGCAATCTCGCCCCCGGCGATCACCTGGCCGCCCTGGGTACAGGGCCCGACGGAACCGGCCACATACAAGTCCTGTCCGGCCGCCTGGCGGGCCAGCTTAACGGCCGCCCGATTGATCTCGGCCACCTTTTCGGCCAGCCCGTAGGGACGCAGCTTGATCCGGTTGGCGCCGAAGGAATTGGTTTCCAGCACCTCCGCCCCGGCTTTCGCATACTGTTCATGGATTTCCCGGACCAGTCCGGGGCTCGTCAGGCACAATTCGTCGTAGCAGGTTTGAATGAAAACACCCTTGTCATAAATCATCGTTCCCATCGCCCCATCAAAAATCAGAGGGGTCTCGACCAGCCGGGAAAGAATATTCTGCAGAGCACTCATCGTGTCACCTCGAAAATCGCCAGATTCCCATTCCGCATCCATGCGCCGTACAGGTCAACCGACTTCCTGCCGGACACGGCGGCTAAAGAGCGCAGCCTCCTGCTGCCGCCGGAATTTCCTCTTTTCATAGCGTTTTTTCCCCGGCCTGTAAAATAAAAATCCCG
Organism: Syntrophus sp. (in: bacteria); assembly: GCF_040768185.1. Taxonomy (NCBI): domain Bacteria; kingdom Pseudomonadati; phylum Thermodesulfobacteriota; class Syntrophia; order Syntrophales; family Syntrophaceae; genus Syntrophus; species Syntrophus sp. (in: bacteria). The sequence continues at coordinate 38,229 of NZ_JAXGNC010000015.1, read as the reverse complement.
CTTGTTGCCTTCATCGTGAGCCGCAATTCAAAACGAGATTCCTGCAACCTCGCAACGGATCGATGGGTGGTGCCGACAAGAAAGACGGCGCAGAGTGCGCCCTGGTCAGGGGTTGGAAGTACTCGTCCGGAATCCGGTATTTCTCCCTGAACTGCAGCTTCCGTGCCCCTGGCTCCGGGAAGAAGGCGTTTCGGTGAGGATTTTCACATACTACGGCACAGGCCACCCCTCCGCAAAGAGAAACCGGTTGCGGAAGGGCTTGAGGGGAAAGGAGGGAACGCCCCCGCGCGGACGGTCAGGCGCTGCTTCAAACCGTGCCGCAGGAGGCAACCTGCTCGGGGATTTGCCGGTTGCCCGAGATGCTGGTGGAGCCCCGAAGGCCCGTCAGGATCAGCCCTTTTCAGCGGGTTCGGGCGATTCTCCCCCTTCCGGAGGCTTCCGGAAAGAGCTTCGGGACGGCTTGCGCCGACGCCGCTTCTTTTGTTCGCCGGAAGTCGGGACGGGCGGCGTGTCGATCTGCTCGGATTCCTCCGCGGCGGTCAGTTCCGGAGGCTGGGGGGGCGGCGTGTTCAGGATGGCCTGGTAAAAATCGTCCACAAGCATGGCGATCAGGGCCATCTCATCCTCGTTCTGCAGCAGAGTTTTAACCAGGGGAAGAAAGCGCTGCATGTGTTCAACCTGAAGGCAGTCCCGCATTCTCAGCTTGGCCTCCAGCAGGGCGGTGACACGCTGGGAAACGATGCCCTCCACTTCCTCGTCTGCGGGCAGAGTCCTCTGCTGCAGGTTAATGCTGAAGGACTTCGCGATGTCCCGCAACCGGAACTGCTCCATTTCCGCGACAAGAGAAATGGCCGTACCGCTGGCGCCTTTGCGGCCTGTGCGGCCGGCGCGGTGAATGTAGGCTTCGGGATCCTCAGGGGGCTCATACTGAATGACATGGGACAGATCGGGGATATCGATGCCCCGTGCGGCTACATCCGTAGCCACCAGAAACCGGAGAAGCCCGTTTTTAATCCTCGCCATCACTTTTTCGCGGGCTTTCTGGGTCAACTCGGAACTCAGCTCATCGGCATCATAGCCGAACCGCTTCAGTACGACGCTCACAAAATGGACCGTGGACTTGGTGTTGCAGAAGATGATGGCGGAAACGGGATTTTCCGCCTCGATAATCCGCACCAGGGAGCGCTCCTTGCCCATACCGGGAACCACATAGTAAATATGCTCCGTCTCCGTCACATGAACCGAATCCCGGCTTAAGCTCAGCAGCTCCGGCTTCCTCAGGAATTCACCCGCCAGGCGAAGGACGTGCGCGGGAAAGGTGGCCGAAAGCAGGTAACCGTTGATCTTTCGGGGGATGAATTCCTGAATCCGCCTCATGTCCGGGTAGAACCCCATGGAAAGCATGCGGTCCGCCTCATCGAAGACGAGAATCGACAGCCTCTTAAGGGACAACGAGCCCCTCATCAGGTGGTCCAGGATCCTTCCCGGCGTTCCAATAACGAGTTGCGCCCCTCCCCGGAAAGCTTCCAGTTGGAGAGTATACCCCACGCCCCCGTAAGCTACGGCGGTCCGGATTCCCGAATTCCCGCTCAGCAGAAGGGCCTCTTTTGAAACCTGAAGGGCCAGCTCCCGCGTCGGAACGAGGATCAGGGCCTGGCAGAAGGCATCCCGGGGGTTGATACGCTCCAGGATGGGCAGGAGATAGGCGCCCGTTTTGCCGCTGCCTGTTTTGGACTGGATCATGAGATCCCGTCCGGCCAGGATGTAGGGCATCGCCTTTGCCTGGACCTCCATCAGTGAAGTCCAGCCGGCGTTGGCTGCGGCGGCCTGCATGGTCGGAGACAATTCTTCGAGACGGACCTCCGCCAGGGTGTCGGCCGGCTCCAGGACCGGCTCTTCCCGGTCGGGATTCAAGTTACTCTCTTTTGACTCTGTGAATTCGGGTTCAGAATTTTCCAGGTTGGGTTCCATAGGCATCCTTGGCAGCTATCGTTTCACTTTCTTTGAGGTTTATTGGGATATCATTTTTCAACGAGTGATCATGTCACCAAATCCGACAACATTCAATATCTAATTTTGCATCTCCCGCGCGTGAACGATGGGCCGGCTGCAGGGGCGGCAGTGGGCTGCTCAATGTTTATTCCAATTCGGATTCAAAGGTGGTATCTAAGGCGCCAGGCTTGAAGAGAACCGGCGCGGGAGCCGATGCGCCGGTCGAGCATGACGAAAACCTGCTGTTGACCGCCACACAGGGCGGAACGAAAAAATAGAGGGGTGTTGGGGGACCGATGGTGCAGTTTAACGCCTTGCTGGCGGCTTTCCTGATCGTGTTTCTTCTCCGTGTTTTGCTGAGAGAGGGCTTAACCCTCTTGAATATCCGCCATCTGCAGCGCCATGGACGGCGCGTCCCGGAAATGCTTCACGGCGAAATCGATGAGGGCACCCTTTCCCGGATGACGGATTATACGGTGGAGTCATCCCGATTGGCCACGTTGGAGGAAATCGCCGGCGACCTGTTGACGCTGGCCGTTCTCTTCTGCGGCGTTCTGCCCTGGCTGACCGGCGCCCTTGCCGGCATGCAGCTTCCCTTTGTCCTGTCAGGCCTTGTCTTCTTCGGCACCCTGGCGCTGGCCGGCGGCATGTTCGGCCTCCCCTTCGACCTCTACCGAATCTTCGGGATCGAAAAGCACTACGGATTCACCACCATGACCTTCCGGCTATGGCTGGCAGACCTCCTGAAAAACTTCGCCATTTCCACGATCCTCATGGGCCTGCTGGGGGGAGCCTTCCTGTCGCTGCTCCACTACGCCGAGAAATCCTGGTGGATCTGGTCCTGGCTTGTGTTCGCGTCCTTTCAGCTGCTCATGTTATGGCTTTATCCGGTGGTGATCGCCCCCCTGTTCAACCGCTACGAACCGATCCAGGATACGGATTTGAAAGAGGCCGTGATGGATCTGGCGAATCGGGCCGGGCTCGAGATATCGGGAATTTATCAGGTTGATGAAGGCAAGCGGAGCCGCCACACCAACGCGTATTTCACCGGCCTGGGAAAAACCCGGCGGATCGTCCTGTACGACACCCTTCTCGCTTCTTCCACGCAGCAGGAAATTCTGTCCGTCCTGGCTCATGAAATCGGGCACTGGAAAAAACGGCACATCCTCAAGCAGCTGATCTTCATGGAAGCCGCCTCGCTGGGGATGTTCTACCTGTTCTCCCTCCTGCTGGACTGGCCCCTGCTCTATGCCACCTTCGGCTTTCCGCAGCCCGTGACGTACGCCGGGCTTCTGCTCATCGGAATCCTGACGGGCCCCCTGTTCTTTTTTCTAAGCCCCCTTGCCGCCGCGGTGCTCCGCCGGTTCGAGCGGGAAGCGGACGACTTCAGCCGGGCCATCCTGGGCACATCAGCCCCCATGGTTTCGGCCCTGAAGCGCCTGGCCAGGGACAACCTGTCCAATCTCTTTCCTCATCCCCTGTACGTTGCGTTTCACTATTCCCACCCGCCGCTTCTGGAACGGATCACCCGCCTGATGCCCCGGCAGCCGTGAACCGGAAAACGATCCGCCCATGCCTGGAAAAGGCGGGACCTTCAAGGCTTTCCTGCCGCGGGCGACCGGCTTTTGCGGTCCGACGGTGTTCGATGAACTTGATTTTTCACATCCAAGCACTAAAATATCCCCACACATTTCGATGATGCGAGGAGAAGTCATGCCGATTTACGAATTCTACTGCCCGCAGTGCAACACGGTTTACAATTTTTTTTCTCGAAGGGTCGACACGGAAACGATTCCCAGCTGTCCCACCTGCAAAACGGTTCCCCTGACGCGCCAGATGTCGGTGTTTGCCAGAATAACACGCGGCCGCGAGGAGCCGTCGGAAGACGATATGCCCCCCATCGACGAAAGCCGGATGGAAAAGGCGATGAACATGCTGGCCGGCGAGATGGACGGAATCGATGAGGAGGATCCCCGCCAGGCGGTCCGCCTGATGCGGAAGCTGTCCGACCTGACGGGCCTTCAGCTGGGAGACGGCATGGAAGAAGCCCTGAGCCGGATGGAGCGGGGTGAAGATCCGGAACAGATCGAACAGGAAATGGCTGACCTCCTGGATTCGGAAGATCCGTTCACCCTCGCGCAGAAAACGACCAGGGGAACCAGCCGGCGCGCTCAGCCCAGGGTGGATGAAACGCTCTACGATCTGTGACGGTGAAAGTCTGCATGTTCACGAATATATCCATCCCGCAGATCGGAGGGGTCGCCCGATCCGTTCTGACGCTGGCGGCAGGCCGCCCTTCAAACGGCGCCCGCCTTCTGCAGCCGGCTGTGCGCCTCCAGGATGACGGAGTTCTATGCAACCATCCTGGACGCATATTCATCCGAAACCGGCAATGACGATGCCCTCAGCCCCCGGGACACGCTCCTCGGCTAACCGGTCAGACCGATCAGGAGGGCTCCCGTCACCATGAGCGTGGCTCCCGTCATCCTTTCCCCGATCTTTTCTTCCCGAAACCACCAGGCTCCGTACAGCACGCCGAACAGGAGGCTGGTCCTCTTCAGCGCGATCATGTAAGCCGCCTGGGTCAACGAAATAGCCAGCATGTGGCTGAAGATCGTCACGGCCACCATTCCGCCAAGAACCAGTGCCATTCCAGGATTCCGCGTTCTCAGGATCCTGTCCGGCCTCTTCCCCGTGAAGGCCAGGCCCGCCAACATCAGCGCCGTGAGGATCAGATAATAAACAATGCCGAAGTAGCTCGGGCTTGAGTGCAGAACGGCCAGCTTCCCCAGGGTGGCCGTAAAGGCATAGATGAAGGAAACCAGCAGCATCAGCCGGGAGCCGGGCTCCCGGAAAACGGCGAGCACGGGCTGCAAAGCCCCCAGCTTGAAGGAAGATATGTTGAGGCAGTACGAACCGGCGATGATCATAAGGATTCCGGCCAACCCGCCCATCCGGACGGTTTCCCCGAGAAGAAACCAGCCGGTGACGAGGATGAAGCCGGGCGTAAAGGCCAGGAAAGGCACCGAGAGGGAGAGGGGGGACACTTTCAGGGCCTTCATGTAGCACAGGAAGGCGAGCACCTCCAGGGGCAGGCCCGCCAGGACACAGGCCCAGAAAACGGCATCCGTCCGGGCGGGTGAAATGAAGAACGACGCGCCGATCAGCCAGGGAAGCGTGTAGGCCAGGCGGATCAGCCCCATTTCATAGGCGGGCCGGTCACTGAAAAATCGCTTGGTCAAGGCGTCGGACGTTGCCAGGCTCAGGGCGGCGATTAAGGATAGCAGGAAACTTAAAGCGGACAAGTTCCTCCAATGTCTCTTTTCTCATCCATTCCCTTAGAAAAAAATAAGGACATAAATCCTCTAAAATAAGCTTTTCCTTGATAGGAAATTTTTCAGCATCATTCTAAGAAGTCATCTCAACGGGAGAACGTTGCAGAAGAATCCCATCCTGGACGCAAAGGGTTCCCAAGGCATCAGAGCCGGAACAAATCCACGTAAAAAAGGACGGAACATGAACATACTAATCGTTGACGATGACATGGAAATAGTCGATCTGCTGGAATCCAGCGTCTCCCTCTGGGGCTATTCCGCCGCCAAGGCGAACAACGGCATGCAAGCTCTGAAAATGCTGCAGCAGAGTCCTTACGATGTTGTCATAACCGATGCTCAGATGCCCGGAATGACCGGTTTTGAGTTGTGCAAACAGATTTGTTTCCGATATCCCCACATGTACATTATCGGGATCACCGGCTGCCTGGAGGTGCAAAAGTTCCAGGAAGCCGGTGCAGACATCTATTTCAGAAAACCCTTTCCCCTGGAGAAACTCCAGGCCGCACTGGAACATATTTCACCTGCGTTTCCCGCCGGGAACTGAACGCTCGAAACGGGGCGGCTAAACATTCCGCCATTCCGGGCCTGTGGAGGAAAAATGCCGCTTCCCGTCACAGGTGGTCCACCAGTTTCCCGCTGGTCATACGCAGCCTCTGGCTCATCAGGCGGCCCAGCTTGTACAGGATTTTTGCCCCGAGGATGGGGGCCTCTTCCATAAGCCGGTGAAGATTCGCCCGGGTCAGGACCAGCACGGTCGTATCTTCGGCAGCCTTCACCGAAGCGGAGCGCGGCTCCCCGTCAAAGAGGGACATTTCGCCGAAGGTCTGACCCCTCGTTATGACAGACAGCAGCTTCTCCCTTCCTTCCACATCCTCCTTGATGATGTGAACCCGCCCCTCCGCCAGGATACACATGAACGCCTCCCGGGAGCCTTCGTGAATCATCGTGCCGCCCCTGACCGTTCTGGCTCCCTGGAGATAGCGGGCTAAATTTTCCACCTGCCGCCAGCTCAGTTCCGGCATCCATTGGCTGCGCTCCAGCAGCTCCGCTCTTTCCTCGAGGGACGATACCGCCGGGATCATCCCTTCCGAACGGTTCACGTTCAACACCCGTTAAATCTCCCTTCCCTGCACGGCGGCCTGCGCTTCAAGCCGATCCGGCCCCCTGACGAGCGCCGCCATCATCTCGGCACAAAACAGACAAGGACATGATTTATTGACGTACAGCGTCATTCTTTCTCTCCCTTCCACCCGGAGAGAGAATGTTCAGTCGTCAAGTCGATGACTTCCGAAGGTGATTTTTATCATACATCCGCCATCTTCTCCTGATCGCATCGGACGGCGGCCCTGCATCCGATCCGCACCCTGTAGGTCATGATCACGGAAAAGATTCGTGACCATGAAGGCAGACAAATATCATACCCGACCCGGCCGGACCGCACAGGCGGAACAGTTATAGCATGAAGGAAAAAGATGCTTTAGCCGGAAAAGCCTTGGGAACATTGTTTGACCTTGACCGTACCGCAATGGACGTCATGCCCAGTTTAGGGTCATCATCCGAAAAGTCAATCCCGATGTGGTGATTGCTCTGAAAAAATAAGGAACACGACTATGCAAAAGGGGGAAGAGGGATGAAAGCGATTGTTGCAGATGATTCACGTTTAATACGCGGCATTATCGAAAAGACAGCCGCATCGATTGGTTTCGAAGCCGTGCAGGCCGGCAACGGCAGGGAGGCGCTGAGCCTTCTGGAAGCAAGCGGCGGCGAGATCAATCTGGTTCTCCTGGACTGGAACATGCCTCTTGTGAGCGGCATCGACGTCATCAGAAAAATGCGCGGCGACGATCGCTTCAAAAAGATTCCCGTCTTGATGATATCGACGGAATCTGAAGAAGACCGGATACAGGAAGCGATCCGCGCCGGCGCCCAGGGTTATCTCACCAAGCCCTTTACCGCGGATCAGCTGACCGATGCCATTCATCAGGTGCTGGAAAAACACTGACTCCCCTGAACACAGAATCTGTTCAGAAGCGCCATGGCATGACGGGCCGGGTCACAGCTCCCGGAAATCCATCAGGCGGTCCGGCTAATTTACCAGAAACAGAAAATGGAGATGGATTCTATGAAGAGAATACTTGGAATTGACTGCAGTCCAAAGGTCGAAAAAGTTGTTTCCGGGCTGTTCGGGGGAAACGACGATGTTCAATATGAACAATTTCATGACGGGATCGCCCTCAACGGCTATCAGATGATCATTCTGGAAATGGGCAGAAACCAGGAACACGTTGTGCAGCAGATCTGCAAGCTTCGGTATGCATGCAATTTTCAGAATATTCCCATCATTCTCATCAACGCGCGGAAAAAAGACATCCCGTCGCAACCCTACATCATCGCCGGAGCAACGGAAGTCCTGTCCCTGTCCGATCCCCTGCCCGCCTGCAGGCACATCATGAACGGATACCTGATCCCCGGCAGGGAGCCCCTCGAAGAGGAATTCGAATACCTGGACCCCTTCATCAAAAATACCTGCCATATCCTGCAGACCATGGCCTCCATCCATGTGGAGTTCAAGAAAGTCTACTTCTCCAATACCATCAGAATCTTCGGTGACGTTTCCGGCATCATGGGGCTTTCCGGCAATGCCGAGGGAACGCTCGTGGTCACGTTCTACTGGGATCTGGCCAAATCGATCGTCGCGAAGATGATGGGAATGGAAGAGGGGGAAATCGATGCGGAATTGATCCATGACGGAGTCAGCGAAATCATAAACATGATCAGCGGCTCCACGAAAAAGGAATTTGTGGGAACACCGTACCATTTCGAAATATCGCTTCCCTCGGTCGTCGTCGGCCCCGGCCACCAGATCGGCTATCTGCAGAACACCTCCGTCGCCGTGCTGATCTTCCAGGTCGGGACACAGTCCTTTGCCCTGCATGTCTGCATCAAACCGAAAACGACCCTGTCCTGAGATCGATCCAAGGCCCATGCACCAGGACCCCTGCACTTCAAAACAGTGACTTCCAATGGATATCTTCATGTCGAGATCTATGGACCTTAGAAGCTACATTCTGTTAGTCAACCGCGACAAGAAATTTCTGAACGTGGTCTGCAAATCTCTCCTCGGGGCCGGATACCCGGTGCTTACCGCCACCGCCATGAGCAGCGCCCTGAATCTGCTCTCCAACAATTCCGTAGCGCTCATCATCTGCGACAGCGAACTGGAGGATTCCAGCGGCTATGAATTCCTGGAGTTTATCAAGCACACTCCCCTCTTGAAGAAAATTCCCTTTGTCTTTTTCGTGCCCGTCCACGATCAAGGGAACGCCGGGAAGGCTTTCGGCATGGGGGCCGCCGATTTCATCGTCTATACGCCGGACAGCGGGGCCCCGAACGTCCTGATGAAACGCATCGCTGAAACACTGCCCGCCAAGACCGGCAGGGCGGGAATATCCGCATTGCCCGGCGAAGGGTTTCACCAATCCATTGCCCCGCCCCCGGAGGCCGCTTCTTCGCCGCCGCCGGCCGAGTGCCGGAAAAGCGAAAGGCTGGTCCCCAAACAGACGGTGAACATCGAACTATCCCGCGATTCCATTCTCTGGCTTCCGGGACGAATAAAAAACATCAGCAGGCAGGGCCTGCTGATAGAAACCTCCCTGCTCGGGCGGCTCGGCATGGCCCTTTACATCCGGTTCTCCCTGCCCTGCGGGACATGCGTCGTCGAGAGCCACATCCGGCACATTTCCATCAACAACCACAAGCTGTCGGCGGAAATAGGGGTGGAAACGGAGCAGTCTATCGACTGGATCGAAACATACGATTACGTCGTCAATCTGAAGGAGGAGGGGAAAAAGTCCGCAGTCAAAAAGCCATCTGCAGAGGTGGACAGGCCCATCCAGAAAAAAATTCACGCCGACATGATCATCCGGATGGCGGACAACAGGAAGGCGCCTGCCGATCCGCTATTGAACCATTCCAGCGAGCCCAGAAGCGAAAAGGCGCTGGAAATCAAGTTTTATCGCAGCCTGGTGGGAAAGAAACTGGGAAACTACAAGGCGGTGTCTTTTATCGGCGCCGGAGGCATGGGGGGTGTTTTTAAGGGATGGGATGTTGTCCTTGAACGGAACGTGGCCCTCAAGGTCATCTCCTACAATCTCTCCTCCATCGCGTCCTACAGAGACATGTTTGTCAAGGAGGCGCGCCTCGTCTCCCGTTTTACCCATCCCAACATCGCACAGATCTACTACATCGACCAGGTCGAGGATGTCCTCTACTTCGCCATGGAGCTGATCAATGGGGGGACCCTGGCAGACATCATCAAGGACCGCAATAATCTCAACACCGCCAAAGGGCTGGAACACTTCATCACCATCTGCCGGACGCTGGATTTCGTCAGCCGGCAGAACATCGTCCACCGGGACATCAAGCCCGCCAACATCATGATTGACGACCAGGGCATCTTGAAGGTCGTGGACTTCGGAGTCGCCATCGTCAATGACGGAACCGGCAGAAAAAAGAAGGCCGAGGGCCTGGTCGGCTCACCCCTTTTCGCCTCTCCGGACTCCATTATGGGCCAGCCGCTGGACTGCCGAAGTGACATCTATTCCCTGGGCGCCACGTTTTACAACGTTTTTGCAGGCGTTCCCCCCTTTGAAGGCGACTACGTCGAAGCGATCCTGTTCAAGCACCTCCATGAGGAGCTGGTTCCCCTGAAGAAGAGAAACCCCATCCTGTCAAGCGATCTATCGGATATCATAGGAAAGATGATGGCCAAGAAGCCGGAGGACCGGTATCAGGACTATCAGTCCATCATCGACGATCTCAATGTCCTGATCCATTGAACAAACTCCGCCCTCTGAATCCCCTGATCGGGGGCCCGCCGAATTGCACGGGCACCCGCTTTCCACCCCTTTTTATGCCTTCTGCCGCAATCCGCATCCCATGGATGGATCATAAAAGAACCAGGATGGATCGGCACAAAAAAATTTATGGGGCCTCTGCTCATATCTGGGGTCACATTTTGCATAGAACAGCACCTGAAGGGAAGAACATCCGCAGGAAAATGCCGAACGCCTCGTCCCTCTCATGAAACATCATATTTTGACGCTTCTGTTGGAATTTCCATCACCGGAGACGCTCCCTTTACTACGAAGCGGGTGGGACAAGAACCAGGAGGAATTATGATCCGGCTTAAAAATTCGATCGCTGCAGATGTGGTCATCGTTGTTTTCCTTGTCATTCTGCTGGCCGGTGCCTGCATCCTGCGTTGGACCCCCACGGAACGACTTGAATACAAGGCCTATGATGCCATTTCCGCCTTGAAGGATAAGACCCCGGCATCCAATGTCGTCATCATCGGGATCGACAACAACAGCATTGCCGCCATCGGCCGCTGGCCCTGGTCCAGGGGACACCTCGCCCAGATGATCAGCACACTGAAAGCTTACGGAACCAGGGTCATCGGGGTTGCCATTCCCCTTTCCGAAAAGGACCAAGGCCAGGGACTTGAGGAGATTCGCAATCTTCTCAACGGGTTGGAATCAAAGGGCGTCCGCAACGGACAGCTTTACACAAGCCTGAAAGAAGCGGAAGAGCGGCTGGATCAAGACACCATACTAGCGGCAGCCATCGCTGAGAGCAACCAGGTCGTTCTCCCCCTGTCCTTTGTCCTGGGGGGCTCCCTCGCGGCGGTGGAGGCCCTGCCCGATTATTTGATGCGGAATTCGGTGAAGCTCAGCACGACGGCCCCGAACCTGACCGCCAGGGAACTGATTTCGCCCCTTTCTGCCTTCGCGGAACCGGCCCTGGCACTGGGGCACACCAACGTGGAGCCCGACAAGGACGGCGCCGTGCGCAGCGAACCGCTGCTCATCCATTATGAAAATCGCTATTACCCCTCCTTCGCCCTGCAGCTGACCCTGAAGTTCCTCAAATACAACCTGGAGCACATCCGCCTGGAAAACGGGTTGGAAATCGGCAGCGCCCGCATTCCCACCTTTGACAGGCATCAGATGCTGATCCATTACGGCGGGGATGTCCCTGTTTATTCCTTTGTGGATGTCATCAACCACAAAGTCCGGCCCGATGTCTTTAAAAACAGGATTGCGATTCTTGTCCTCAACGCCACCGGCCTGGGATCTTTTCAGGCCACCCCCATCGGGCCCGACACCCCGTCCTGGCTCGGGACCGCCAGCACGGTGAACAACATTCTCTACCAGAAGCACATCACGCGGCCTTCATGGGCCATCTGGCTCGAACTGGGAAGCATGGTCCTGTTCGGATGCCTGGTCATCCTGATCACCTCCAGGCTGAACTTCCTGTACAGCGCCGCCGCCATGCTGGCCATGCTGGCCCTCTGGTGCGGGTCGGCCGTTTATCTCCTCGCCGGCCACGGCTGTTGGATAAAACCCGTCCATCCCGCGTTGGTCCTGATTCTCGGATATCTCGTTACGGCCTCCCGGAACTATCTCCTTTCCGAAAGCCCACGGGAGAGCATCGAGGCGGACAGCGTGGAAGCCAGCAAAATGCTCGGGCTTTCCTTTCAGGGCCAGGGAATGCTGGACATGGCCTTTGATACATTCCGGAAGTGCCCTGTTGAGGACAAAGCCACGAAAGAGCTCCTGTACAATCTCGGACTCGACTTCGAACGAAAGCGGCTTTTCTCAAAGGCTTCCGCCGTTTACAACCACATTGCCCAGGCCGGCAGCTTCAAGGACATCAATGACCGGATCCAGAGGATCAAACTGGCGGGCGATACCATCAACCATCAGCCCGCCGGGAGCAGAAAGGATGATACAGTCATTCTGCAGGAAACCGAAATCAAGCCGACGATTGGACGCTACGAGATCAGCCGGGAGCTTGGACGCGGAGCCATGGGGACGGTTTACCTGGGCAAGGATCCGAAGATAAACAGGGAAGTGGCGATCAAGACACTGCGCTATGAAGAGATTGAGGAAGAGAGGCTCCTGGAAACCAAGAAGCGGTTTTTCCTGGAGGCGGAAGCGGCGGGAAAGCTATCCCATCCCAACATTGTGACCATCTATGACGTGGGGGAGGATTCCGATCTCGCCTACATGGCCATGGAGCTGCTGGACGGAACGGACCTTGTCAGATACTGCAGCCGGGAAAGCCTCCTGCCGATCCCGGAAGTCGTCCGGATCGTAGGCCTCGTGGCCGGCGCTTTGGACTATGCCCACCGAAACGGGGTTGTGCACAGGGACATCAAACCTTCGAACATCATGATCCTTAATAATGGCGAGATCCGGGTCGCCGATTTCGGAATCGCCCGCGTCATGAGCTCTTCGAAGACCCAGACGGGCGCCGTCCTTGGGACGCCGAGCTACATGTCGCCGGAACAGATTTCGGGCCAGAAGATCGACGGCCGTTCGGACCTTTTTTCTCTGGGCGTCGTTTTTTATGAAATGCTGACCGGGGAAAAGCCATTCCAGGGAGACAGCATCGGGACCCTCATGTACAAAATCACTTCAACGGCTCCCAAGCCTCTCAGGGAGCGGGCTCCTCACCTGCCGGAGCTCTTTGCGGACATCGTGGACAAAGCCATCGAGAAGGACCTGGAGAAGCGCTACCAGAATGGCGGCGAATTCGTCTCTGACCTCGCCGTTTATGCCAACATTTAGGAGATGATCTTGAAAGTGAATATTGCCGGCCAAACCGATAAAGGGCTCATCCGACCGAACAACGAAGATGACTTTTTTCTGGACCCCAAGCGGGGGATTCTGGCTGTGGCGGATGGCATGGGAGGACACGCATCCGGAGAAGTGGCCAGTAAAATGGCTGTGGACGTTCTGCGGAATTATTTCCAGCAGTCCGGAGAAGGCAAAGCCCCCTTGATTGCCTCCTGTTACAATGAAAACTATTCGGATGAGACCAATCAGCTTTGCTCCGCCATTCAGCTGGCCAACAAGGCCATTCATGAAGCGGCAAAGAGCAATCCTCAGCTGCATGGCATGGGAACAACCCTGGCGGCCATCATGATCCAGGGCAGAAAACTGAGCATCGCCCATGTGGGAGACAGTCGGATTTACCTGGTCAGGGCAGGAGAAATTGAACAGTTGACCGACGATCATACCCTGGTATATGAGCAGGTCAAGCATGACCTGATCTCAAAAGAAGAAGCGGAACAGTCCACGATTCGGCATGTTCTGACAAGGGCGCTGGGAATTGCACCCTTTGTGGATGTCGATCTGGATGAGATGACTCTGGCGGAGGGCGATGTGCTGATTCTCTGCAGCGACGGTTTGTCCGGGATGATTTCCGATCAAGAGATTCTGCTTACGGCGGCATCCCTGGACAACCCTTCTGTAGCGTGCCAGAAGCTGATCACGATGGCCAACGAGAAGGGCGGGAAGGACAATATCACCGTTGTTACGGGTTACCTTGCCAAGAAGCGCCGGTTTGCGTCGGTTCTCAAATTTTTTAGATGGTTCAGGAGGTAAAGAATGGCGGAGGTTTTATTGAAATTCAAAGGAGCCGTTGTCAAGGAAATCCCCCTCGAGCAAGATGTCATAACCATCGGCAGAAAGCCGGACAATGATATTGTGATTGACAACCAGGCTGTCTCCGGGCATCATGCAAAGTTCACGAATGAAGGGGAATCCCTCTTCATTGAGGATACGAACAGCCTCAATGGAACATATGTCAACGGGCAGAAAATTTTCAAAAGCGAAATTTTCAACGGCGACATGGTCCTGGTAGGAATTCACACCCTGGAAGTGATTTCCGACCGAAACAGGGACACGGATCCCCGGAACGCGACCCTGAGGGGAAGATCCATGGATGAAACCATGGTGATCGCACCGCAGGATCAGAAGAATCTTCTGGCCGCCACGGGCAAGAACAAGCCTGACGTCCTGGGGGGCTTCGTGATCGTGAACGGATCCGCGGACAGAAGGGATTATCTCCTGAAGGAGAGGGTGACGACCATCGGAAAGGAAGACGGTGCGGGTATCCATCTCAGGGGCTTTTTCGCCCCCAAAGTGGCCGCGCTGGTCAACCGGAGGAAAGAGGGCTACTTCATCAATCCCTCCGGGGGTAAATCCATGAAAATCAATGGACAGGAAATGAACTCCCGTTATGACCTGAAGGACGGAGATCTTGTGGAAGTGGCAGGTCTGAAGATGCAGTTCTATGTCAAGGAAGAATAGGGGATGGCCGTCCCCGGTTCCGCAGACGGCTGAAGAGCCGCGGCCGTAACGAACGTATGAAGAAGGATTATCCGTGAGGTTTAAAAAAGCCCGTCTTATCCAGCTCCTGATTTTGATCGGGGTCGTCCTGACCTGGTCGATCACCACGGGGATGCAGGACGCCGTCAGTCCGCCTGACGCCGTTTCAGACCGCCTGCTGCAGAGGATCGTAAACGCCAAGGGACGTTCTCTTCTGAATTTTGATTACAACGATGAAGACACCGCCCGGCTCATGAAAATCCTCTATCTGGAGCGGAAGGGCCGGCCGGCCTGGGTCGGGGAAGAGGGATCGGCTGTGCTGGCGGAGAAGCTGCTCCACCTCCTGAAACGCTCCCACCGGGAAGCTCTGTACCCCCAGGATTACGGCATCGAGCGCATCGAATCTCTCATGGAAACGATTTCCCGGGACAAGGAGCAGGATCAGCCCCTGAACCCCGATCTCCTGATCGACCTGGACCTGCTGCTGACGGAAGCCTTCTTTTCCTATGCCGCGCATTACTCCGGCGGCAGGATCAATCATCAAAAGCAGTATCCCGGCTGGGTCTACAAACCGCGGCATACGGACCTCGTCAAAACGCTCAGCAAGGCCCTGGAGAGCGGAGAACTGGAGGGAACCCTCAAGGAACTGGCGCCCCGCTTTCATTATTACCAGAAGCTTCATGATATTCTGAATAATTACATTGATATAGCTGAAAATGGCGGATGGCCGACCATCCCGGCGGGCCGCACCCTGAAAAAAGGAATGCGCGACAAGCGGGTCCCTTTGCTGAAAACCCGGCTGATGGCGGTTTCGGAGAAGCCCGATTCCCTGAAGGAAACACCCGAGGATCTGTTTGATCGGTCGCTGGAAGCCGCCGTTGCCCAGTTTCAGAAGCAATACGGCCTGAAGCAGGACGGTGCCGTCGGTCCATCCACGCTTCGGGAGCTGAACATCCCCCTGGAAGTCCGCATCTGCCAGGTCGCCGTCAACCTGGACCGGCTGCGCTGGCTGCCCTCGGAGCTGGGAGACCGCCATCTTCTGATCAACATACCGGCCTTCAATCTCGAAGTGGTGGAAAACGGCAGCGTGGTGATGAACATCCGGGCCATCGTCGGCAAGACCGACAAGCGAACCAACCTGTTGAGCAGCCGGGTTACGTCGATCGAACTGAACCCCTACTGGCGGGTCCCCAGGAGCATCGCGGTAGAGGAGTATCTTCCCAAGCTCCAGAAGAACCCGGGATATCTCTCGGGAAAGAACATGAAGGTTTTCGCGGGCGGATATTATCAAAACCGTCCCATTGCCCCGGAATCCGTCAAGTGGTCGAGATACTCCAAGGATCATTTCCCCTACTTCCTGAGGCAGGAACCGGGAGCGGGCAATCCCCTCGGCCGTGTCAAGTTCGTCTTTTCCAATGAAGCGGATATTTACATCCATGACACGTCCACGCGGAGCCTTTTTGCGCGGAACCGGCGCAGCTTCAGCCACGGCTGTATCCGCATCGAAAAGCCCGTGGATCTCGCCTCCTACCTGCTGAAAGATTCGCCCAACAACCCGTGGTCGATGCGGAGCCTCCAGGCCGAGATCCGGAAAGGAAAGAACAAGACCCTGATGCTTCCCAAGGCCGTTCCCGTCCACATCGTTTATAAAACAGTCTGGATCGACCGCGAGGGAAACCTGAATTTCCGCGCGGATCTGTACAACATCGACAACATTCCGGGAAACCTCAAACTGCTCAGGGCTTCACTCGAACGGTTCCAGAATCAGAACCGTCAGCTCCGACCGGGCGCCGAGGCATCGGGCTCCAGTTAGGAATAACGGCTCTCCAACGGCCTTTCGCCTTTCAGGCACCGTGGCCCTCCGGCCAACGGTGCCGCTTTCCTCTTCAATTCCCCTTCATACCCCCCCGAGGCGACATTCGCCTTTCTCTACCCGAGGCGGTGCTGCACCAGGAATATGATCCTGGAGGCTTACCCGGGGAACTGGGAAAATCCCTGTTCTCTCCCTGCCTTGACAACGGAAATTTGGTGACTATATTAGTATCGGAACGTAAATATCTGAACGATATCAGGACATTGTTGAAAACGAACACTCTGCGTTTCAAAATGCTTTCCCCGGCTTGATGGGACCGGGGAAAGGGAAATTCCACGAATCGGGAAGATGTTGTGCGCATGGTTGTTGAGGATGTCCGAACAGAATAAGATTTTTATAAAATGAAATAAGGAGGAAGGCGAAATGTTTGGACCTGGAATTTGGAGAATGGGACGGATGTTGGACATGTTTCCCGAAATGACGCGCTTTCAAAAGGACATGAACAGATTCTTCTCCGGGTTGACCCAGGAGTACGACCAGCAGCATCCGCCGATCAATGTGTGGATCAGCGAGGACGACGTCCTGGTCAGGGCGGAGCTTCCCGGAATGGATCCCGGTGCGATCGAGATAACCACCAAGGGAGATCTTCTCTATATCAAGGGATCCAGGGAACCGGAGCCCCTGGAGGAAGGCTGCCGCTATCATCGCCAGGAAAGGGGATTTGGCCGTTTCAGCCGAGGACTGCAGCTTCCTTTCAATGTGGATCAGCAAAAGGTTGAAGCAAACTATGAAAAGGGAATCCTGCAGATTCATCTGCCCCGTGCGGAAGAAGACAAACCCCGCAAAATAGCCATCAAATCCGAATAGCCGAGGAGGGACGATATCTCATGGATCAGGAATATAAAAACTACGAAAAGCAGCCGGCAAAAGAGCCCGCTCAATCGGAACGGACACGGAACACGCGGATTTTCGTACCCAAGGTGGACATTTACGAAACTCCGGAAACAATGGTTCTGATTGGAGACGTACCCGGTGTTGATGAAAATTCGGTCGAAGTCATCCTGGACAAGAACGTTCTGAAAATTCATGGAACGGTTGATCCGCAGGAAAGCCAGGGGCGACGCCTCTACTATGCGGAATATGAAGTCGGTGATTATCAGCGGACCTTTACCCTTTCCGAAGACGTGGACAGGGAAAAGATTGAAGCGTCCGTGAAAAATGGCGTGCTGCGAGTCGTCCTGCACAAGGCGGCCCCTGTCGCGGCAAAGAAAATTGCCATCAAGGCAGGATAAAATACTTTCAATAAAGGAGGAACGAACCATGGCAACCAGAAGTCTTTTACCCTCTCTCCGCAGGAAAACGGAGACGCCTGCAAAGCGCGAGGAAGAGCATCCTTTCTACTCGCTGCAGCGGGAAATGAATCAGCTTTTCGATGATTTCTTCCGTGGGTTCGACCTTGAGCCCTTCGGCGCGCTGGAAGATCGCTATGCCGGTTTCACCCCCTCCATCGACGTAAGGGAAAGCGATGAAGAGCTGACCATCACGGCCGAAATCCCCGGCATTGACGAGAAGGATGTGGAGGTCCTGGTTTCCGACGATGCCGTAACGCTCAAAGGCGAGAAGAAGGAGGAACAGGAAGACAAGGGGAAGGACTATTACCGCCTGGAAAGGACATACGGTTCCTTCCACCGGGTGATCCCCCTTCCCAGGGGAATCAATCTCGAAAAGGTGGAGGCCGCCTTCAAAAACGGGGTCCTTACCGTCAAGCTCCCCAAAACGGAGGAGGCCCAGACCAAGGGCAAGAAAATTCCGATCTCCACGGAATAACCGCATCACCAAACGGTGCATGCCTTCGGGATGGCCCCCTGAGCCATCCCGTCCACCCGGCCTGACCGGCCAGTCCGCAGCAGCAGGATTTCCGGTTCTGCCCCCGTTCTGCGCGGGGCAGAACCGGCAGCCCAAAATACCCCCACAAAAAATTCCCCTCATTTTGTTGACAAGAGGCATTCCGTGATTATCTTAATGCCTGCTTACGCCGCATGGAAATTCTGCAGTACTCAGCAAAAACAGGCATGCCGGGCATGCCAATCCGATAGGGAATCATATTCTTGTTTGTTTAAGGAGGAAAGGAAATGAAGATCGTACCATTACATGATCGCGTCCTGGTGCTGCGGACGGAAAACCAGGAAAAGACAGCCGGGGGCATCATCATCCCCGACACGGCAAAGGAAAAACCCCAGGAGGGAAAGGTCATTGCCGCCGGTCCGGGAAGGCGGGACGATGAGGGCAAGCGCATCCCCCTGAACGTGAAGGAAGGGGACCGGATCCTCTTCAGCCGCTATGCCGGCACGGAGGTCAAGATCGACGGCGTCGAACACATGATCATGCGGGAAGACGATATTCTCGGCGTAATCGAATAGGTAAGGGAGGGAAACGAAATGGCTGCAAAAGAAATCAAATACGACACGACTGCCCGTGAAAAGGTCATGAAGGGAGTGGATGCCCTGGCCAATGCCGTCAAGGTCACCCTGGGCCCCCGGGGGCGGAACGTGGTGATCGAAAAATCCTGGGGAGCGCCGACCATCACCAAGGACGGGGTCACGGTCGCCAAGGAAATCGAGCTGGAAGACAAATTTGAAAACATGGGCGCCCAGATGGTCAAGGAAGTCGCGTCGAAGACATCGGACATGGCCGGTGACGGAACCACGACGGCCACGATCCTCGCCCAGGCGATTTACCGTGAAGGCTCCAAAATGGCTGCCGCTGGCATGAATCCCATGTCGCTCAAGCGGGGAATCGACAAGAGCGTGGAGCGTTTGATCGGCGAATTGAAGAAGATCTCCAAGGACATCCGGGATAAAAAGGAGATCACCCAGGTCGGAACGATTTCCGCCAACAGCGACATCACCATCGGTGAAATCATCTCCGAGGCCATGGAAAAGGTCGGCAAGGAAGGGGTCATCACCGTCGAAGAGGCGAAAAGCATGGAAACCTCGCTGGAAATCGTGGAAGGAATGCAGTTCGACCGCGGTTATGTCTCCCCCTACTTCGTCACGGATCCGGAAAAGATGGAAGTCCTCTTCGAGGACCCCTACATCCTGCTCTACGAGAAGAAAATCAGCGTCATGCAGGACCTGGTGCCCATCCTGGAGCAGATCGCCCGCTCTGGAAGGCCCCTGCTCATCGTGGCCGAAGACCTGGAAGGCGAAGCCCTGGCAACGCTCGTGGTGAACAAAATCCGGGGAACCCTGAAGTGCGCGGCCGTCAAGGCGCCGGGATTCGGTGACCGCCGAAAGGCCATGCTGGAGGACATCGCCGTTCTCACCGGCGGACAGGTTGTCTCCGAAGAAATGGGCATCAAGCTGGAAAGCATTACACTTGACGACCTGGGAACCTGCAAGCGGCTGCACATCGACAAGGACAACACCACCATCGTGGACGGCGCCGGCAGCCACGCCGCCATCGAAGGCCGGGTCAAGCAGATCCGGACCCAGATCGAGGAAACCACCTCCGATTACGACCGGGAAAAGCTCCAGGAGCGTCTGGCCAAGCTCGTGGGCGGCGTCGCCGTGATCAAGGTCGGTGCGGCCACGGAAATCGAAATGAAGGAGAAGAAGGCCCGGGTGGAGGACGCCCTTCATGCCACGAGGGCGGCGGTGGAAGAGGGCATCGTCCCAGGCGGCGGTGTCGCCCTGCTGCGGAGCCTGCCGGCCCTGGAAGGCGTCGAGTTTGCCGATGAAGACGAACGGCACGGCCTGACCATCGTCAAACGGGCCCTTGAGGAGCCGATGCGCCAGATCGCGGCGAACGCCGGCTATGAAGGATCCATCGTCGTGGAGAAGGTCAAGGGCCAGTCCGGCAACTTCGGGTTCAACGCCGATGCCGGCGAATACACGGACATGATGGAAGCGGGGATCATCGATCCCACCAAAGTGGTCCGTTTTGCCCTTCAGAACGCGGCCTCCGTGGCTTCCCTGCTCCTCACGACGGAGGCGATGATTGCGGAAGCCCCGCAGAAAAAGGGCTCCGGGATGCCCGGCGGCATGATGCCCCCCGACATGGGAGACATGGATTACTAACACAGCAGGTTTCTTTACCCCTTTTTACAGAACCTCCCCGCCTCCATGGCGGGGAGGTTTTTTTCTGGGGAGAACCCCGTGAATTTCCATGAAGTCGTTGCGTCTCAAAAAAAAACGCGATATCCTTCAGGTCCATCTGGAGAGAAGGCTTATCAGCAGTCGGGGGGAGTCAGCCCGTGTGTGACGAAAACGAGATTCTTCAGGTCGGCAGGGGCATGCCGATCCTCACCAGCACCGGCCGCGGGGATCTTCTCGTCCGGTTTCGCGTCATCATCCCCCGGAAAAGGTGATCCGCTCCTCCAATCCAGGACCCGATGAACGTAAAAACATCGGCCGCCATCGGGTCGTTACGCTGAGAGAATTTCCCCTATGGCCCAAGAAGACCTCACCCGGCTGAAAATTGACAAGTCCGACCGGGCGGCGCAAAAAAAACGAAGGATCGCTCCCCTGTACTGGGTCGCCGCGGCCCTGCTGCTGACGATCCTTGTCCTGCTCTACGTCACGGGGCGCCTTGTTCCCGCCGTTTCCGTGGATGCCGCCGGCGTTTCCCGGATCTATCCCTCCCAGACCTTTTCCCTTCTGAACGCCAGCGGTTACGTCGTCGCCCAGCGGAAGGCCGCCGTGGCCGCCAAGATTACGGGGCGCCTCGTCGCCCTTTCGGTGGAGGAGGGAAGCCGGGTCCGGGCCGGCGAGATCATCGCCCGGCTGGAGGCTGATGATGCCCGGGCAGCACGCGATCAGGCCGCCGCCAACCTGGGCACCGCCCGCGCCCGGACAGCTTCGAGCCGGGCGGAATTGAACGACGCGACGAAGAATTACCAGAGAAAGACGGAACTTCTGCGGCGGGACGTCATTTCCCGGGCGGAATTCGATTCGGCCGAGGCCCGTTACCTGAGCGCCAGGGCCTCCGTGGCCGCTGCGGAAGCGACGCAGACGGCGGGGGAGGCCGCCCTGAGGGCCGCCTCGGTTTCCCTGGATTACAGCCTCATCCGCGCCCCCTTCGACGCCGTCGTTCTGACGAAAAACGCCGACATCGGCGACATCGTCACGCCCCTGGGCGCGGCGGCCAACGCCAAGGCGGCGGTCGTGACCATCGCGGATCTGAACTCCCTGCAGGTGGAGGCGGATGTCGCCGAATCCAACCTGGAGCTCGTCAAGACCGGCCAACCCTGTGAAATTCAGCTCGATGCCCTGCCCGATTCCCGCTTCCGCGGACAGGTCCACATGATCGTTCCCACCGCCGACCGCACCAAGGCGACCATTCTGGTCAAGGTCCGCTTTCTCGATCCCGATCCCCGGATCCTGCCGGAAATGAGCGCCAAGGTCGCCTTCCTCTCCCGTCCGCCCCGTCCGGACGAAGAGCGCCTGCGCACGGCGGTGAGCGCCTCCGCCCTGGCCAGGCGGAACGGACGTCTCCTGGCCTTCAGAATTGAAGGTGATCGCGTCCGGGAAGTCCCGGTGAAATCGGGCGAATCCTTCGGCGACCTTATCGAGGTCCTTGACGGCCTGAAGCCCGGCGACCGCGTCGTCCTCAACCCCGCAGCCCGCCTGCGGGACGGTTCGCGCATTCAGATCCGGGAGAAGTGAGGCCGGCCATGGGGAACGAAGATCGCCCTTACGCCCCGCCCATGGTTTCCATCCGGGGCGTGAGCAAATCCTACCGGCGGGGAAGCCGCCCCGTCCCCGTGCTGGAGGACATCTCCTTCGACATCGCCGAAGGGGAATTTCTGGCCCTCATGGGCCCCTCGGGCTCGGGAAAGAGCACCCTGCTCAATCTCATCGCCGGCATCGACACCGTGGACAGCGGGACGATCCTCGTGGGCGGCCTGGACATATCGGCCCTGGAGGAGGCGGAGCTGGCCCGCTGGCGGGCCACCCATGTGGGCTTCATCTTTCAGTTCTACAACCTGATCCCCGTGCTCACCGCCTATGAGAACATCGAGCTCCCCCTCTACCTGACATCCCTGTCGCGCCAGGAGCGCCAGGAGCACGTGGAAATGGCCCTGCGGGTGGTGAACCTTTCCGACCGCAGCGATCACTACCCCCGCCAGCTTTCGGGAGGGGAGCAGCAGCGGGTCGCCATCGCCCGGGCCGTCATCACCGATCCGGCGGTTCTCGTTGCCGACGAACCCACCGGGGATCTGGACCGCCATTCCGCGGAGGAGATCCTCAACCTCATGGAGCGCCTCAACGAGGAGTCCGGCAAGACCATCATCATGGTGACCCACGACCCCCGGGCGGCGGAAAGGGCCGGGATCATCCGGCATCTGGAGAAGGGGACCCTGACCAATGATGCTCTTTCGTCTCCTCTTTAGAAACGCCTTCCGCAACCGGCTCCGCAGCGGGCTCACCATCCTCGGGGTCGCCGTCGCCATCCTGGCCTTCGGGCTGCTGCGCACCCTCATCGGCGCCTGGTACGCCGGCGTCGAGGCCTCGTCGGCCACCCGGCTCGTGACGCGCAACGCCATCTCCCTCATCTTCCCACTGCCGTTCTCCTACAAGGAAAAAATCCGCCAGGTCAGCGGCGTCCAGACGGTCTCCTGGGGCAACTGGTTCGGCGGGATCTACATCGACGAGAAGAACTTCTTCGCCAATTTTGCCGTCGATCCGGAAACCTATCTGGGCCTTTATCCCGAGTACACCCTCTCCCCGGAAGAAAAAGCCGCTTTTTTCCGGGACCGCAAGGGATTTGTCGCCGGGCGCAAGCTGGCGGAAAAATACCGCTGGCGGCCGGGAGACACGGTGACGCTCAAGGGAACGATCTTTCCGGGGAACTGGGATTTCGTGCTCAGGGGCATCTATCGGGGGCGGGATGAAAGCGTGGACGAGACGCAGTTCATCTTCCAGTGGGACTATCTCAACGAGACCCTGAAAAAAGCGGCCCCCGGCCGTGCGGACCAGGTGGGATTCTACATGGTGGGGGTGAACCGCCCCGAAGTGGCCGGGGAAGTGGCCGCCGCCATCGACCGGATGTTCAGGAACTCCATGGCGGAAACCCTGACGGAGACGGAAAAGGCCTTCCAGCTCGGGTTCATCGCCATGACCGGGGCCATCGTGGTGGCCATTCAGATCGTTTCCTTCGTCGTCATCATCATCATCCTGGCCGTCGTGGCCAACACCATGGCCATGACCACCCGGGAGCGCTTCGGGGAATATGCCGTGCTGAAAACCCTGGGGTTCCGCGCCAGGCACCTTGCCGCCCTCATCCTGGGAGAATCCCTGGTCATCACCCTTTCGGGCTGCGCCCTGGGGATCGCCCTGACCTATCCCGCCGCCGCACTGATCAAGACAAAACTGGGAACCTATTTCCCCATCTTCAACATATCGGCGAATACGCTCTACCTGGACCTGGCCGCCGCCCTCCTGGTGGGCGTCGTGGCCGCCCTGATCCCCCTCCAGCGGGCAATGGGAATCCGCATCGCCGAAGGACTGAGGAGGATCGCCTGATGGCTCTCCCCTTGGGCTACACCCTGCGGAATCTCTGGACAAGGCGGCTGACCACCGCCTTGACGATCTCCGGCATGGCCCTCGTGGTCTTTGTCTTCGCCGCCATTTTGATGCTCGCCGAGGGGCTGCAGACGACGCTGGTGGAAACGGGGGTTTTCGACAATGTCGTGGCCATCCGGAAAGGCTCCGTCTCGGAGGTCCAGAGCGGCGTCCCCCGCGATCAGGCGGCCATTCTCGAAACGGAACGGGAAATCGCCCTAGGTCCCGACGGCCGGCCCCTCTTCGCCAAGGAACTCGTCGTCCTGGTGACGCTGCCCAAACGGGTCAGCGGCGATCCGGGCAACGTCGTTCTCCGGGGCATCGGCCCTTCCTCCCTGCCCCTCCGCCCCCAGGTGAAGCTCATGGCCGGCCGCCTGCCCCGGCCGGGTTCCCTGGAGATGATGGCCGGCTCCGGCATCGCCAAGCGCTTCCAGGGGGGCGGCCTGAACGAAAGCCTGTGCTGCGGCATGCGGAACTGGCGGATCGTGGGGGTCTTCGATGCGGGAAACCGGGGGTACAGCTCGGAAATCTGGGGGGACGCGGACCAGCTCATGGCGGCCTTCCGCCGCCCCGCCTATTCCTCGACCATCTTCCGCCTGCGCAACTCCGGGGCCTTCGAATCCATCAGGGAGCGCCTGGAAGGAGATCCCCGCCTCACCGTCGAGGTCAAGAGAGAAACGAAGTACTATGCCGATCAGTCGGAAATGATGGCCAAGTTCCTGCGGATCGTCGGCCTGACCCTGACGTTGGTCTTTTCCCTGGGAGCCATGATCGGCGCCATGATCACCATGTACGCCGCCGTGGCCAACCGGACCGGCGAGATCGGCACCCTGCGGGCCCTGGGATTTCAGCGGCGCAGCATCCTGCTGGCCTTCCTGCTGGAGTCCCTTCTCCTGGGCCTCCTCGGCGGGGTGGTGGGCCTCTTCCTCGCATCCTTTCTCCAGTTGATCACCGTATCCACGATGAATTTCCAGACCTTCTCCGAACTGGCCTTCAGCTTTTCCCTGACGCCGGGGATCATTGGTTTCTCCATGATTTTTTCCCTGGCCATGGGGTTCGTCGGCGGCGTCCTGCCGGCCCTGCGGGCCGCCCGCATGCAGATCGTGGACGCCCTGCGGACGGGATGAAAGGGCTTCGTCTCCCTTCAGGGACGGTTGCGGCCATCATCGCCTGCCGCCAGGCCGGTCACGGCCATGATTCATTCACCGAAATGCCTCCGGCCAACAGTCATGGTGTAAAATTATTTTACAATTACTAGAAATTCACAGATAATCAGTACGATATGTCATCATTATACGGATCAAACCCTTTCAGAACCTCATCCGCGTATAAGGTCATCCTGATAACATGCTTAAAGAAACAAAGAATTTATCTGCACGTTGTTACTCCCAAATATCATGATCGTTGATACTTCCGGAAAATATGTCGGGATACTTTACACTATTTGGAGCGATATTAATCCTCTTTATAATCAAGAGGATATAATCTAATGAAATTGCCATGAGAAGAGGAAGACATCGATAATACCTTGTTATAATAAGATTAATATGGATAGCCAGTAATATTTGTTCCCAGCAGATTGTCGGGATTCTTTACATATTCCATCTTCCCCATTAAGACCTACAACAGAAATATATTCATATAATCAATCAGTTATTTGTTTGGCACTGGTATTGCGTTTTTAGTTTAACAAGAGAAGAGGTGATAATATGAAAAAGGTAAAGATATTAGTCAAGACACTTTTGATGGTGTTATGGTGTTTGGTTTCATATCCCAAGCAATCGCTGATACAATTACCATTACGCCTACATCCGGAGTTCTAAACAGTTCTCGATGGGGAAGGCAAAATTGGGCTTAATCCTAGCGCAAGTGGGGTGGCCTCGATAGTGGGTTTACCGGCTTTAACAGAATATTACAAAGTCGAATACTCCATGGGTAGTCGTGTGGAAGAAGGTTCTCTTAAAAGACTCTTATGAAGGTTCTTTTAGTGAAAGTTCAGGACAGATACAATTTGTTAATGGATTTATATTGACGTGACCGGAGGAGCTTATCTTTAAGTAAAAGATGGTCAAGGCCTAAAATAGATCCTTGGTGGTATATCTTCGATTTGGAAGCAGCACTCGGCTGGGACGGTACAGAAACGATTGAGGTAAACGGTTTCTGGACAGGAAAGGGGGCCATCTCTCATTTAAGTCTTCTCGGAACCAGTACTGCCGTACCTGAACCGACCACAATGCTGCTTCTTGGACTCGGTCTGGTTGGTTTGGCAGGAGTTGGAAGAAAGTTTAAGAAATAACGAGACACATAAGTGGTTTATTCCAGAAGGGCAGGGCCAAGTGGCTCTGCCCTTTTTTATTACCTGGATTTATTGGCCGCTGATGCCGATACAAACCTGACGAGATTTCCTGATCAGATCATTTCATTGACATTCCAAACAGTTTTTCCCTATACTCCCGATCAGTAAACTAAGAACACTCCCATCAAAGAAAGGCAATACCCCATGTATAGAAACTTTCGGATTGTCCCCAATATTATTTTCGGACGCGGGTCGTTCAACCAGCTGGACGATGTCCTGAAGGACCGGCGGGTTGGTGCGGATGCTTTTATGGTCTTTGTCGTCGATGACGTCTTTACGGGGAAACCGCTGGAAGGGCGGATTCCGCTGCGAGGGAAGGATCTGCTTCTGCGGGTCAATGTCGATGACGAGCCGAAGACGAAGTATATCGACGAGCTGGTAGCCCGGATCCGGGCCTATTCGCCCGTCACGCCGGCGGGGATTGTCGGGATCGGCGGCGGAAGCGCCATGGACATCGCCAAGGCCGTCTCGCTCATGCTCAACAACCCCGGTTCCTCCGCCGATTACCAGGGCTGGGACCTGATTTCGAACCCCGCCGTCTACCATGCGGCCGTTCCCACCCTCGCCGGAACGGGGGCCGAGATTTCCCGGACAACCATCCTCACGGGACCGGAAAAGAAACTGGGGATCAATTCCGACTACACCCTCTACGATCAGATTCTCCTCGATCCCGAACTGCTGGCAGGGGTGCCAAAAAATCAATGGTTCTACACCGGTATGGACTGCTACATCCATGACGTGGAATCCCTCCACGGGACGTTCATCAACGAGTTCAGCAAGGCCTACGGGGAGAAGTCCCGCGATCTGTGCCGACAGGTCTTCCTCGAGGATTCGCCGGAAAAAGACGACAAATTAATGATGGCTTCGTACTTCGGTGGCATGAGCATTGCGTATTCTCAGGTGGGGGCCTGTCATGCCCTCTCTTACGGACTCTCCTTCGTCCTGGGGATTCATCACGGCGTCGGCTGCTGCATCGCCTTTGACCAACTGGAAGACATCTACCCCGAGGGCGTCCGGGAGTTCCGTCAGATGATGGAGAAGCATGACATCCCGCTTCCCCGCAATGTGACAAAAGATCTCGATTCGGCTTCTCTGGAAAAGATGGTGACGACGGCCCTGGGCCTTGTTCCCCTCTGGGAGAATTGCCTTGGTCCCGACTGGGCGAATCTCATGACCCGGGAAAGGGCTATGGAACTCTACCGCAGGATGTAGGCAGACCCCGGAAAGCAGAGAATCCGAATCCTACTCTCTTATCAGGGATTTGGGGCGATCAATCGTGCTGCAGCATTTAGTTCTTGGATCCTCTGCGGAAAATCCGTACCGCATCGAATGGCGGGATAAGCCGTTCAGCGGGGCGGGCGCTTTCACGTGGCCTGACGGGAGCCGCTATGAAGGGCAATGGCTCGACGGGCTTCCTTCCGGGCGGGGCACGTATGTCTGGTCCGACGGCAGCTCCTACGAGGGGGAATGGCTTCGGGGCCTGCCGGAGGGAGCGGGAGAATATGTTTCTTCCGACGGGACCAGGTACCTCAACGATTGGAAGGAAGGCCGTTCTTCCAGAGTCGAAAAAGCGGGCGAACAGTCGGCAGAACTCAAAATCACCATTGAAAACCAGCACAGAACCATCTCCGAACTTCAAGAGCAGCTCGCCCGTCAAACCCGCTTTGCACAAAAGACGGACACCCTAGCCGCCAAGGAGGCCGAAGCCCGCTTCAAGGCCCTGGAAGCGGAAAAAACTTCCGCGGAAGAAAAGGCCGGAACGCTCGAACGGCAGGCGGAAGCGCTCAAGGCCGAACTGGAGTCCGAGCGCGAAGTGGGCAGAAGAGCCCTTTCCCGGCTTCAGCAGAAGCTCGAAGGGCAAACCGCCGCGGCGCAAAAGGCCGAAAGCGCGGCGGCTGAAGTGGAGGACCGCTGCAGGACCCTCGAAAGCGAAAAAACCGCCGCACAGGAACAGCTCAAAGCACTCGAGGAAAGAGCGGAAGCCCTTTCTTCCGAGCTGAAAACCACCGCCAGAGATCACCACAAAGCCCTCTCGAAGCTTCAGCATCAACTCGATCTGCAGAGCTCCGCTGTCCGGAAGGCCGAAGCGGCTGCGGCGGCGGCGGACGACCGCTGCAAGTCCCTGGAAGCCGGGAAGCTTCAGGCGGAGGAGAAGGTATGCGCCCTGGAGCAGCAGGAAAAAATCAGCGCCGCCCGGATGGAGGCCGCCCATGAGGATCACCGGAAGGCCGTAGCCGAGCTTCAGCAGCGGCTCGCGATCCAGATTGACACCGCCCGGAAGTCCGAAGCGGAGGCCGCCGAAGCGGCGGAAAACCGCTATAAAGGCCTGGAATCGGAAAAGGTTGCGGCGGAAGAAGAGGTCACCGTCCTGAGACGGCAGGCGGAGATCCTCGCCCTCGAGCTGAATTCCACCATCGAAAACAGCCAGAAGACCATCGCCGAGCTTCAGCAACAGCTCGCGTCGCAGATCGAGGCGGCACAGACGGCGGCCGACCACGCCGCCGCCCAGGCGGATTCCCGATGCGCAACCCTCGAAAAGAAAAAAAATGCCGCGGAGGAAGAGGTTCAATGCCTGAAGCGGCAGATGGAAATTCTCGCCGTCGAGCTGGACTCCACCTTGGATAGCAGCAAGAAGACCATCGTAGACCTTCAGCAGCATCTCGCCCTGCAAAACATAGCCGCCAAGAAGGCCGAAGCGGATGCCGCCGCCGCACAGGAGCGATGCAGGGCCCTGGAGTCGGGAAAGCGTTCGGCGGAACAAAAGGTCAACACCCTGGAAGAGCGGTTGAAAGCGCTTGAAGCGGAGCTGGAAAATGCTCTCCAAGAGCATGCCGCGTCCGTTTCAGAGCTTCAGCGGCAGCTTGACGCGCACAGAGCCCTGGCGCAGAAGTCTGAAGAGCCGGCTGAAGCGGATACCGATGACCGGTGCCGGATCCTGGAAGAGGAGAAAACCCTCCTGGAAGGCAACGTCAGAAGCCTTGAACAGCAGATGTTCAGGCAATCGGCCGAGCTGAAGATGTCTCTCGAAGGCCATCAGAAAACCATCGCCCGGCTGGAAAAACAGCTCGCCCTGCAGGCCGGGGCGGCGCAGAAGGCCGAAGCCGCCGCCGTTCAAAACGCCGAAGGCCGAGTCAAGACCCTGGAAGCCGAAAAAATCTCCCTTGAAGAAAAGCTCACCACCCTGGAGGAGAAAAACGAAGCCGGCACGGCCAAGCTGAAGACCACCGTCAAGAACCAGAAAAAGACGATCACCGATCTCAAAAAACAGCTCGCCGTGCAGATGACGGCCACCCGGGAGACATCAGCATCGGCTGCGGATTTCGAAGACCGGTGCAACGCTCTGGAGGCTGAGAAAAACTCCCTTGAAGAACGGCTCGAATCCTCCGAACGGCATGAAAGCGAGGGCGCGGCAGAGCTGAAAACCACCATCGAGAACCAGTCGAAAACCATTACCGAACTGGCGCGGCAATTGGCCGAAGCGGATGCCCGGAACCTTTCCCTGCAGCGGAAGATGGCGTCCACGGGGACCGATTCCGTCCTTTCCCAGGGGCAGTGGTCCCGGGTCTATGAGGATGGCAGAAGTTACCAGGGAGAGATGAAGGAGGATCTGCCCGACGGCCTGGGGGTCATGGCCTATCCGGACGGCGGGCGGTACGTCGGCGAGTGGAGTGCCGGAGAGAGAAACGGCCGGGGGACCCAGACTTCCGCGGACGGCTCCTCCTACGCCGGCCAGTGGGAACGGGATGTCATGTCCGGTGAAGGCATTCTGATCGTCCCGGAGGTGCGGACCTACATGGGGACCTGGAAAAACAACCTGGCCGACGGCAAGGGGATCGAGATCCACCCTGACGGAAAGAGATACGAAGGGGAATTCAAGCGGGGCAAGTACGACGGCCGGGGGACCTTAACCCTGGCCAACGGAACACGGTACACCGGGGAGTTTAAAAACAGCCTGTCAAGTGGGAAGGGCATTCTCAAGTACCCCAACGGCGACCGCTACGAAGGCGAGTTCAGGAACAACCAGTATCACGGCCAGGGAACGCTGACCCTGATCGACGGGAGGAAGTACACGGGCGAACTGGAAAAGGGCCTTCCCCATGGCCAGGGCATCATGATCCTCGCGGATGGAAGAAAATACATCGGCGAGTTTCGAAACGGCCAGTTTGCCGACAAGAAGATTCGAGGGAAATAGAAACGTTGCAAAAGCTCATCAGGTTATTTTCCGGAAACGGCGGCATCGAGTTTCAGTGGGGCGAGGATTCCCACCTGGGGAAGGGCCTCTACGCCCATCCAGATGGGAGCAGCTATGAAGGACATTTTTCGGCGGGGCGCTTTTCAGGGGATGGCTCCTTCAAATGGCCCGACGGCAGCGAATACTCGGGCAGATGGGAGAACGGGCTTCCATCCGGCCGGGGAATCCTGAACCTTCCCGACGGCGGCCGATATGAAGGGGAATGGAGCGCAGGCGCGATCGAGGGAACGGGGACCCTGATCCTGGCTGATGAAACGAGCTACGAAGGGCAGTGGAAAAACGGCCGGAAAGAAGGACAGGGAGTCATTTCCCTTCCCGACGGGAAAAGGTACGAAGGGCAGTGGAAAAACGACCAGTTCCACGGGCAGGGAATCCTGACCTTTCCCGACGGTTCCCGGTACGAAGGAGAATGGAAGGAAGACCAGTTTTACGGAAAGGGGATCTTGACCTTTCCCGACGGTTCTCAATATAATGGTCAATGGGAGGGCGATAAATTCAAATTTACAGCGTGACCGGTTCTCCCGCCGGTCTTTTCCGATGAATGAACGGCCTGTCCTGAAAGGCCAATCGGATGACCCACGGATTTCACAGGGATGCCGACGGACCCGTCCCCGTGACGAAACAGCATAAAGAGCGGGAAAGAACGAATCACGATGACAACGAAGCTCCGCATTTACGTCGGTTCGGTTTCGATGGAACTGGAAGACGAACGCCTGATCCTCCAGAACCTGATGAACACGGACCCCTTTCTTTCCGCTTCCTGCATACCCCTCCTCTCAGATTGCGAGCCGGCCTCTCCGGGCAAAGCCCTGGAGGGATGCCTGCAATGCCTCGATGGCTGCCAGGTTTGCCTGCTTCTCATTGGAGTTGAATCGGCAGCGGCGGCGCACGAACTCTCCATCCCCCATGCCGAGTACCGCCGTGCCAGGGAAAGGGGGCTTCCCATCCTCGCATTCATCAAGGGCGACCGCTCTATCCGGAGGGAAGGGGAAACCGCCGGGCTGCTGAAGGAACTCGATGCGGACGGGCTGGAATGCCGAGGTTTCGGCAATATCATCGAACTCCAGAAGGAAGTCCGGGATGCGCTGGTGGCGCTGCTTCGGGATCGGTACGAAATTTCACCGACGAGCGACGAGGATGACATCGCGGAATCGACCATCGAGGCCACCTCGGTTTTCGAATCCCGCCCCCTTGACCGGGTCCGCTGGTGCGATCTCGACATGAACGTCGCCCGCACCCTTCTCGCCTCGGCCCAGAAGTGCAGCCCCGGCGAGCTGTCCGAGGAGGACCTCCTCGCCGGTGCGATCCTGAGAGGGCTGGCCTGGTACGACTCCTCCTCCGGCGAACACTATGCCACCGCCGCCGGAATTGTCCTGCTGGCCAAAGACCCCTCGGCCGTCTTTCCCCAATGCCGCATCCTGGCGGACGCCTACAGGAGCGCGGTGCCCGACGGGGACCCGCGGGACCACGAGGACATCCGGGGTCCCATGCCGGTGGTCATTGAACGGGCGATCGGCTTCATCGACCGCAACACCCGCCACCCGATGCGCGTGGTCGGCCTCAACCGCATCCGCCTTGACGAATATCCCGTCGACGGGCTGCGCGAGGCGCTGGTCAATGCCGTGGCGCATCGGCAGTACGAAGACGCCGGCCGCAAGATCATCCTCGAAGTCTTTCCCGACCGGGTCGTGATTTCCAGCCCCGGCCTCCCGCCCCGACCGATCACCCTGGCCAGCTTGCGCCGGGGCAGGTACCGGCCCTGTTCGCGCAATCCCGTCCTGGCCCAGTGCCTCTCCTATTTTCACCGCATCGAGGAGCGGGGCAGCGGCTTCCGCCGGATGCGCGACCACATGCTCAACCACGGGCTCGATCTGCCCCTTCTGAGCACGGACATGGGATATTTCCAGGTCACCTTTCCGGGGCCCGGCGAAGACATCGATCTCCTGCGCGTTCCGGAGCGGCACTTCAGAGTTTCCCCGGCCGTGGAGGCGCAGTTGAATGAGCGGCAGCGGAAGATGCTGCAATGGCTGGCCGAAGGGCAGGAGCTGACGAGCCGCCAGTGCGAGGCGGCATTCGGCGTTTCCCGCCCGATCACCGCCGGCGACTTCGGGCTGCTGGTCGATCTGGGCCTGGCGGAAAAGCTGGGAGGAGGCCGCTCCACCCGCTACCGCCTGAAAAGCAGGGATCGTTAAGTAATCGTAAAGCTAAAAGGCGCTAATCGTAAACCTCCAAACTGTAAACCAGCACGCCGCAATCGTTACGTGACGGGACGATCCGAGGCTGCTGATCGCTTACTTTCATTCCCTGGTCTCTTTTTCCCGGTCGCGCTCCCTCACGAAAAGCCTTGCCAGGTCGGACAGTTCATCGGCCAGCAATTCGAGGAGATCCTCGATGGAGAGGATCCCCAGCAGGGTTTCCCTCTCATTGACAACAACGACCCGCCGGATCCCTCTTCCCCGCATATACTGGATCGTATCCCAGATGCCCCGGCTCTCCGACACGGAAAACAGCTCGGGACTCATCACATCTTCGACGAAAACGCTGTCCAGCGGCACTTCCTTGGCGATCAGCTCCACGACCAGATCCCGATCGGTGACGATCCCCACGGGCGCCACCTCGCCGTCCCGGTCTTCCACGACGACCAGTCCTCTTACATGATACTGGCGCATGAGTTTTGCCGCGTCCAGAATGCTGTCCTTCCGCCTCACGATGACCACATCGCGGTTGCAAATTTCTCCGATCGGCATCTCGTCACCTCCATAAAAATAGTAAACGCATTAGCATTATACAGGCAAGAGGCGGCTGGCACAACATCAAATCGGGAAACAGGATCACAGGGAAAAAGCAAGACCGCCAGGAACATGGAATCTATTTTGTTGTTATCTTTACATATTTGTGCTATGCGTCCCCTGTGCTGGCAAAACGGGAATGCTTGAATAAGCACCCCACAGGAAAGCAGATCTCTGATGTTCACCGACTATCAGGCAAAATATATTGCTTACGAATTGACCCGCCGATTTCCTCCGGACAGTGTGGAAAAAATGACCGCCACCCTGGTCGATGCCCAGGTTGATCTCAATCCCCACCAGATCGATGCAGCCCTTTTTGCCTTTAAATCGCCCCTTTCCAAGGGCGCTTTACTGGCCGATGAAGTGGGGCTGGGTAAAACCATCGAGGCGGGTCTTGTGCTTTCTCAGAAGTGGGCTGAACATAAGCGTCGCATTCTCGTCATAACTCCATCCAATTTGCGGAAACAGTGGTATCAGGAATTGACGGACAAGTTTTTCCTGCCCTGCCGCCTGCTGGAGTCCAAATCATACAATGATCATTGCAGGCAGGGCCGATTCCGTCCCTTCGAGGCGCCGGAAATTGTTATCTGCTCTTACCACTTTGCCAGAAGCAAGGCGAGCGATGTCCAATCCGTTCCCTGGGATCTGGTGGTCATTGATGAAGCGCATCGCCTGCGCAACGTCTATAAATCCTCCAATGTGATCGCCAGCACATTGAAGACGGCCCTGGCCGGGAAAGACAAGCTGCTTCTCACAGCCACGCCGCTGCAGAATTCCCTGCTGGAGCTCTTTGGTCTGGTCAGCTTCATCGACGAATACACCTTCGGAGACCTGAAAAGTTTCCGGGAACAGTTCACCAAGCTCAATCAAGAGCAAGTCTTCCAAACTCTCAAAACACGGCTGAAACCGGTCTGTCATCGCACGCTGCGGCGGCAGGTTTTGCCCTACATCAAATACACTCAGAGGCTGCCCATCGTTCAGGAATTTACACCGGAAGAAAGTGAGGACAGACTCTACAACCTGGTTTCGGAATATCTACAAAGGGACAACCTGCAAGCCCTGCCGCCAAGTCAGCGTTCTCTGATGACGCTGGTCCTGCGCAAGCTTCTGGCATCCTCCACCTTCGCCATTGCGGGCGCTTTAGTTTCAATGTCCAGCAGACTTAAAGCCAAGATCCGAAAGGACTCCTTTCCCGAATCGTTCGAAGAAGAACTCGGGCAGGATTATGAAGCATTGGGAGAAACGGCCGATGAATGGAGTGAAGATGAGCCAGCAGAATCCCTCTCCCAGGAAGATCGGAAAATCATTGAACAGGAAATCGCTGATCTCGATGCCTTTGCCCGGCTGGCTACATCGATCGAGCACAATGCCAAGGGAAAGGCTCTGTTAAAAGCACTGGAAATTGCCTTTGCCAAGGCAACCGAAATCGGCGCGGCACAAAAAGCCGTCATTTTCACCGAATCGCGCCGTACCCAGAGTTACCTGTTACGCCTGCTTGCAGACAGCCCCTTTTCAGAAGGAATTGTCCTTTTCAACGGCTCCAATGCCGACGAATCCTCCCGTAAGATTTATCTGGACTGGCTGGAACGTCATCAGGGTACGGATCGGGTCAGCGGGTCGCGCACCGCCGATCTGCGCTCGGCGCTGGTTGATTATTTCCGTGAGCAGGGCCGGATCATGATCGCCACCGAAGCCGGGGCCGAAGGCATCAACCTCCAGTTCAGCTCCCTCGTCGTAAATTACGATCTCCCCTGGAACCCGCAACGGATTGAACAGCGCATCGGACGCTGCCACCGTTACGGCCAGCAGCATGACGTGGTCGTGGTCAACTTCCTCAATCGCAAAAATGCCGCCGATCTGCGGGTTTTTGAGCTTCTTTCCGAAAAGTTCAAGCTCTTCGAAGGAGTTTTCGGCGCAAGTGACGAAGTCCTCGGCGCCATCGAGTCCGGGGTGGATTTCGAAAAGCGCATCGCCGCCATTTATCAACGCTGCCGGAAACCGGAAGAAATTCAGAACGCTTTCGATCAGCTTCAGCTCGAACTCACTATGGAAATCAACGAGGCCATGGCCTACACACGTAAGCAGCTGCTGGAAAACTTTGATGATGAGGTCAGGGAAAAGCTCAGAATCCGTGACGAAGCCTCCAGGGCTTGCCTGAATCATTTCGAACGTCAGCTCATGCAGCTGACCCGCCATGAGCTGAACGGGCATGCCGAGTTCCTGGCCGATGGGGTTTTCCGATTGAACACTCCGCCCTTTCCCGAAAAGGCGGAGCAGATCCCTTTAGGCCTCTATGAATTGCCGCGACGCTCCGGAGAGGCCCATCTCTACCGACGGACCCATCCCCTTGCCGAAGCACTGCTGGAACGGGCCAAAAGCCGGGAACTGAGACCTGCCGAACTTGCCTTCGATTATTCCAGCCATGACGGCAAGGTCTCCGTTTTGGAATCCCTTATTGGCCGGGCCGGCTGGTTGACGGCGTCGATCTTCACGATTGAATCCCTCGATCAGGCAGAAGACCACCTTATCGTGACCGCCCTGACCGACCAGGGTCACATGCTGGAAGAAGAAACGGCCGTTCGTCTCCTCAGCATACCGGCTCAGGTGACGGGTTATGTATCCGAACCGCCCCCTATGGCAATTTTAGAGGATGCCGCCCGACAGCGTCAGTCCGTTATTCAGAAAGAGATTTCCGCGCGCAATGCCCGTTTTTTCGAAGCCGAAGCGGAAAAACTCGACGGCTGGGCCGATGATCTGAAAGTGGGATTGGAGCGAGAAATAAAAGAACTGGATCAACAGATCAAAGAGGCGCGCCGCGCCGCCACCGCTGCGTGTACACTGGAGGAAAAGCTTGCCGGGCAGAAGCAGATCAAGGTTCTGGAATCCCAGCGCAACCAGAAGCGCCGGTCGCTATTCGATGCCCAGGATGATGTGGACCGGCAGCGGGAAGCGCTCATCGCACAGATTGAGGGCAAGTTGAGGCAAAGGGAAACCGTCCTACCGCTTTTTTTAATATGTTGGTCATTGAAGTCTTAGAATCAGCACAATATCGCTTGTATTAAAGACCAAGCTGAAGTCTCCCTTCCATAGGATACTGAATCTATAAATCAGCTTGGAAATAAACCGACGCCTCGTCTGGAAATCATTGATGTTAAATATGAAAACAGAAATTCACTTCAATCTGGAGCAGCATATTTAGCTTGACATTAGTTTGACTTTAGATTGTGCAGGGCATAAAAAAGGTGATTAGGTTTTAAGCCATTCGGATTGAGATTGACAGCAAGTACGGAAAAGCAGAACGGGATAATAAAAAGGGAGATGGAATATGATCAGACGATTCCAGGTGATCAACTACAAATCACTTAAAAACGTAGATGTCGGTCTGCCCAATCTTGTCGTGATTTTCGGACCGAATGCCGCCGGTAAAAGCAATCTCTTCGATGCGCTGAATCTGTTTTCCAAGATGGTCACCAAGAAAAATCTGAAAGAGGCTTTTGCCGAGCATCGCGGCGTTCCCCTGGAAGTTGTTCACTATGCATCCGGAGGAATTTCAGGACTGAAGGAAAAAGAATATCATGATGTATCCTTCATCGGCGATATTGAAATCAGCGATCCCGTTGTTCGTGACGTTGAGGCGCGCATCCGGGAATTGAGGCGCGGCATCGAGAGCGCCGATTCTGCACCCCAGGGAAAAAGCATCATCACGCACCGTTTTCTCCGTTATGAGATTGACCTTCAAATCTCTTCTCGCTCCGGTCAAGTGCGGGTCATGAATGAACGCCTTACCGCACTGCGACGAGACGGCTCTGAAAAAACACGAACCCCTTTTATCGAAAAAGTAAACGGCAAAATCAGCCTACGCATGGAAGGGCAGGCGCATCCGACATTCCACGATATCGGACTTGACTATGCCATCGCATCGACGTCTCTCTATGCGCCGCATTACCCTCATATCACGGCGCTCCGCGAAGAGCTGTCCCGGTGCCATTTCTATTTTCTGGAACCCCGTGAACTGATGCGTCAGGGCAATGCCGTCGCCAAAGTGACCAACATCGGGCCTCGCGGCGAAGATCTGGCGGCCTTTTATTTTACCCTTCGGGAGATGCACCCCCCTCAGTTCAAGGCGGTAAAACTTGCCGCCATGCAGAT
Organism: Syntrophus sp. (in: bacteria); assembly: GCF_040768185.1. Lineage (NCBI taxonomy): Bacteria > Pseudomonadati > Thermodesulfobacteriota > Syntrophia > Syntrophales > Syntrophaceae > Syntrophus > Syntrophus sp. (in: bacteria). The sequence continues at coordinate 799 of NZ_JAXGNC010000015.1, read as the reverse complement.
CCTACCTCGGCTGAAGGACCTGGAAATCGAACGCACCGATGAGGCGGAATTGTTTCTTCGACTGTGTGAAGACAATGCCTTTTATTCAAATCGTCTGATTTCGGAAGGAACCCTGCGGGTATTGGGACTGCTGGCGGTCCTGTCTCCGGTGACCGGCTCAACCATGATCGGCTACGAGGAGCCGGAAAACGGCGTTCACCCGAGAAGATTGAAAAATATCGCGGAACTGTTAAAAAATGCCGCCGACAACAATCGGCAGATTCTCATCAATACCCACTCGCCCATTCTGCCGACCTACTTCAGCGACAAAGACCTGCTGGTATGCCAACGGACGGAAACCGGAACGGTCTTTATTCCCTTTTCGACACTCGGCCCGCTGTTCCGCTCCGGAAACATTGAGCAATACCTCGAAGAGGAAATCGTGCGGGGGGATTTCGGTGGCTAAATATAAAATCTTTTTCTTTCTCGAGGATACGGCCCAGGAGTCCTTCATACCCTCCATTGTCGAACGCTTGATCGAGGATGAAGGAAAAGATATCCGCGACTTCGACCTTCGCGTTCTCAGCGCACGAGGCGGCGGTTCCATCCGCGCTTATAAGGATTTTCTCAAACAGGCGAAAAAACGAAATTATCTTGATGCCGATGTCCTGATCGTTGGATCGGACGGAAACTGCAATGGCTTTGTGAAAAGGAAGCAGCAACTTCTCAATGCCTCCAGCGGCATCTCTTATCCGGAGATTATCTCAGCGGTTCCGGATCCTCATATTGAAAGATGGTATCTCCTGGACAGTCAAGCCCT
>NZ_JAXGNC010000014.1:0-79458 GCF_040768185.1 Syntrophus sp. (in: bacteria) | reverse complement strand
GGAGTGTCGCCCGGGTCCGGCGGCATGCGCGCACCAGGCCGACAAGAAGATGAACATTGCTTGACGTATGGTAAAGCAAGTACGGTGCCAGCACATCCTTCTCGGACTATTTTTGACCGATGGGGCCTGAAAACCGGTTGATCCCATGACGCATCATCCATCGATTCCTCGAGAAATTTCTGCCTTGAACCAGTTGACCGGCAGGCCTCATGCCCAGAAACAATTGGGAATCACGCGGGAAAATGCCTCTAAACTTTCATGCTTCCCTTTAGCCCCGGTTCCTGTATATAAATCGGCAGTCCATCCCTGTCCGCCGCGGGAGGCGGCCGAAGGGAAATGGAGAACAGAGAGGGACCGTCAGAAAGCCGTTGTGATATCGTCGGAAGTGGCCTCGCACGGTCCTCGAAATAATGGTGACTGGGAGGAACGGTTTTGATTTCGAGAATAGACCATGTATCGCTTGCGGTAAGAGACCAGAAAAGAGCGGAACACTTTTTCCGGGACGTATTGGGGGCTGTTGCCTGCGTCGGCTCCATGGGGAGCCCCCAGATGAAGTACTTCTGGCAGATCTTTTCCCTGGGCGATCTGTCCCGGCTGGAGATCATCTCACCTACGGGAAAGGGAAGCTATCTTGAGGGGTTTCTGAAGCACAGGGAAGGCGGCGTCCACCACATCACGCTCCAGACACCGGATCTCCGCAGAACGATGAAGCATCTCGAGGAAAAGGGCATCCCCTTTTTTGGATACAACGAGTATTACGGCGCTGTGTGGAAGGAGATTTTCATCCATCCCCGCCATGCCTTCGGGGTCCTGATACAAATTGCGGAGTTTGACCCGGATGACTGGCTGTCGGAAGCGGTCAAGCTCCCCCGGGAAAAAAGGTGGCAGATTGAAAAAACGGACATGGGGGCAACCCTCATTTTTTCACATCCCGGGGGCGGCAGAGTCCGGCTGACCTTTGATCGTGACGAACTGAAGGAACTGACAGCGGAACTTGAAACGGCAGTCTCGAAGGATTCCCCCTGATGTTACAGGGAGCTACTGAAAAGGCGCAGACCTGCCGGCTGTCCGTATAACCATTACGGACAAAACCTGAGGGCCAAACGTCATTTCCCGCGCCGGAACGTAAAGTAAAGGCCAAGAGGCTCAAGCTGCGTAAGAGTTTTGGCCTTTGAAAATTCAGGGTAAACCCGATTGCATCGGGCTTCAATATCGTTTAAAGTTAAAACAGCGTTTATTGATTCCCGGTTTCCGGGCTCCCCCGCAGGGGGCACAGGATGGAAACCGACACGACCCTGTTCTCATCGATCATTTTTCCATTCCGTTGCCGAGTCTGCAGGGATCCGGACTGGCAGACAAGGGGGGAGGTGATTTCTCGCACCAGACGAACGTTCGATACAACTCGGGGAAAGGGTTTTTACAGCATCGCTCAACAGTTCTTCCAAGATGATACCAGGCATCCTCGAGCAGGGGAAACCGTTCCGAACACAGGAAATGATCCGACGGATGCAGAGGAGGAAACCATGAAAAAAGTTTTTATCTTGTCTTTCTGTTTGCTTTTCGGCCTGTTCGCTTTTGCAACCAACAGTGTTGCCGACCAGTGGCTGGATGAGGTTGTGTCATTCGACCGACCGGCGGGATCCTCGAGTGCAGGCGGCCCGGCCGAGTATGCCCTGGGCCCCAACGACGGAAATCACGTTTCCATTGACATCCCGGAAACCCTTATCCTTGCCTTTACAGACAATACAGCCTACGACGGAGCCGGCAACGACCTCAAAATCTATCAGGTGATAGGTGGCGATTCGAATGTCGACATCTACGCAAGCAAGGACAACATCACCTATGTTTACCTGGGTCGGACCGCCTACGATGTGGAGTATGACTTGAGCAGCTACTCCGGCCTTCCGTATGTGAATTATCTGAAATTCGTAGGGCTGGACAATGGAGGAGCCGTTGCGGGCTTTGATCTGGACGCGGTGGAAGCCCTCAATTCAGGCGCACCTGTACCCCTTCCGCCTGCCGTGCTCCTGCTCGGTTCAGGCCTGGTCGGCCTTATCGGGTTGAGAAGCAGAAAGTCTTGATCCTGCACATGAACAGGGAAATCCGGATTCAGGAGGATGGCCTCGTCTTCTAAGGGGGTGTCATCTCCAGGAGGCCGTTCTTTGCCGATGGGGGACTGAGTTCTCCGAAAATAATCATTGCAAAAACAAGAAAGGCGCATTTTCATGCGCCTTTCTTGACGTTGATTTCCTAGGAGGTTTGCCGGTCATGCCGAATCACGACAGAGAAAAAATAAAATCCATCATCGCAGAGCCTCCCGCCAGCATCTCCGATTTCATGGACGCCTTCGACATTGTAACCGACGGCATCGATTACGCCCTGCAATCCTTCCTGACCACCGAGGACGAAAAAGCCTTTCTGCGCCGGTTGTTGAGCCGTCTTCATGGCGACCGTGACCGCCTCATCATCGAACATTATATCCTCAGCTCGACCTCCCCGGGCTGTTTCTCCTGATCTCACTCCGACACTCCGGTGCAGGCGCGCCCAATTTCCCGCCGGATCGGGGATGGCGGATGCGGTTCACTTCACGATTCTGATCTTGAGGACCCTGGCGGCATTTTCCATGGAACCCAGATTGACAACATCGCTGTATCCCAGCTTTTCGAGGGTTTCCTTGGCGATCTGCACCCGCCTTCCGGTTCTGCAGTAGAGATAGATTTTCTGTGATTTGTCTCCGGACACGGACGCTATTTTTTCAGCAATCCGCCCATAGGGTATCCATACGGCGCCTTCAAGATGGCCGTTGTTCCATTCCGCCTCCGTCCGCACATCGACAACGGCACTCACGACCGCACCGAGGCGCGCAAAGGCCGCGATAAAGAACCGGGGGCCATCGGGATCGTCAATGCCGGGCAGCTTATCCTTTTCATGCGTTCCTCATCATTTCGGCACGGCACCGGCAGAAGAATTATACCGGCAGCGGCTTTCAGTGATCCAATGCCGTCGCAAAGACGGACAGTAGAAATTTGCGAACCTGAAAGCAAATTCTTCTTGACACACCATCCTGTTTCCGGTAAAGGCGCTACAACTATAGCCTTAATCATATCTATTCAACATCAATTCTCTCCTTGACCGGAATCAAGGAATCCGTAGCGGAGCTCAATTATCTTTTTCAATATTTCATTTGACTGAGCAGTTGGCAAGGCTTTATTCCTCTCATTACACGAGGAGTAACCTGAAGGAAATCTTCAGCAGGCCGCTGACATCTCAGAAAGGAAGAGTCCTATGCACCCAGGCACACCCTTTGTTATCGAGGTCAATCCTCACATTCCGCAACGCCTGTCCCGGCTTACCGAACTGGCGGACAACCTCTGGTACAGCTGGGATCAGCCCACCCGCACCCTTTTTGCCCGCCTCCACTCGGGCCTCTGGGACAAGGTGAAGCACAATCCAAAGGCCTTCCTCAAACGGGTGGACGAAGAACGGCTGAACGCAGCGGCGGATGACCATATTTTCCGGAGCAACTACAATCGCGTCCTCTCGGCTTTCGACACGTACATGAGGGAGCCTCAATGCCTGGACATGTCCCTTGACCTCAAGCCGGATGATCTGATCGCCTATTTCTGTGCAGAGTTCGGCTTTCACGAGAGCTTTCCCGTCTATTCAGGGGGGCTGGGCATCCTGGCCGGCGACCATTGCAAGTCCGCTTCCGATCTGCGTCTGCCTTTCGTTGCCGTAGGGCTGCTGTATCGCCAGGGCTACTTTTCCCAGCATATCGACAGCGACGGGCACCAGATCGCCACCTACACCGATTCCGATTTCGAAGATTTGCCCGTTAATCCCGCTCTGACTGAAGATGGCAGGGAGCTTCATGTTACCATCGAACTGCCTGGCCGCAACGTCGAAGTGAAGGTCTGGGAAGCGCAGGTCGGCCATGTGCGCCTGTGCCTCCTTGATACCGATCTGCCCGGAAACTGGTCCGAGGACCGCAACATCACCCATCGGCTCTACGGCGGAGATCTGCACACGCGCATTCAGCAGGAGATCGTGCTGGGCATCGGAGGCGCACGCGCTTTGGAGCAGCTTGGTTTGAAACCGACCGTTTACCACATCAACGAAGGGCATGCCGCCTTTCTCGTCGTGGAGCGCATCCGCCGCAAGATGAAAGCAGCCGGACTCTCCTTCCATGCCGCCCTTGAGATCGTGGCGGCCAGCACGGTGTTTACCACCCATACTCCGGTTCCAGCCGGCCATGACCACTTCGCAGAGGACATGATCTGGGACTACTTCCGGGAAACCTGCAACGACCTGGGCCTGCAGCGCGAAGAATTTCTGAAGCTCGGCGGCGCAGGTTACGGCCAGGAGTTCAACATGACCAAACTGGCGCTCAGCGGATCACGCTTCCATAACGGTGTTTCCCGGATCCACGGGCAGGTTTCCTCGCGCATCCTTTCCGACATGTGGCCGCAGGTGCTCCCCGAGGAGTCGCCCATGGACTACATTACCAACGGCGTCCACGTTTCCACCTTCCTGGCCCAGGAATGGCAGGATCTTTTCGACAGCCAGCTTGGTTACGAATGGCGCCGGCTCCGAATGGATGCGGATTTCGACAACGCTTTCTGGGAGAAGGTGGCGGACATACCGGACCATCTCTTCTGGGCCGCGCACCAGACGCTGAAGGCCAAGATGCTGTCTTCCGTGCGCGATGTCGTGACCAACCAGCATATGCGCATTTTCGGGTCCGTAGCCCGCCTGGAACGCATGCTCAAGTTCACCAATCCTCTCGACCCCAACGTGCTGACCATCGGCTTTGCCCGCCGCTTCGCCACATACAAGCGCGCCACGCTGCTCTTTGAGAACATGGACTGGCTTCGTTCCACGCTCAAGAATGACGACCGGCCCGTCCTCTTCATCTTTGCCGGCAAGGCCCACCCCGACGACAAGCCCGCCCAGGAACTCATCCGCCGCATCTACGACATATCGCGCTGGCCGGAATTCGAAGGGAACCTGCTCATGGTGGAAGGCTACAACCTGAGCCTGGCCCGCCGCCTCGTTGCCGGCTGTGACGTGTGGCTGAACAATCCCATCTACCCGATGGAAGCCTCGGGAACCTCCGGTATCAAGGCTGCCATGAACGGCGTGATCAACCTGTCGGTTACCGACGGCTGGTGGGACGAGGGCTATGACGGAAGCAATGGGTGGGCCATCAAGCCCGCCCCGGAATACTTCGACGACACCCGACGCGATCAGGAGGACAGCCGCGACCTCTACGAAGTGCTGCAGGACCAGGTCATCCCCATGTACTATCGCCGCAATGAACTGGGCTTCTCCAACGAATGGGTGCGCATGGCCAAACTCTCCATTATCACCCTCCTGCCGAGTTTCAGTTCGACCCGGATGGTCATGGAATACGTAAACAAGTTCTACGGACCCGCCTCACGCCAGTGGCGGCGTTATTCCGCGGGCATCTTCTCCGTGGCACAGAATCTCGCCGACTGGAAGGCCAAAGTGAGGCAGGCATGGAGCGGCGTCCGTATCCGCCGTCTCAGTGATCCCCAGAGGCGCATCCTCTTCGGGGAAAGCGCGCCCCTCAAGATCTCGGCAGACTTGAACGGGCTGGCACCGGAAGACGTCAAGGTGGAGGTGCTCCTGGGCCGCGCATCCAAGAACGGCAGGGACAAAAAGTTGCAGACCATGTGCATGAAACCGCTGGAGCGGATAGGTCAGGAATGGGTGTTCCATCTGGAGCTGAACCCGGAGATGTGCGGCAAGCTGCTCTACCGGGTCCGGATCTATCCCTACAATCAGTACCTGACACACCCCTTCGAAACAGGATTGATGGTCTGGCTGTAAAACCGAGCAGCGGGGGACATTCGTTTCCCGGGAATGATACCGGAAGAGAGAGATGCCTGAACGGACAAAACATGCGATGTTAGACCGGCTGAAGCTGCCTGAAGAAGTGGCTGAAATCCTGGCAGGCTGCAGAAGCCTTTTGTGGGTGAACGCCATCGAAGATTTTCAGACCTTTTTTGCCGCCCTGAAGGATAAACAGCAGGCGGTCGAATACGATGTGCCCGGCAGGGGCACTGTGCAGGAGGCATTTGTCTGCAGGGTCAAGAACGGCATCTCGGTGAATTACCGCGAATCCTACATGCGCAGGCGGGATCCCGACAGCATGCTCATCGGCGACGAACTTCCGACCGACAAAGTGAGGTTCCAGGATGTTTATTCCCGGGATTTCTCACCAATCAGGGAAGAAACATTCCGCTGGTTGAGGCGGCAGGATCTGGCGGCCTTCGCCTTTCTTGCCGGGCAGAAGGAGTGTGGCATCCCTTCGATCGCCCTCGTACCCGCCAATGCCTGGTTTTTCGCCTTCGGGCTGGCCATGCTCCAGGGGATCGTCGACCTTTCAAAAGCCGAGAAGAAATTTGCACCGAGGTGTTTTCTCTATGTCGCACCGCCCTTCCGGCATCTCCATTTCGACGGGAAACAGAGGGTCGTGCACCGCCGAACCCGCAGCACCTACGAGATCTTCAGCTACAACCTCTACCCGGGCCCCAGCGCCAAGAAGGGCGTTTACGGGGCCCTGCTCCATTTCGGCGAGCGGGAGGGCTGGGTCACCGCCCATGCGTCCGTCGTCCAGGTCGTAACGCCGTACAACATCAAAGTGACCATCATGCACGAGGGGGCAAGCGGCAGCGGCAAGAGCGAAATGAACGAGCACATTCACCGGGAATACGACGGATCGATTTTATTCGGCAGCAACATCGTCACCGGGGAGAGCATGCACTTCGTGATTCCGAAAGGCTGCAATCTTCGGCCCGTTACGGACGACATGGCCCTGTGCCATCCCGCCATTCAGAAAGGCAACGGCAAGCTGACGGTTGCCGACGCTGAACATTCCTGGTTTATCCGCGTTGATCACATCAAGGAATACGGAACGGACCCGGATATCGAGGCGCGCTCCATTCGTCCCAGTGAACCGCTCCTGTTCATCAATATCGATGCCCAGCCGAACAGCACCGCCCTGCTGTGGGACCATATTCTCGATGAAGGATCGAGGCCCTGCCCCAATCCCCGCTTTATCCTGCCCCGCAGTATCGTTCCCGATGTCACGAACCAGCCTGTCAGCATCGACATCAGGAGCTTCGGCGTGCGCACTCCGCCGTGCACGCGGGAAAAACCCAGCTATGGGATTATCGGCGTGTTCCATATCCTGCCCCCGGCAGTCGCCTGGCTGTGGAGGCTGGTTTCGCCGCGGGGGTACGACAACCCCAGCATCACGGATACGGAGGGACTCGGCTCCGAGGGAGTCGGCTCATTCTGGCCCTTTGCGGCAGGCTTGCAGACCCGGTTCGCCAATCTTCTTCTGAGGCAGTTCGTGGATTCGCCGAAAGTGCAGTACATCCTCTGCCCCGTCCAGCACATCGGCTCCTGGAGAGTGGGGTTTGTTCCGGAATGGATTGCCCGGGAATACCTGGCCCGGCGCGGCGGGGCGCGTTTTGCATCCGACGAGATCAGCGAGTCTTCGTTGCCCCTCCTGGGTTACCAACTGGAGAAGCTCATTATCGAGGGATTTTCCTTTCCGAAATCCTTTTTGGATCCCTCCCTTCAGCCCCAGGTCGGAAGGGAAGCCTTCGATGAAGGGGCTGGAATTCTGAGGGACTACTTTACCCGGGAGCTGAAGCCCTTTATTTCAGATGACCTTGATCCCCTGGGGCGAAGAATCATCGACTGTTTTCTTTCGGGAGGCGGCACAGCGGACTTCGAAGGCCTCATCGAGCATGAAAGCCTGTTGACTGAAGACTGACCCCGGATCTGCAGTCAGGTGTTTTTTCCTCAATCCGCCGGCAAGGGGAGGGCCTCTTTCAAACTTCCCCAAACGCGACCCGCCCCGATCAAGGATTCCCCGGGAGGTTCCGAAGTCTCATCTTTCCTTTTCCGTGAGCCCCTCCCCCTGCCGTAACCTTCTGTTGAACCGCCTCTCTGCATTCTTCTCTTTTTCATCGCGCCGATCCGGAGCTTGGAATCTGCTCGCGTCCACGTCTCCTTCTGGACAGTGAAATATATGACAAAAAAACTTTTAACATTTCGAATAATCGGCATATACTACAGAAAAAGAAACGTGATGGGAGCATAAAAATGAAATTGAATTTGACACGAGAAATGAAAGATTACGTGAAAATCACTTACGATACAGATCACTTCAACGTTATGTTCGGCAAGAACAATCCCCTTTCAAGAAAGTACTATTCCGTTGACGACATGCTGAAGGAATTCCACGAAAATAAAATTGAAAGCGCCGATTTCGACGATGAAGCGCATGAAATCTTCAAGCAGGCATTTTGACCCCCTTTTTTAAATTCGGTTTTGAACGCCCATGGGCAACGGGACCTGAGCGAAAAAGATCTTTCGCACCCCTTTTGTAGGCAGAGGAGGGATTTCGCCGTGAAAATCCCCGAAGAGGAATACCTGCTGAAATGCACCGCCGCCTGCGCGGGATGCAGCGATTCGCTGACCCTGCGTTACGTGCTCAAGGCGGCGGGGCCCGACACGGTCCTGGTCGTACCTGCATGCTGCACGAGCGTGATCCAGGGGGCCTACCCGTACACGGCCTTCAATCTTACCGTAGTGAACATCGCCTTCGCCGCTGCCGCCGCCTGCGCCTCCGGCATGTCGGAGGCGTTGCGCGCCCTGGGCAGAAAAACCCATGTCATCGTCTACGCCGGGGACGGCGGGACCCTCGACATCGGCATCCAGTCCCTGTCCGGGGCCTTCGAACGGGGCACCGATTTCCTTTACATCTGCTATGATAACGAGGCGTACGGGAATACCGGCATGCAACGGTCCGGCGGAACGCCCCTCGGAGCCCGCACAACCACGACACCCATGGGCAAAAGACATCAAAAGAAGGACATCGATGCGATTGTCGCGGCCCACGACCCGCCCTTCATGGCCACCGCCTGCCCCGCCTATCCCCGGGATCTCTTCCAGAAAGTCCGAAATGCCCTCACGTTCCGGGGCCCCTCCTTTATTCACGTCCTCGCCCCCTGCCCTCCCGGCTGGCGCTTCCCCCCTGAAAAATCCGTTGAGATGGGAAAGCTGGCGGTGAAAACAGGGATGTGGGTCCTCTATGAACGCCGGCATGGAAAGCTGTCCCTCTCGGCACCATCCAAAACAGCCTTGAAGAATCCGGCGCCCCTGGAAGAGTACCTGTCCCCGCAAGGCCGGTTTGAAGGGATGGACGGGGCCGACATTGAAGCGCTTAAGCGGCATATCTCAGAGAACCTGCTGAAGCTGGCTTCCGAGGAGGCGAAAGGATGAAGACCATCGCAACGGGAAACAAGGCCGTCGCCGAAGCCGTCCAACAGGCCCGGCCGGCGGTGATCGCCGCCTACCCGATCACACCCCAGACGGCCATCATCGAACAGATCGCCAAGGCGGTGTCTTCAGGAACGCTGAACAGCCGTTTCATCTCCGTGGAAAGCGAGCATTCCGCCATGGCGGCGTGCATCGGCGCGAGCCTCACGGGCGTCCGGACCTTTACGGCCACCAGCTCCCAGGGCCTCCTGTACATGCATGAAATGACAAACTGGGCTGCAGGTTCGCGGCTTCCCATTGTCATGGCCAATGTAAACCGCGCCGTAGCTCCGGGATGGAACATCTGGGCGGACCATACCGATGCGCTTCAGGAACGGGACACCGGCTGGCTTCAGGTCTATGCGGGCTCCGTGCAGGAGGCCTACGATGCCGTTCTGATGGCTTTTCCAATCGCCGAGCACGAGGATGTCCTTCTTCCCGTCATGGTCAATCTCGACGGATTCGCCTTGAGCCATATTTTTCAGCCGCTGGAAACGGTGGAGGTGGGAGATTTTATCGCCCCCCTGCATCTCCCCCATGCCATAGACACCCGGGACCCAGCCGGCTACGGGGTTCTGACCGGCCCCGAATCGTATTTCAAATTCCGCTGGGACATCGAGCGCTCCATGCGCGACTCGGTCAACGTCATCCAATCCGTCCAGGAGGACTTTTCCCGCCGCTTCGGCCGGAGCTACGGCTTTACGGAGGATTATCTCTGCAGCGACGCCGAGGTGGTCGTGATGGCCATGGGGACGCTGGGGAAGGAGGCCGAGATCGCCGTGGATCTGCTCCGCGTAGAAGGGATCAAGGCCGGTTCGATGCGCCTGCGCTGGCTGCGCCCCTTCCCGGAATTGAATCTCGCCGGCAGGGAGGTTGTCGTCATCGACCGCAGTTACTCCTTCGGGTTTGGAGGCGTTCTCGCCACATCCGTCCGCTCCCGGATAAAAAGAGAGGTTTACAGCGTCATCGCCGGTCTCGGCGGGCAGGAAGTGTCCTATGAAGACATCGCCGGTTTTGTCCGCAGGCGCTGCATCGGCCGGGAAGACTGGTTCGGGGTGAACGGCCATGTTTGAGATCCGCATTCATTCCAGAGGCGGTCAGGGCGGGGTAACGGCCTCACGGCTTGTTGCCCTGGCCGCGATCCATGACGGGAAGTATGCGACCGCCTGCGTGTTTTACAGCCCCCAGCGCCGCGGAGCCCCGGTCATTTCCTTCGTCCGGATAGACGATTTCCCCGTCAGGATCTACAGCCACATCCAGAACCCCGATCTCGTCGTGATCCTCGACAAGGGCCTTTTGGAGACCGTCGATGTCTTCCAGAAATTAAAAAAGGGCGGAAAAATTTTGATCAACAGCAGCGAGGGGAAAATTTTTCCGGGGTTTTCCTCCAGCCATGCCGATCTGACCCAAATCGCCCACAGGGAACGTCTCGTTGTCGCCGGTTACCTGATTTTGAACACGCCGCTGCTGGGGGCTCTTGCGCGAATGGGCGTCGTCTCCCTGGATTCGGCAAGAAAGGCGATCCGGGAGATGTTCCCCGATCCGCGCAATATCCGGGCTGCGGAAGCGGCCTATCGGGAGATGAGCCCATGAGCCGGGATCGTCAGCGCCTAGCCATAAGCAGGCCGAAACAGGGGGCTGCCGGAAAGACCGGCGCCTGGCGGGTCTTCAAGCCGGTCCGGGACGAGGGGAAATGCAATCGGTGCGGCCTCTGCGCGCTGTACTGCCCCGATTCCGTCATCGATGAGGATCTTGAGATTGACCTGGAATTCTGCAAAGGCTGCGGCATCTGCGCCAACGAATGCCCGAAAAAGGCGATCACCATGGTCCGGGATTAACGATGCTTCAGCGGGAATTTGTCGTCGGCAGGATAAACTGGATCTCCACGCGGCGGTTTTTCAGGCGATTCTCATCCCGATTATTGGCATAAAGGGGACGATACTCGCCAAAGCCCTTCACGGACAGACGGGATGGAGCAACCCCCAGGCCGATGAGCGCCCTGGCCACCTGGGTGGCCCGATCGACGGAGAGTTCCCAATTGGAAGGATAGCGGGTGTTGCGGATCGGCTGATCGTCTGTGTGACCCTGTACCTCCAGCACAAGATCCGGCCGCTCCTGTACGAAAGAGGCCACCGTTTCCAGCGTCGCCCGGCTCGAGGACTTCAGTCGGGCATATCCCGGATCAAAGACAATTTCCTCGGGAAAGGTCAGCGTGACCAGGTCGGCTTCCCGCTTTACGGATACGTCACGCTGGCGTTGCTCCCGGTTCAGCAGGGCGGCCAGCTCCTTTTCAAGAGACTCTGACCGTCCGTGCCGGGATGGAACCGTGTCGGCCGCCGTGTCGCTTCCGCTCCGCATCCCGCTGGTTTCCGGTCCGGGGGAAAGCTTCGGAACGCGCTTCTGAAGTTCCATGCTGAAAAGAATCACAAAAAAAATCACGAGAAGCAAAAGCAGATCGCTGAGCGTAATCAGCCAGATATCGGTCCCCCTGTTCGTCTCCCCACGGTAGTCGGAACCGAGGGGTTTCAGGGTCGTTCTCTTCAGGGGCAGCGGTTCGCTTCCATCCCTCCGCGGCGGGGCGCCAGCCCGGGCGGTCCTCATGACGAGGCGCCGGCCACCTGGATTTCAGGGGCTCTCAGAACAACCATCTCGGGCCGGGAGAAAATGGGGGCGGATTGCAGAACGCCTTGGGACGAAGAGGAAAGGGACTCCAGTTTATACTTGATGGCGACGGGATTTTCCATGTCGTAAAGATCCAGGATGCCCTCCTGGATCAGGTCGAGACGGGCCGCCTCCTGATCCATGAATTCCCGGAGCCTGTTGGACAAGGGAAGCAGGCAGAGGTTAGCCAGGACGACACCGTAGAAGGTGCTGAGAAGGGCAATGGCCATGTACCCGACCAGGTTATGCGCATCGGCGATGTGCCCGAAGGTGCGGATCAGGCTGACGATCGTCCCCGTCAGTCCAAGCGCCGGGGCAAGCCGCGCCATGCTGCAGACCATCTTGTCGGAGGCTTCATACTGGCTGTACAGGATCTGGGCCTCCTTCTTCAGGATCTGCTCAACCTCTGCTCTGGAATACCGGTAGCTGATGTATCCCACGGCTGTTTTCAGATAGCCCTCGGGAAGACGATCGCCCATCTGCTCCAGGGCTCGAATCCCCCTTTTCTGATAGGTGCGGGCCAGGGTCACAATGGTATTGCGCGTCCAATCGTTCTCACTTCCCGATGAAAAGGCCTTTTTCAGGAGCATGGCGGTCCACAGCAGCCTTCTCCAGGGATAGGCGAGCAGAGTGGCGGCAAGCGTTCCCAGGCAGACAATTCCCAGGGCGCTGAGGTTGGAGGCGATTCCCACGGTTTCCAGCTCAAGATGAAAGGCCGCGAAGAAGAGGGCAATGGAAATAAGAATCGAAAGGATCATTTGTGGAATCATGGATAACCTCCGGACTGCTGTATTTTGACCCATAAATAGCAAAATACCTGCCATGCGTTCCGGCCGTCATCCGCAAACACAACCATTCAGGATAATTATAGAATTATCATTTCACTCCTCCGGATATCCAGCGGCCCGAACGGGCGACCCGGCATTATTTTCCTCAGGGAGCATCATCCCACGGCTTCCGCACCGGTTCCGGCAAGGGATCACGTTCGGCCGGCAGAGGTCCATCCGGCCTGTCCAGCTCCATGATCGCCTCCGGCGCATAATCATCCAGACGATTTTCCCAGAGATACCTGCGGGTCTCAGCTACGATGACGCCGTTCAGGAGGAAAAGTGAAACCAGGTTCGGAATCGCCATCAGGGCGTTCATCGCATCGGCCAGATCCCATACCAGCGGTACGGTGGACACGGACCCCAAAAACACGGCGATCACCCAGAGGCAGCGATAAGGCCGCACACCGATTTTGCCGAAGAGATATTCCACCGCCTTTTCACCGTAATAAGACCAGCCCAGGATTGTTGAAAAGACAAACGTCAGCAGCCCGCCCATCAGGATCATGGGACCGGCCACGGGGATAAGAGCGAAGGCCGCCTTCGTCAGGCTGGCGCCGTTTAAGCCCTCCATGCCCGCCGGCATGCGGACAATGCTGCTTACCACGACCAGCCCCGTCAAGGCGCAGACCACGACGGTGTCCCAGAAGGTCCCCGTGGCGGAAACCAGCGCCTGGCGGACCGGATTGCGGGTCTGCGCCGCAGCCGCCACGATGGGCGCCGAACCCAGACCGGATTCATTGGAGAAAAGCCCCCGGGCAATGCCGTAGCGCGCGGCCATCATCACCGTCGCCCCGGCAAACCCGCCGCCCGCCGCCTTGGCCGCAAAGGCATGATGAAAAATCAAGGACACAGCCTGCCCCAGGTAGGACGCGTTGATCACCAGGATGACCACGCAGCCGAGAATGTAGAAAACCGCCATAAAGGGTACCAGCAGCATACACACCCGGGCGATGGAGGTAATGCCGCCGAGAATGACCATGGCCGTGATGGCCGCCATGGCCAGGCCCGATACGGCGGGGGGCACGTTCATCGTTTCCTTTGCAAGGGAGGCAATGGAATTGGCCTGGACCATGTTGCCGATGCCGAAGGCGGCCAGGGCGGTAAAGACGCAGAACACCACCGCCAGCCATTTCATGTTCAACCCGTTCTCCAGGGCGTACATCGGCCCCCCCAGCATGCTGCCGTCGGAAGTTTTCACCCGGTACTTCACCGCCAGAAGGGCTTCCGAATACTTGGTGGCAATGCCGAACAGCCCTGTCAGCCACATCCACAGGACCGCCCCGGGGCCTCCCAGGGCAATCGCCGTGGCGACGCCCACGATGTTTCCCGTCCCTATGGTCGCCGCCAGGGCCGTGGACAGGGCTCCAAACTGGCTGACATCACCGGCCCCCTTCCGGTCCCTGCTGAAGGACAGCTTGATGGCTCTGCCGATGTGGCGCTGGAGAAAGCGCAACCGGTACGTCAGAAACAGGTGGGTGCCGAAGAGCAGCACCAGCATGGGCGGCCCCCAGAGATAACCGTTCAGCCAGCCAATAAAGGTATGAAAAAGCTCCATGAGTACAACCCCTCCCCGGACCCGGAATGAAGAAATGTTTTGTCTGCCCCCTTTATCATCTTATCGTGCGGATTTGCCAGAATAAGTATCGCAGCCCCTTGAATCCGGAACATTTCCATTGATGAAAGGAAACGATGATGTAAAATGACGATTGATCACGGAAGAGTTCCCGGAAACCGAACGACAGAGCTTCCGGGAATCAGGCCGTTCGGGAGGATCAAGGGGGAGAGGATGACGGAATTGCCGACCGCATTTTACAAGCAGCTGTCCGAAGGAGAATTTGAACCCACTGTCGCCACCCAGGGCCCCTGGTCTCCGGATTTTCAGCATGGAGGACCGCCATCGTCACTGTTGACGCACGCCCTGCGGATACACCCCGCAGCGTGTCCTTTCAGAATCATCAGGATCACGATTGAAATATTGAACGCGGTTCCGGTAACGCCCTGTGAGATCACGGTGGAGGTTGTTCGGGGCGGCAGAAGAATCGATCTTCTCAGGGGAGAGTACCGGTCAGGGGGCAAGACGTACCTGATCGCCCACGCATGGCGCGTCTTTTCCGAGGTCGGCCTGACCATGGCCACACCGGATGCCTATAGCGTGCCGTTACTCCCCGAGGCTCAGGCCCATGACCTCTATTCCATGTTCGGCAATTTCCCCTATGTTGAGGCCCTGGAGTGGAGATTTTCCAAGGGAGGATTTGATGCGCTGGGCCCTGCGACGGTCTGGACTCGACCGCGAATCCCTTTGATTGAGGACCAGGAAGTTGACGGGCTGGAAGCTCTTGTCCTGATGATTGATTCCGCTAACGGCATCAGCGCGGAGCTCGATTTCGACCAATGGACCTACGTCCCGGTGGATATGACGGTGGGAATCCTTCGCCCGCCGGAAGGGCCGTGGTTTGGAATGGAGGCACGGACAGCCATTGGAGACGATGGAAGCGGCCAAACGACCACCGTCGCATTCGACAGAAGGGGCACAGTGGGGCGCAGCTTACATACGCTGTTCATAAGGCCGAGATGATACCCGCCCTTTGCCGAATGTCCCGGTCACCCGAGGACTTCGGAGGTGCTGTCTCCGTTTTCCGTACAGATTTTTTGCATCACCGCTTCATCATTTTATCGTGCAGATCGGCCAGGGCGAGTATGGCCGCTCCCGCACCGACGAGGCAAAGAAACATATCGGACTGCGTGTCCCAGACATAGCCCTGGGTTCCCAGAAAGGCGTCCCCCTTGCTGCCACTCGACAGTGAAACCCACCATTCAACGAATTCATAGACCGCACTCGCCGCCAGGACGACTGAAACAGAAAGAAAATTGGTCCATGCCCTCCCGTTGACAACCGAGTTCCGGATCAGGACTTCCCTGGCAACGAGAACCGGAACGAAGCCCTGCATGAAATGCCCGATCTTGTCATAATTGTTCCGGCCGAAGATTCCCATGTCTCTCAGCCAGTTGAACCAGGGGACTTCGGCGTAGGTCCAGTGTCCGCCGATCATGAGAACCAGGGAATGGACCAGGAGAAGAAAATAAATGAGATGTGTGAACCGGAATTTTCGATATGTGACGGCCAGGATGCCAAAAGCGATCACGGCCGGCAGGATTTCCAGGAGCCAGGTCAACCTGTCCCTCGGGGATATTCCCGAGATCACGAGGGCCAGGAAAAAGATGACGACGTAGATGACAAGCGTCCGGTTCTCTTTCTGCATCCTTTTTTCTCGCAGGGCTGCGGCATCGCATCATGAGCCTGGCCCTTACTGATTGGCCAGACAGGCTATTTGCCTTTTTGGATGAGGGATTGTTCACCGGCGACCCAAGCGGGGGTTTCAACCTGTCTGGATCGAGCCGTGGGGAAGATAGCACCATGACGGCCGAAAATGCAAGCATCGCCGACGAGCCGCTTGGAAGGATGCAGGAATAAACTGAAAGATCATCACGGCGTTGTTTCTGTCGCCGGCGGATCAGTGATGTTGACTTCTATTCTCGCACCGGGGCCGGCGTTCTCTACTTCCTGTCGAATGATATCTCTGGCATCCCTGCTGTTGTTTACACGATCCACGCCCTCCGTCGTTCCGGGCAAAATGCATCCCGTGGTGTCCTCAGGAGTGTTCCCAGCATGGATCTGAATGTTGCCTCTTCCTGGAACCCCTTCAAGTTCGAGTCTCCATCCAAGAGGGCCGTCGGTTCTTACATGCGCCTGGTACGTACCCGCTGGGATCCTGCCTGCAGTGGCACTGTCGTTGGTGCTGGCATTTTCGCGGTCCGGCAGTTCCAGCGCCCGAAGGGTCTGAGTACCAACCTGAAGCTCGCCTTGAGTAGACTGTTCCGTTTCAAACTGCCTGTTGATATTGATGGTTACCGTCGCCGGCGGTGCCGGTGCTGCTTCCGGTGGCGGAACTTGCCTGTATAATGTCTGTGCCGCAGAAGAGTCCTGCATCATGGCAACCAGGTCCCGGGACGCCGTTGACCCGCCCTGCTGGACCACATGGGTAAGCTCGTGGGCCAGGAGCCGTCTCCCTTCTTCCGTACCGGGGGAGTATCGCCCCGCTCCGAAAGCGATGTCGGCCCCCAGGGTAAAGGCCTGGGCATTAAGCAGCCGGGCCGTTTCTCCAGCTGCGGAACCCGTGTGGACCCGCACCTGGCTGAAGTCGGCACCGAAGCGGGGCTCGAAAAAAGCCCGTTCCCCTTCGCCGAGGGGATCCCCGCCCCCCTCCAGGGAGCGCACCCGGTCCGTCAGTTCGTCGGATAGAGGGACTTCCCCTCCCTCCTCCGCCTTGAGACTGACGAGCTGTTCCTCTTCCTCCTCGGGAAGCTCGCCGTCGAACGGTTCGGTCTCCCCAGCCGGCATCGCCCGGACAGCGACGTCATCATGGATGATCGGCCCCGAGAGAGCCGCCCCGGGGGGTATTCGCATCATTTCATCAGCGACTCGATCGGCCTCCCGTTCGAAGACGTCCCGGGTTGCCCCGACCACCAGCCTGTTCCCCATCTCCGGCCTGCGGAGAATCTGCCGGATTTCCAGCCGGCCTGTACAAGGAGGGCTCCAGAAGGGTTCGCACGCCTGTCGAGTCCTTCGAACCGCGCCATGATGCCTATGCAAATTTTCGGAAAATGTTTTCATAGTTCTTCCCCTGCCATGGATTCTCTTCTGTCTGCGGACCGCACATCCCTTTCAAGACGGCCCAATCCAGGTCCCGGAACCGTCACCAGCCCCCCGATAGAAATGTCCCGTTCATCTTGACGGGAAAATCCGGATGCATTGCGAAAGGGTGCGCAACATCGCGCCGTGTTCGTGGTGCATCACCCGGAAGGTGCAGAGGCCGGGGCGGCAAAGTCAGAGAAATCTTCCTGTTTATCAATCCTCTACGGGGGCTCAAGACTCCATCGGTCGGTTCCTCCGGCCGATTCCAGGACAATCTTCCGCAATTGACTTCGCGGAGCGTCAAATTGAGTCGTGAAAGGAACATCACCGGAGATTCCCGAGGCCTCCCATATGGAGAATGGAACCGTCGCTACCTGCGCCGCCGGGTCTCCACAGTTTCCCGGACAAAAATCAACGGTATCTATTATTTCGATCCGGAGTGTTGGAGTAAATTCCAATCGAATTCCACCACCAGGCAGGGTGGTCCTGCTCACATCAACATAGCCCGTCGCAATGCGTGCATCATTTATGTGAGACGGAATCGCTCCCACCCGGGTTGTCAGCTGGGTCTTTCCCACACCCCCGGCAAGCAGGCCAGGCGCATTTCCCGCCCCGCAATAAACCAGCTCATGGGGGTTTCCAGGCGTGTCGATGTCCGCAACAGCTGTCGCCGCAAGAGCACTCAAGGGTATTCTATGAGCGACAGTCGATGACGGATAGCGCCCCCAGATCGCGTTTACGATTGCGTTCATAATGTGATGGGTGGCTACCTCTGTCTGGCATATGTTCGCGAATTCGGCCCTCAGTGTCGGTGACAGAGTCAATAAACCGGCCCGGCCGCCCCAGACAAACTGACTGTAAATGACCCCAACCTCAATTCCGCCGAGTGCCGTAATGACGCCTATCAGCGCATTTGCCTGTGCGGCGCGCATAGCGATTGCCAGGGGACGGGATATCGCCCCACAGTAGCTGGAGGGACAGGAGGGGGTGGCTGCCGGGCAGGGACAACTGGGGACGGGGATAGAAGGTGGAGGCGGAACAGGTTCCGGCGTCTGCGGTTCCGGTGGCGGTGGTGGTCCTGGAAGATGAATAGCGATATCCACGGCGCGGAAATTGACATCATTGTCTGTCCCCGGCACCGCACCGGTGGCTTCCACCAGAGCAACCTGGCTCGCCTTTCCCGCAGCCACAAAAACACCCAGCGCGGCGTCGGCCCGGTGACAGGCAAGGCTTTCGTTGAAATCGGGCCTGCCATCGGAGCTTGCCATGCCCAGGATATCAACCGTCGCACCGACAGGCAGCGATCTGGCAACCCTGTTCAGTCGGTCTCTTTGCCCGACATCGAAGTCGTCGCACCCGCGTCGAAACAAATAACGTGTGCCGGCCGGGGACTTCGTAACCAGATTGCAGTGGCTCGGTTTCGGGCCAATCGCCCTGTAGCCGCAGGCGCGTTGCACGGTCACGGGCGCATCGCTTTCCGGTTGCCTGTTGCCTGATGTCCCACGGGACGATATTACGGGAAGGCCCCTGTTTTCAAAACGAGGAGTCGATCCGCCATGTTGTTGAACAACATGTGTCAGCTCATGAGCAAGAAGCCGTTTGCCTGAGGAGGTCTCGTTAGAGTCGCGATCCTCGGCAAAACAGATGTTCCTGCCGAGAGTGAAAGCCCTTGCGCCGATGGATCGGCACAGTTCAGCACCTCGCGCATCCCTGTGCACCCGCACCCCGCCGAAGTCATATCCAAATCGCGGCTCGAAAAATGAACGGGCCGAACTCGATAAGGGTTGCCCGCCACCTTTCAGGGCATTCATGCCGGACTCGATATCAGAACCGACTTCCGCGCCTTCAGCCTTGCACGAAATCCACGGAGTGACCCCTTCCGGCTTTTCGGGAGCTTCCGCATCTTCCCCGCACGGAGGACCTTTTGACGTCTGTCCGGTTGATCCGGTCTGAAACAGGGGATCCGGCATGCGCATGATCAGCTCCGCCACCCGGTCCGCCTCCCTCTCCTGGACATCATCCTCAGACCCGACTGCGAGTTTCGGTTGGATGTTCGATTCTCGAAGCACCTGCCGGATCGCCTGACGATTTCTGCTCACTTGGCTGCACGAAGACGGGTCCGGGGGGTGCCATGGCCGGACGGTACCGCTTGGACACCTTGTTTTATCGGCAAATTTTTTCATCTCTGTCCCTCACTCAGATTTCAATCCATGGGGATCAGAAATCCTTCCCTGGAAGAAAAGGGCGGCCTGATATCCCTTCCCTGATCCAGATTTTTCAAATGCTTGATGAGGTCTTGCCGCCAGTAATACTCAAAAAGCAGCGAGGAGCGCCCACCCTGAACGATCCGTTTCGATGCCACGGGACTCGGTCTGTGTGTTGACAAAAGATCTCCCATCTCTTTCTTGATGCTCAAGAGCCGCTGGTAGGCTTCCTCGACCGGGCTTGCCAGCGCCAGGAGCTTCTCTCGATAGTCCTTTGCCGATTGCCTGTAGGCGGCGCTGTTCGGGGCTTCAGGGCTGAGCAGCCTCTCCCTGTATTCCTGCCAGAGCTTGTGTGCCGCGACGTTCCAGAAGGGAAGTAGAATGGAATTGTGGAAGGCCTTGTAGTCCTCCAGCATTTTCAAATACTGCAGATGAAGCTGGTAAATGTCGCTGGAGGATTTCTTCGTTTCGGCACTGAAGAGTTCTCTGGACAGCAAAGCCCGGTATTGCCGCCACAACGCTCCTTTGATTCCGGCCTCGCCCTTGGCTTCGGCATAGGCCGAGGCAGGAATGTCTTTCGCGGCGCCGGGCATGGTGACGTGGGAAAGAAAATAGCTTCCGGCCAGCTCGAGGATGAATTGATCGTAGTCTTTGGGCCCCGGAATGCGGTCGTCCCGTGTCTTCGAATCCCAGAGTTTTTTAAGTTCGTCCAGGGTTACGTAGTCCTCCCGGAAGAATGTTGTGCGAGTCTCAGCGGCAAGCGACTTCAGCTGTGCGCTCTCAGGCAGGGGCGTGATCTCGTTGTTATGGGCAATGACGGTGGGAACGCTGTCCCCTGCCAGGATTAATCCCACATGATCAGGAAAAAACACGAACCGGATTTTCAGGCGGAGGCGTTCGCTGATGAGGGAAAGCATATACACAATCCTGAGTGCGTAGACGCCGCAGTCATGGATGATCTGACCCGTCAGGGCCCGCGGCAGCGGCGCCGTCAACAGATTCCGGCCATAATCATCAATATTGAATGGGGTGGAGATCGTGAAAGCCTTCAGATAGCGGGAGAGCAGATCGAGGATTCGCAGGAAAGCTTCAGAAGCGGAGAGCTTCTGTTGACCGACCATCCGGTCGTACTTCGCCGCAAGGAACTTTCTCCAATCGTCGATGCTGTCGAGGCGGAATTTCTCACCTCCCAGCGCCTGGGCAAGAAGCGCCTTATTTTCCTCTCCTTCCCGTTTCGCCTTCGGTTCCCGGGTCTCCAGCCCGTAGATCTCCCGGACGAACTTGATCTGGTCCTGGCGGATCTGGCAGATCCGCTGCAGCGTCAACTGCTTTTCCTTTCCCGTTTCCTGTCGGACATCGTAGTACTCGATCTTCACCCGGGGCCCCTTGCCGGCGCCGAAAAACTCCTCGTGAGTCCCTCCTTTTTTCCTGAAGGTCGAACGCGTCACCTCCGGCGCGAGCGCTCCCACGAACAAAGAGGCTTTCCCCGCGCCGCGGATGTCCGTCAGCGCCTGGACCTGGATGTCCTTGAGGAGCGCCTCAGCCTTGTCCAACGCGGCCGATGTGCCGGTGGTCTGCACCTCGGAGATGGCATCGTCCATCCTTTTCTGAAGGATTTGCTGCAATGCGGTGTGCAGCCGCTTCAAATGCACGACGAGCGCTTCAAGGTACAGGCCGATGGAGAAGAATCCCAGCGAGCCCTCATCCGCCGACGAAAAAATGGAACGCATTTTCTGGAGGTCAGCCCCGGCTTCCTCCAGGTTGAGCTTTGAAATCCCCTGCATGACGAGGGCGAGCGCCTTGAAAATCCGGTCGGACGATGCGGTTAGGGCCGCCGCGCTGCTCAGATCGATGCTCTCGGCGGCGGTGGACGTGATCACCTCGTAGTAGCCGGATTGCTCCTCCAGGGGCCACCGGCCGACACCTGTCCGTTTCGCAAAGACCCGCATCTCGTCGGCCTGGCCGGCGAGGCCGAGAAGCGCAAGCCGCGCTGCGATATGCTCCGCCAAGGAAGGAGAAAGCACGAGCTGGTACCTGGCGGTGGTGTAGTCGAAACCCGCCTGCGACCATTCGGCCAGACGAAATTCGGGTTTGAAGCCTGCCATGGCGGAAACGAATTCCCTCACCGCTTTTGCGATTTCGGCAAGATCCTTCCGGCTTTTCCCCTGCGCATCGGCAGCTTCGATGGCCTCCACGATTTCGAGCAATTTCTTGCGCAGTTCAGCGCCTGGCGAAGATGAACGCCCGCTCAGGTCCCTGCGGACATCTTCCCGCAGATCGCTGTAATAGGGCTGTTCTTCCGCAGGCCCCGGCGGCGGGGGCGACTTTCGGCGGAGAACAGACGGGCGGGGGGCTGGGAACCCGTTCGATTGCCGATGTTCCTGCTTCTGATCAGCAGTACCGGGGTCCATCCGGTTTTCGTCGGGCATTCGCAAAACGGCCTCCGCCACTTCGTCCGCCTCACGCTCGAAGATGTCGTCAGCGGGGCCCACATGGAGCTGCGATTGCAGGCCCTCCCCGCGCAAAGCCTTCCGCACGCGGGCAGGATTGGCGGTATCCGGAGGATCCGGCGAGGCTGGGGAAATGAATGTCTGCACCGGAACAGCCCGTCTGATCGCCTTGTGAATGCGACCCTGCATCGCCGGTCTCCTTTCTTCTCTGCGCCACTCAGGAAGACGTTGACATGGTCCCCGGCATTCGCCTCCGGGGTTAAAAAACAAGGAAGAGAGTTACCCCGTAATAATCAGCCCCAGGTTGGCGGCCCGTTCAGAGCGCCCCTGGGGCGTAATGTCCAGAATGGCCGCCTCCCCTTCCCCGCGATTGCCGACGTAGATGGTCGAGTTTCCCACCACCACGGCGGCGCGGGCGGAACTCACCTCGAAAACCGACGAAGAGAGGCTCGTGTTCAGGAACGTCATCTGGTTGTCCTCGCGCAGGAGGGTCAGGTCGCCCAGGATGGCGGAGGAGAAAAGGGCGGGGAGGGTCCCACCCTGCTTTTCGATGATGTCCGCAAGCCGTTTCTGTATGACTGTGCTGACGTCCATTCGGGTCAAGCGGCAGCCGGTGGCCCGGAATGTTGTTCCGAGACCTCCAAAGCTCACCCGTCCTTCCTTCACCAGATGTTCCAGGTTTTTCGTCAAATCCGCCGGAAGCGGTCCTGCGGTTTGAAAACCATAGAGGGTAACGATGCCGAGGATATCGCAGTCACCGATGTTCCAGTCGGATCGTGCATCTGCAATGCCCAGAGCAACAGCGGGATTCTCCCGGACAGCCTCCAGTCGGATCTTCCCGAGCACGCCCTCCATCTCAGCCGGAGCCACGCTGGTCTGGCGCAGAAGAGCAACCAGCTCCACATAGCTCTGACGTTCCCGGTCTGAAAGGGTCTCCATCACCCTCACCCGCCCGCTGATGCCTTCGGCCAGGGTTCGGCGATCCTGCTGGGGAAGATCGGCGACAACCTGAGCCACCACGGCCGCCTTCCGATCGAAGAAGGTCCGGTCGGCAACCTGATAGAGGTCAAAGAGGGTGTTATTGAGATCAAACAGCTTGGCGGGGACCTCCAGACTGTTCGATCCCGATGCCTCCAGCTCCAAGCCATGCATCGTAACGGTCCGGGCATTGCGGACTCCCACCAGAAAGTCGTCCGCGACGACCCCGTAGACCGCCATCCCTTTCAGGGAGATGTCACGGCAGCGGTCGAAGAGAAAGGCCCCGACCGGCGATTCGCGCGTTACCACCGCCATATCCGAGAGGCATACCGACGCAAATCCCCTGAAGTGAGCCGGTTCCTTCACCAGATAGAGCTGCGTGCCGCGGCCACACCCGGTCAGGCACAGGTTGACGCCCTCGTGCTTCGGCTCGATCAGCCTGCCGGTAAATTCATGGTCCCCCGGCAGGAGACAGAGGCAGATATCCCGCCGCTCCTCTTTTTCAAGGAGAATCTCGAGGGCATCCTCCAGGGAGGCAAAGAGCCCGCCTTCCGGGCCCACGGTCATCCGGCAGCCTCCGCCGGCGGGACGGGCACAGAGGGCGTCCAGGGCCTCCTGGACCGTGTCGATTCCAGGCTGGTTGAGAAAGGTGCAGGAACCGCCCGGCCTGTACGAAATCTGTCCCGCCTGGATATCGCAGAGGAGATTCAGGGCATCCTCCACGGTATCGAGTGTCTTCCCCTGGTAGATGCTTGTGTTGCACGGTTTGGCGAATCCGATCTGCCCCGCCGTGACATTGCAGAGGAGTTTCAGGGCCTCTTCCACCGTGGCGATGGCGGTCCCCTGGTAGATGCTCGTGTTGCAGGGTTTGGCGAAGCCAATCTGGGAGGCCTGGATCTCGCAGATCATGTCGAGGGCCTGCTTCACGGTGCCGGAAAAACCGGCGTAGAGGCCCTTTGCACAGGTGGCGGTATAGGCGATATGCTCGGCGGCCAGCTGGCAGAGGCGGTTCAGGGCCTTCTCCACGTTGTCGTGGGTGGCGTCGAAGAGGCCGCTGGCGCAGGTGGTCTGGTATCCCACGTCGTGGGCCGAGAGGTCGGTGAGGGGGGGAAAGCGGTGCCGCCGCTTGTCGGCGTCGTTGTCGAAGGGGGCCACCTTGCCATCCATGACGCGGGCCAGGCGGAGGTAGTGGTGGACGATGCCCTGAGGTTCGGAGCCGGTCAGCACGGCATCGCCCGGATCGAGAACCGCCTCTCGGACCGGGGCGAGCCAGAAGTCACCGGCAAGAAAGGTTTTCCCGGAAAGGTCGAGGGAAAGTTGCAGGGCCTCCAGGTTGATCTGGATACTCGAACCCAGGGTGACGTGGCCCGGGGCACTGGAAGAACCCTCCGTGGTCAGCGCAATTCCCCGATCGACACCGGTTTCGAGCGACCAGACGGCGCCTGTGTACGTCAACTCGCAGAAGCCGTCCCAGCGGCGGACGAAGTCCCTGGGGGAAGTTGTGGGAAGCTCGTAAGCGGTCTTGATGACGCCGCGGGTCGGCGCGAAGTCTGGGCCCAGGAAGAGCCCCAGATGCTTTTCCGTGGTGAGGTCGTGAAACTCATAGGCATATTTTGATGAAACGAAGCCCGGAGGCATCTTCTCCACGGCCAGGGTTTCGTATTGCTCGGCCCCGTTTTCACTGGACCACTTGAGGATGAGCCGGGTGGGATTTGCGGCGGCCCCCTCCACGGCATGGACCTCCAGCCGGAAGAGATAGTTGCCGATCCGCCCTTTTCCCGCGGAGATGAGGCCGGCACAGGGGTCGCAGGGGTCGCCCGACTCCAGGTTCGTGTGGAGGGTCAACGAGAGGGTGGCATTCCCCCGCCGGGGAATCCCCGTCTCCGGATCGATCTTCTCGCGGCAGATCTTAACCTGCAGCATGGTCTGGGTTCGGGTGCAGGTGTCGGCCCCATGGAGCCCCGGGTCCCGCAGCCGATTGTCCTCCAGGGAGGTGACGGTCCGGTCCCAGACATCGGCATAGACGGTGTAAATCCCCGTGGCGGGCAGTGCGGGGTAGCCCGGAAGGTCAGGCTGGTCGCTGGCCTCGATGGGCATTTCCCCCGGAAACTCCGCCCGGAAGCCATCCACATACAGGTCGCCGGGCTGGATCTTCCGGTCGCCCGTGATGGACACGGCGCCGGTTCGGGGCGAGCCGTTGCCGACCACATCGACGAGGGCCTGGGTGAGTTGTTCCCGGCAGATGGCCACCAGTTCGTTCCAGTCGGAGTCGGTGATCATCCGTCCCTGCTGCTGATGGATGCCGGAGTAGCGTTTGTCCGGCTGGAAACTGTCGCGTGAGATTTGCGTTTTCATGGGTTACTCCTGAAGTATGGAAATCAATTCGTGTCGCATGGCGGAAAGGGGAGCCGGTGCAATCGGAGATCCGGCACGATGACCGCCTCCATCCCCACCGGGAGGAACTCCTTCAGTTTGTCCAGTACCGCCGCCAGAAGGAGGCTGTAACGCCATCCGTGGTGGGCTCCCATTTCACCGCCGTCCTCGGCCCCGAAACGGACCGCCTCCGGGGTGGCGGGATGGAGAACGGCGCATCCCGGCTCTCCGAACCGGGCGGTTCGGCGGACGACCTCCCCTCCCTCGTCGAACTCGAAGGCATGGAAAACCGGCTTCTCGGTGGTGTTGCGGTGGGTCAGGAGCGTTGTCAAGACTCCCGGCGGAATCCGGGAGAAGCGGATGCAGTGGGGATATTTCACCAGTCCGGGATCCAGCTCCAGTTCCCCGGCGAAGAGGCAATCGCTGGCCTGGAGCCTGCCGGTTTTGCAGTTGCCCAGCACGGTGCAGTATTCGAGGCGGGCCAGGCCCTGCACATCCATCTTTTCAAAGAGGCACTCCCGCGCATCCACCACCGGCTCGTCCATAGTCGCGGCGGGGACGTCGACTTCAAGGGCCCGGATCGCGCACCGCCTGAGCCTCACCCTCCCGGCTTTCACCGTTAGGGTGCCGTCTATGATGAGGTCCTCCAACAGATGCTCCTTTTTTTCGTCAAGGGTCCTATCTCCCTTATGGACGGGGAAGAGCCCGGGTGAGAAGAAGCCCAAGGGGGGCGGCGCATGGAGGATCACCCGCTTGGGGTGGCTGTACCCCTGCCGCCAGTCGGGGGTGCGGAGATCGACGGTGCGGCGGGAAACGTCGTCGAAACTCTCAGGGAAACAGGGCGCACCGTGGGGATTTACCTGGCGCCACCAGACAGGCACTCCGGCAAAGGTGGTCAGCTTCGCGGCGGGGTTTGAGGGAAATTCACCGGCGGCCATGGCCACTTCCATGGCCCGGGCTGGGTAGCGCAAATCCGGCGTGGCCGTTGGGAGGTCGGGATGCCGGGCTGCCCAGAGGGGATGCCGCTGAAAATCATCAAAGGCGGGTTCTTCCCCCAACGCCCCGGCCGGAAGCCGCGGCATGCCGATGCGGGGAGTGGCGGCGGTCCGCCGCCACCCCTCCCCGACCTCCGCCTCCATCTGCCCCACCGCTTCGGCGATCTGTTCGATGACCGTGAGAGTCCCCTTCCGCTGGCGCCACGCCACGGCATTGGCCACCTCGTCGCGCCGTCCCTTTTCGTCCGGTGAGACGAGGCGTACATCCAACAGCTGGGCAAAGTAGGGGATCAGCCAGGGCTGGCATGCGGTCCCCGCCGGCGGGTTGTCGGGAAAAGAGTCGGCCAGCCGCTGGTCCAGGGTGGCTCGGATCCGGTCAAGGAGCTCTCCGCAGGCGTCGAGAAACCGCGCCAGATCCTCCTGTCCTCCGGTCTCTTCGCCGTCTCGGGTCCGGTAGACCTCGGGGAGGACGCGGTAGAGCTGCTTGCCGATGGCAGTTGTCAGTTTGTCCGTGGCCATATCGTCGTCTCCTGTTCTTTCACCTCGCTCAAGACCTCCCGCCGGGCCGAATGCGGCGGAGACTCCTCATCCAAGACGGTCCTCGGGTTGCGAAATTTCGCTTTCCGCGCGTTCCCCGTCCCGGTAGCCGCTCACAGAGAGGGGGTGGCTGCAGACTCGCTTGCAACCGTGACCACGAGTTTGTCCAGTGTAAGGACCTCCCGGTCGCCGGAAGCCACCCGCCTGGCCGCCCTGTCATCATTGATGATTGCGACCGAGTGTTCCACGCCCGTCACCCCTTCCGCCACCTGGTAAACCTCGCTCAGGAAGAGATCCTGCCCAAGTTTCCGTTTCCGGAGGGAAAAGGCGTCCTGGACGGCGCTTTTCACGGCGGCAGCCACCGTATCGGGATTGTAGGCGTCGGCATTCACGGTCAGGAGCAGCTCCAGATCAAAGGTGCGGGATTCGAAGGGCAGCACCGTCACCTCCACCTCCGGCACGGCGTGGGCCGTGAGGAAGCCGGTAAGGGCTTCGGCGAGGGGTCCCAGTTCCCCGCCCCCCGCGGGGACCACGACCACCTCCACCTTGTCGCTTCGACCGAGTCCCGTGGGACGACAGAAGGCCCGGGCCTGCCAGACGCTGCTCTGGGCCATGGCCAGCCAGGCGAAATCGTCGAGGGAGACGGCCCGCTCCAGGGTAAGGAGCGTTGCCGGGGCATTTTCCCGCAGGGACTCCACGCCTTCCCGGTCATTTCCGCCGGTGGCGGGAAGGGGCTGGCGCACCTTTTCCACCAGGCGGTGGGGTTTGCCTGGTTTGAAGGGGCTTCCGGCGGGGAGATTCCCCCCCAGTCCCGTCCCGGAGCGGAAGGTGAGGCGCACATTGTTCGTGCCGGTGGGCAGGCGGCGGCCCCGCACTCCATCTCCGAAAGCGAACAGGAGATGCCCCGCTTCCGTCATGCGGACCGTGTAATGGTGGTCGCTGGGTCCTGAAGAGGCAAAGTTCCCAACCTGCTCCCAGACCCGACCGGCCACGGAAAGGCTGATGGCGGCCCTCACCCCGGCAGGCTGCGTTGAATCGGCCACGAAGGATACCCCTGCCTCGGCGAGGACGAAGGATTGGCTCGATCGAGTGGCGTCGCCGCTGCCCAGGACCTTTTCCCCTTTGCTCTCCCCGTGGCCTGACAGGACCACGTTTCCCGAGACGATGGTGTTTCCCCGGGAAAAACCGGCAGACAGGTCCTGTGCCAGAACCAGGGTTTTCCCCTCCATCTTCGTCACCTTCGTAAAGAAAGCGGATGCAGGGCTGTCGGTTCGCTCCACCATAAGGACACGCCCCTTCTCCAGGGCCATTGGCACCTCTGAAAGGGGGATGCGGGCTCCAGAGAGGGGCTGAGTGTTCTCCCGCCAGGAAACGATGCGGAGCTCGTCTTTGAAGTGGGCGTAAACCCTCGTCTCCGCGAGGAAGAAATCCCCGCCTCCCCGGTCTTTCCATGTCCCTTCCGCCGTGAGTGTCGCCTCCTCCCGCTCCAGGTCGACACTCACCGAGGCGAGCCGCGCCCAGGCGGTCTGGCGCCCCATGACGACCACTGCCAGGTCGCCGGCCGTGGTCTTTTTCGGCTTCCCCGTAATGACGGAGGCCGGGAGGTGCCCATCCTTCTTCTCCAGGTAGGTGTCGGTTCTCCATGGCCCGGCCCCCGCCGGAGGCGCCAGGAGTGTCTGGGGGTTGTTCAGGGGGAAGGAATGGTCGCTCTTGTTCCACGAAAGGGTCAGGATGGTATATCCCCCGCGGGGATCCTCGCTGTCGACCAGGTGGTAGCGGGCCGCCGTTACCGAATAGAAGGGGAGATGCTTGTGCTTCTTCTTGTTGATGACGGCGACGGTCTCCTGGGCGACCCGCCGGTCGGCGAGCCGCGACCAGTCCCCGGCCACCCGGAGGGCGTAGATGACGGCGTCCGGGTTGTCCACGGGACGCTCCTCCTGGGCGATCACCGACAGGGTGACCGGATAGCCGATCCGGGCCGTGTCGAGGCGCAGGGGGCCCACATCGGTGTCAAGGACGAGCCGCTTCCCGCGCACGGAAAAAACCCGGCGGTAGAGGTCTTCGGCCCCATCGCCGAGATAGATGACCATTCCGGGGAGGAGCCCCTCCGGTTCTTCGGTGAGGCGCAGAACCCGCTCCAACTCGGCCCCCTTGGCGGCAGGGCCGATGGGGACAAGCCTCTCGGCCGGCCTGGCGTGGATGAGGGTGTACCCCTTCCGGAGCCGGTGGGAGAGCCGGGGAGAAACACGCACCTCGGTATTTCCTTCGACAAGCCGGGTCCCCACGATAAGGTAGGCCCGGAGAATTTTACTCTCCGTGTCCTCTAGGACCAGGGGTTCACCCGTTTTGAGGTCCTCCACCTCCCCTTCCAGCAGGAGGAGTTCGCCCTCGAGACGCTCCGGGTTCCGGTTGTATTCGGCGGGACGGAGACTGTTGAGCAGCGGGTCCACCTTCAGTTCCTCCAGGGTCTCGAAGACCACCGGGGCACTCCCGTCGGCAGGGGTATGCTTCGCGGCGAAGCCCGCCGGAAGGGTTCCCGCCTCCTTTGCGTCGATAACGAGCCGGGTGGAGGCCGAGGCCGGCGGGGCCGGGTGGTAGTCGATCATCTCCACCAGCCGCCGCACCGTGTCCCACTGGGTAGCGGTGCCCAGAAACCCCTCGTTGGCGTAAGCGTCCAGGTGCTCGGTCAGGACATGAGAGGCGCGGGCCAGAACCCGGACGATTTCCCAGGCCCAGTCCCGGCGCGGAGAATGATACTGCTCCAGCATCCGCTCCTGGCGCTCGACTTCCGTTTCCGTGGAAGGAAGGTCTTTAACCTCCTGCCAGTCGGGAAAGCGGCTTGCAAGCTCAGCCCGAAGCAGCTCCAGGAAGGTGACGGCATTGCCGTCCACGTACCTGAAGCGGTTCAGGCCGGCGCGGTTCCATCGGGTGAGGTCGGTTCCGTTACTCATCCTCGGCGCCCTCCGGTCAGTGTAAGGTTGATGTAGCCCATCTCAGGTCGGCCCGGATCGTTGACGCAGACGGCGATTTCGAGCCCTTCGAGGGGAATGCGTCCCGTGTCGGTCTGGTCCGGGTACTGATCGCCGAGCCGCTTGAAGCGGTTGAGGCAGACGTTTTCGACCCCGTCCAGGGACATGAGGGTCTGGAAGACGTCGCTGGCGAAGAGATCTTGCCCGAAGCCGAGGCGCCCCGGTTCAAAGAATCCTCCCGGACCGGTGCCGAGGGCCTGGCGGACGGCGTTGCGGACTTCGGACTGGAAGTAGTTCTCCCGCACCCGGATGGAGATGAACATCTTGATCGCCACCGGCACCGCATCCTCCAGCACCACCTCCTGGCCCGCCATGCGCCATGCCTCCAGATAGGGATGGAGGATGGTCCGGATGGTGGGGGGATCGCTTCCCCAGGCCGGCTGCCAGATCCGGCGCTCCTGGTGAAACGCTTCAACCCGTCCCCGCAGGTCGTCTGGATAGGAGAGTCCCTCTTCGTCGAGGAGATGGTCGCTCCAGAGGACCGTGGCAATGCGGACCGTGGGCCACGATCCGGTCCAGGCGCTCCAGGCGCTGGCCCGCAGAACGAGGGGGTGATCGGCAAGCCGGTCGGCATAATCGGCCACGGTCACCATCCGCCGCTGGGTGTGGATAGATCGAGGCCCTTCGAGGCGGGCCGGGTCCATAAGATGAGAATTTCGGCGCCAGAGCTCATCGAGCTTTTCACAGCGGGTCTTGCCACCCGGAGTCGCGGGGGGATCGTCCTCCAGGCCGGCGGCCGTGGCCGCATCGTAGCCGATGAGTGAGAGGAGCCTCCGCACCGATTCGGGGCGCCTCGCCGTCTCCAGATACGCCTCCGTCGCCACCCGGTCGGCCATGTCCGAAAGCTGGTCAAGGACCGCAGCCAGAACCTCCACGAGGACCACTTCCAGATCTCCCGCGGTCCAGCGCGTTCTCTCCGGGAAGCGTCCCGCCAGTTCTTCGAGCATGAGGCGGCGGAAGCTGTCGTAGTCCCGCGCGAGCCAGTCAAAGTCGTCCCCCGGGCCGGGAAGGGGCTGGGGAAACTCTACCCGCCGCTCGGCGCAGTCGGGGCAGTAGCCTTCAAAGGTCAGTATGCTCTTCGGATTCTCGGCCATGGCCTCACACCAGGAATTCGTGCCGCTCCCCGTGGCCGATGGCGGCCAGGGTGTAGGACACGGTAATCAGGAGTTTCTCCCCTTCCCCCCTCACCACCACCTCCAGGCTCTTGGGGTCGACCTCTCCCCGGAGGGCTTCGCCAAGGGACGAGGAGATCCGTTTGCGGGTGATCTCCCAGAGGACCGAGGCGTTGGGCTCGAAGACGAGTTGCTTAAGCCCGGCCCCGAATTCCGGGCGGAAGATCCGCTCGTTCGGGTTTGTGAAGAGAACCTGCTCGATCTGCTGCCGCACATGGGACCGGCGGTCTGCCACGACGGCTCCGTGGTCTCCGATGCGAAGCGGAAAGGACATATAGGGGGGATCGGCCATTCGGTTCATCAGAGATGCTCCTAACTTGTTTTTACCTTCATGGACAGCGTACTCATCTCTCCCTGGGGAATCGGCGGGCCCGTGGGACCCATGGCACTCGGATGGACGTGAGTGGCGAAAAGGGTGAGGAAGCTCTGTCCCTTGATGATCGGCTCTCCTCCCTGTCCCGCCAGCATCACCATCTGCCCCTCCACGACCACCTGCTGACCCTTGACGGTAATTCCCGAAGCGGCCATCTCCACCTTGTTGCCGTTGGCGTCTTCGATGGCGACGCCGCTGGATGACAGGGTGATGGAATTGCCGTTGGCGTCCTCCACGATCACCTGGCCGGCGTCGGCGTCAAGGGTCAGGGTGTTCCCCTTGGCGTCGGCCACAATGACCGTCCCTTTTTCATCCACGGTCATCTCGGTCCCGGCCGGGTGGGCAAGGCGGAACTTCTCCTTCCCCGATTCGTCGTCAAACTGGAGGACATGTCCCGACGGGGTCTTCAGCAACCGGGTCGTCGGGGGTGACTTGTCCGCCTCCGCCGGCGGGTCGCCGCCCGCCTGCCAGAAGGTACCGGTCCAGATGGGCAGGTCCACGTTCCCCGCCTCGAACTCCACCCAGACCTGGGCATCCACCTCGGGAACCACGAAGAGCCCCTGGTCGGCAAGGCCGCCGAAGGGCAGGCTTGGAAGGGCCCAGCCGGTCGGGGTCTCGCCGAGAACCGACGGCACCAGAAGGCGAATCCGCCCCCTTTTCTCCGGGTCGTCGTTGTCCGTCACAAACCCCCGGTACTTGCCGTAGTAGCGGTTCCGGTACTGCCGAGCCAGCTCAAGAAGCAGGTCTTCCATCTATCCCCCCAGAACGCCGTCCAGCAGACCACCGGCGCCGCTGCCCAGGTTGTCGCCATAGGCATTGCGCAGCAGGTTGAAGCTCTGACGGTAGCCTTCGGTGCTGAAGCGGTGCCTGACGGTATCCACGAACCAGATGCCGCCGTACCGTTCCCCCACACCGTCCACCCCGACGGGCTCCCCCACCCGCAGCACATGGCCGTAGAGAGAACCGTCCAGTTCCCCCTCCCCCTTCACCCGGAGGGAGAGGTCGTTCGCCCGGCGCTGGGCCCGGGCCCGCCATTCGTCTTCACTCATCTCCCCCTGGCGGCTCATGCGCCAGGCGAAGTCCGGGAGACCGCTGCCGGCCCCTGTGGCCGCTTCGTTCCCAAGAAGCGGCAGATTCGGTTCCACCGTCTCGGAGACGGTTCCGCTCCCGGCAGTCTCGGCCCGGTCGAAGGAAACGCGGTCAGCCTGATGTCCGTCGTCGCGGACCGAAAAGCTATAGGCACTGGTATCCTTGCCGGCGTACACCATGATGGTCGCCTGGGGTTCCGCGTCGAGGCGCATGGGGCCGAAATAGGCCATCCCTTCCCGGAAGATGAGGTCGTAGCCGTTGGCCTCGGCCCGCCTCCGGAGAAAGTCGATGTCCGTCCCGTCCTGGTTGATGACGAGGCCCGTCTGGCCGCCTTCGCTGGCCGGGTCCGGAGAGAGGCCGTACGTTCCGAGAATCGCGGAAACGATCACCTGGTCGGTCGTAGGGGCGTCACCACCCCAGACCGTCCGGACATGCTCCCGGTCCAGGGCCAGGGAGTCATCCCTGCATTCCACCGTCACCCGCGCACTTCCGGCGTCTTCCGGATAGTCGGCCCGAACCTCCCGGATATACCCCCGCATGATTTCCTCGGTGTCGCTGCCGAAAGCCGCTTCGATAACGATGGGCTCCCAGGGGGCAAGACGACCGTCGTCCTGGACGAGCCACTTCCCCTCTTCGTCGCGGCGGCTTTCGAAGGTGATCACCGCCACCGCCGGCTCGGCCCGGCCGGCATCCACCGTCACCTCCGTAAGAAAGGGATAAAGGTCGGGAATCTCAAGACCCGCGCTCCCCACACGGATGATGCACTCGGCCGGCTCGCGGCGTTTTGACGTAAAGAGATCCAGGATCATGCCCTACTCCTTCGCCTTCGGGATCAGGATCACCCGTCCTTCCATCTCCTCCAGCATCATGTCGCCGCCATAAAAGAAGTCCGGATTGGCGTCGACAATCCGCCACCAGAGGCGATCGTCGTTGTAATAGTGGCGCGCCAGGAGGTCCAACCGGTCGCCGGCTTTCACCACATGCTCCACGACGCCGGTGGCGGACCCGATGGTCCGGGGGCGGATTCCCGCGAAAACCGTAACCCCGTTGGAGGACGGCTTGAAGGTCTGGCTTTTCTCGTAGCGGCTCCCCTTCTGGAACATGTCAGAAAATCCCTCCGATCACGGTGCGTCCCGAGTTAAGTGCCGCCCCAATCACCTGCCTCACCTTCTCGACCTGGTAGAAGGGGTTGTTCCCTTCGATGACCTGCATGGTGAGATTGGCCCGTGCCCGATAGGGAACCAGGGAGGGGAGATGGGCCTCTTCGGTCACGCGGATGCTGGTGAGAAACACGGGCAGGACATGGGTTCCCCATACCAGCAGCAGCACCGATGCGGATTCGCTCCGCTGGAAGGCCCGCTGGCCGCCGAGATCGAGGCTCGCCAGGGTCTGGAAACCGCCGGGCCCCTGGGCCTTGGGCTCCACCATGGTGCGCAGCGTATCCAGCTCCGGCTCGATGCCGAATTGGCAGGCAATGGAATAATCGGGGTGATTCGGGTCGCTCATCCGGTCGGTGGCGTCCAGGAGGATATCCAGAGAAAAGCTTTCCGGCTGCACGGTGACCCCCTGGGCCACCCGCGCCGTCTCCGTGGGAAGCGCAAAGTCGTATCCCCCCCGGGTGCCGGGGGCGCTTCCGGTCCGCAGGGTGAGCGTGCGGGTGCGGGTGAGGGACTGGGGGTTGAAGTCGAAGACCAGCACCAGCGGCGGAATCGAGAGGGCGTATTCGATCAGCATTCCCTTGACGGTGTTGAGCATCTCTTACCTCGTTTCGTTCCGTATTCCGGTATAAACCGATGTCGCTACAGCCCTGGCCACATCCCGGTCGGTGGCCAGGGAAGAAACCTCCACCGGCGGCACCGTCAGCCGGTCCAGCTGCAGGTCGGCCGTCATCGGGACCGCTGCCAGTTCCTCCGCCACCAGGCGGGCGATCTCCCCGGCCCGGTCCCGGAAGGCGTGGGGCAACTGCAGGCGCAGGCGTTCGATGGTCAGCATGGCGCCTCCCCGGGGAGGAAGGGTGCCATGGGTCCCAGGTCCGTGGGGGAAAGTTCCCGGCCGTCCTTGCCCAGCTCCCGCCAGATCGCCAGGGCCACGTGGCCGAGGCTCAGGGGCCTCCCCGCACCGGCGGCCAGGTAGGCCGCGTGGAGGGCGGCATTGCGGATGCTCCCGCCGGTCAGGTTAACGGCGGCACCGAGAAAGGCGGGGTTCACCCCTGGCTCCCTCGGCATCCTGGGCGGCAGGAGCCGCTGCCAGAGCCGTGTCCGGGCCTCGGCGTCGGGGCGGGGAAAATCCACCACCACCTGGAAGCGGCGGGCAAAGGCCGGGTCCAGGTGCTTGCGGAGATTGGTGGTGAGAATCACCGGCCCCGAGTGGGACTCGATGCGGGCCAGCAGGTGGCTCACCTCCATGTTGGCGTAGCGATCCCGGGCCTCCCTCACCTCTCCCCGCTTGCTGAAGAGGCTGTCTGCTTCGTCGAACTGCAGGATCATCGGCTGGCCGTGGGCTGCATCAAAAAGGCGGTTCAGGTTCTTTTCCGTTTCACCGATGTACTTGCTCACCAGCCGCCCAAGATCGACCCGGTAGAGGGGCCAACCCAGTCTGGCGGCGAGGACCGCGGCCGCAAAGGTCTTTCCCGTCCCCGACGGGCCGGAGAAGAGCCCAACGGGACCGCCGCAATCGCTGCCTCCCCATTCTCCGACCACGATGGCCTTGTGGGTGATCCAGAGGAGAAACTCCCGGAGCATGGCAACCCGGTCCTGCGGCAGCACAAGATCTTCCCACCGGGCCGGAGTTTTCACCAGGACCGCCCCCGGCAGATCCCCGGTGACGGCAGGACGACCCAGAAGCCGGGCTGTCACACCCGCTGCCGGACGGAGCGGCTGGAAGGGGTCTCCCCCCTCCACTTCAATGAGGCCATTGATGCGCAGGGGGGATGCCTCGGAAAGGGCGCCGTAGAGAAGCGCCGTTTCCTCGGGTGCCACGGCCAGGATCTCCTGGAGGAGGGCCGGCGTCGGGTAAGGAGTCGGCGCTCCGGGCTGCAGCGCCTGAAAGAGCCACCCAAGCCGCGGTTCCGCCTCGGGTGCCACCGCACAGGCGAGGACGTCGAACTCCAGAGAAGAGAGTCCCGAGGGCGTCACCGCGTCCCATCTCCCCTCCTCCCGGCGAAAGGCCTCCACCTGCTGCTGCAACGTCCGAAGTCGATCCAGCTCACCCTGGGACGCCGATCGCCCCTGACGGGACTCAGCCAGGATGTGGGCCAGCAGGCTTATCCTCTCCCATTCGGATGCGAAGCACGCCTCTCCCCTGGTCCGCACGGTGGATTCCATCACGGCCCTCCGTAGACGGTGACCAGGAGGGGATTGCTCCGCACCTTCAGCGTCACTCCGTCCGCCCCCCGCACCCAGCTCCGCTCGGCATAGAGGACCGCCTGGCCTCCGCCGGAGACAAGATCCACGGGAAGGGCGACTTCAACGGTCTGTGCGTCAGAGCCCATTTCGGGATCGAGGGTCAGGTCCGTCGCCGAAGTGTCCATCCTGTCCGCCACATCCTGCCAGCCTCCTGTGCTCGTCCATCGCTGCCAGGCAAGGGTGACGGCGGCTCCCGGCTCCCCGGCCACCCAGACGGCGGGAACGAAATCGGTCAGTTCCTGACTCCCCAGGGCGAAGAGAAGACTGCTGGCACACACCCCCTCTGCCACCAAACAGATGGCGGGTGCCCAGTCCGGCCGCGAGGTGTCCACCGTCGACCGGAGAACCGGCGGCGCGGCGGCCGCCCCGGAAAAGGGTGCGGTGCGGGCTGCGGAAACGGCGCGGACTTCGGAACCGATCCGCCCCACCAGAGGGCTTTCGGGACGAGGCTCCCGGGGGAGCACCGGAGCCAGGGCCATTTCGTAGGCAATGGAGGGTCGGTAGCTCACGTCACCCTGGGTCGACCAGATGTGATTCAGGTCATCGGCGCCCAGGGGGAAAAAGACCATCTGGAGCCGGAACGTCTCGTCGTCCACCGTGAGCGCGGACAGCACCGGCGTCTCGTGGAGGAGCCGCATCACCTCGCCGAGGAGGCGCAGGTCGTTCTCTCCGGCGCTCACCTGTTCCTCCTCGATGCCGAAACCGGTGATGAGGCAGTGGAGCCGCACCCACCAGGGATCGCCGGGAGTGTCGCCAGTAAAGAAACCCGCCGGTTCGATCCGGTAGAAGAAGAGGTTCACCCGGTGGGTCGTGTCGGTTACGGCCGGCGCGGCGCTGGCTGGAGAGCCGATCATGACCTGGATCGAATTGGCGCTGGCGTCGAGCCCCACGCTGACGAAGTCGGCAATGGCGCGACAGACGCGGGAAAGTGATGAACGCGGGAGGGCCATATTCAGAAATTCCTCAAATAGTGGCGGCTGGCCAGATCCGGCCGGGAGCGCTCCCCGCTCCGGGGCAAGCGATCTGCAGGCGCCGGGACAACCACCACGACCTCGATGGCGCCGATCCGGACCTGGGGTTCCGGGGGCGGAAGGGAACGGCCGGACCCTTTTTCTTCGCTGTCCTTCGGGATCGGAGGCAGTGGACGGACGGACGGCCGCTGGAACCGCTCCACACTTTTGGAATCAGGAGTCGAAGACGGGGCGGCGGCCGGCATACCGCCGTGATGAAGTTCCTCCTGCACCGTGTCCGCAGGAACTTCCCCTGCCGCCGATGGAAAAGTCTTCCCCTGCAGCCCGGCGGCCTGCTCCATACCATGATTCTCCTTCATTGTTTCTGCCGATTGATCAGAAGGGGTGATGGTGCCCGCACGGTTCAATCCCGCTTGCCGTCTCCCCTGCGTTTCCGCAGACACTTTCCCGGTTCGTGACGCCGCATCTCCGGACGAAGATTCCCGTACGGATGAATCCCTCGCGTCCACTGGAACCAGAGGAGCATCGATAGAATCACCGTCGTGAAACGACTTCATCGACTCAACGCGGAACCTGTCCGATTCCGTTCGGGCGCTTTCGCGACCTGCCTGCTTTCGTGCCGCAGGATTGGGAAGGCTTACGCCTTTCATCGTCACCTCCGGAATTCCCGAACCCGGGGTGTATTCCGAAAGTGAAGGGCCCACCACCCGGCGGGTGACGGCTCCACCA
The DNA here is from genome assembly GCF_040768185.1 of Syntrophus sp. (in: bacteria). Taxonomy (NCBI): domain Bacteria; kingdom Pseudomonadati; phylum Thermodesulfobacteriota; class Syntrophia; order Syntrophales; family Syntrophaceae; genus Syntrophus; species Syntrophus sp. (in: bacteria). Next base: position 41,610 of record NZ_JAXGNC010000014.1, on the reverse strand, counting down.
TCCTGCAGGGTTCCTGACCCCGCATTCACCGGCGGACCGCCGCCCTCCTCCCGAAGTCTTATCTCCGCTGTATCGCTCTCCATGCTCACGGCAGGCAAACCGGAAGCCTCCTCATCCTCCTCGGCCGGACCACCCGTCTGCTCCGCCGTGTGCCCCTCGACCCGTGGCTCCTCAAATCGTTCGCCGATTCGAGACAGCGCCTCTCCAGGCGAAGATTCCCCCATGAAGGAATCGCTTATGACCGCCCGGGCGCTTCCACAATCTCCCTGCTCCCCTGTTCCAGGATCGTGAAGGTCTGCGCCTTCCGTTGTCATCCCGTGCCGTCCCGCAATCAAGGTCTGTTCCGTGGGTACAGGGTCCAGGACCCTGCGGGCGGAAGACCCGTCCTGAACCGGCGTCTGCCCCGCATACATCGGCTGGCCGCCGCTCTCTTCCCGGAGCCGCACTCCCGTTGTGCCGCTCCCGCTGCCTGCGGCAGGCGCCGCGGCGGATACGCGGGCGGCTGTGCCCCCCCTGCGGCTGTCGCGTAGAATATCCGCAAAAAATCCCATCATGTTCCTCTTCCGGAACGCGTCATTCCCCGCGCCTCGTCGATCAGATCAAGGTAGCGCCTGCGCCGGTGCAGGGAAAGCCCCAGGATTTCCGCCTCGCTCCAGTGGTAGGTGGAGGCGAGGATATGGATTTCCCGAAGGAGTCCCTCCCCGAGCCGGTTATATAGAATCCGGTAGGGATCCACATCGATCCCGTGGGCTGTGCCGCAGGCGGGACAGGCGGCCTGCACGGACACGGCCACCTCCGGCGCTGCCTCCTCCAGGGCCGCCTCGATCCTGGCCACGTCGCCGGGGGAAAAGGCCTCCATCCTGTCACCAGAAGGGAGGGGATCTTCCACCCGCCGGCCGGCAAGTGCCACCAGGCAGCATTTCACAAGACACGGGATGGCCGCACGGTCATCGGCAAGGCCCGCAAGGATTTCCTGGTCGGCCCCGCTGGGCACGCGGAATCGGCATCTTCCGAGGCTCGTCTCCACCTCGGCGAAAGGATACCCGGGCCCCGCCTCCTTCACCGGCAGATTCCGGTAGTCCACGGCAAAATCGAACCGTTCGCCGCACCTGCGGCAAGGGGCCGTGAACCAGGTTTCCCCCAGGCCGAACTCCACGGCCAGCCTCGCCATGAGGAACTGGCGGTCGCCCACGGAAAGCGCCGCCACGGTGGCCGGCAAGGGGAGCTCCCCCCCTACGTGCTCCAGGGCGGCGGCCAGGGCCTTCGTCACCCTGGCCGGCATGGGGGAGTTTTCCTCGGCCGCCTCGGCCAGGACCAGTTCCACCACCCCGGTCAGGGGGCGGAAGGCAAAATCCCGGCGCCGGACGCCATCACGGAGGATTCCGCCGGGGAGCCGCATCAGGACTCAGCCGGCTCGGCAACACTGGTATCCCGCTCCCACCCCTCGTGTTGCAGGGTGATGGACTGGATGCCGACGGTGTTCATGTTCCCGGCATCGAGATCCGGCAGCGCCTGGTAGTCGGATACCCAGGCCCGGTAGAGTTTGTAGGATATGGCCACCTTCCCCTGGAGGTTCAGGACGTTAATGATGATGTCCTTGCGGTAGTTCTTCAGGGACAGGGCGGCGTCCCCCTGGATGTTGTTGACGAGGTTCGCCCAGTTCTCGAAGACCGGGTCGTGGGTAAGCCCCTGCTCCAGGTTCACGGGATCGTAGCTGGTTCCCCCAGGCATGATCCGCTCGTGGGACGGATCGTTGGAGGCGCGCCACTTCACCGGCGTCGTCTTCTTCTTGAGGGCCCCCATTTTTTTCAGCCCCGCCACAACCTTGCCGTCGATGACGACCTGGAACTTGAAGGTGCGGTAGGGATCGTACCGATGTGTGTTGACTGGAAAGAGCGGTGCTGCCATCACAAGCCTCCTTTGATTCGGCTGTTGAAAAGAAATTTATTGTTCAGCAACCTTCTGCTGGATGCGGACAATGACGAATTCGGCGGGCTTCAGGGGGGCGAAACCGACAATGACGATCACCTGGCCCCGGTCGATGTCCCCCTGATTCATGGTGTCCCCGAGGCCGCAGCGGACGAAGTAGGCATCGTTAGCCTTTTCGCCCTGGAAGGCCCCGGCCCGGAAGAGACCGTCCATGAAGGACCCGATGTTGGCCCGCAGAGAGGCCCAGAGGTTATGGTTGTTGGGCTCGAAGACCGCCCACTGGATGCCGTTGTAGATGCTCTGCTCGATCATGATGGCGGTGCGCCGGATGGGAACGTAGCGCCACTCGGGGTCGGCCTTGGTGGCGAGAGTGCGGCTCCCCCAGATGACAGGCCCGTAGCCCGGCATCTTCCGCAGGCAGTTGATGCCCAGGGGATTCAGGGAGTCCTGCTCCCCGTCTTCCACCGGGTACTCCATGCCGGCCACGCCCAGAAGCGACGTTTCGACCCCCGCCGGAGCCTTCCAGACGCCGCGGCGGCCGTCGATCTTGGCCCACATGCCGGCGGCAAGACCACTGGGCGCCACCAGCAGGGTGGACGGCACACCGGGATTCCTCTCGGCGCTGTAGAAGGGGTTGGCCACCTTGACCCAGGGATAGTAGACCACCGAGTAGGTCTTGGGCTTGAATCCCAGGTCGTTGACCGCCTTTTCGGTCTTGAGCTCCACCCCCCGGGGGGGATCGATGATGACCATGCGGCTCTTCATCTTCTCGGCATGGGCCACGGCGGCGTCGATGACCCCCTGCTCGGCGGTGGTGTTCCAGGTCTGGCCCGGCAGGCAGAGGATGCTCACGTCACGCACCTTTTCGAAGGCGGCAAAGATGTCGTCGTAGGCGTCCTGATCGGGAAGACTGCCATTGGTTCCTCCGCCCAGGGAGACCTGGCCGGCGATTCCGGAAAGAAGCGCGTCCAGGGACTGCTGCCCGGTCCGCTGGGTGCCTTCGTTGGCCAATCCCAGCAGCAGAACCGTCGAGGCATCGGTGGCGTCTCCGGGACCGGTCACCACCACCGCTGAGGTGATGAGGCGGGTACCGGAAGTGAGGACAAGCCGGCTGCCTTCCGCGGCGCAGCTGAAATCGCGCACCGCCGGGTTGGCTACGACGGATCCCCTCACCAGGGTCTGAATGCTTCCCGCCACATCGGCCAGAGTGCTCGCGGCGCTGAATTCGCCGGCGCCGAAGTTCACCGTCCGGGCGGTCCCGTCCACAGCGACGGTCATGGTCCGGCTGTTCAGGACGCTGAAGTCGGCAACGGCAGCAAGATCCCGGCTGATGCTCACTCCCAGCAGGTACTGGCTGACATCCTGCATCTCCACGTTGATCAGAGTCGAGGCGTCATTCACCTTGCTCTCAATGTAATCGGGAGCGCTGTCGTCTACCACGGTCAGGTCGCTGAAACGCTCCCGCTCCTTGAACTCGCTTCCATCCATGACGCCGACCTTCAAGGTGTAGTAGCCGGGTGCATCCGTCTTGGCCTCGAACCGGATCTGCAGTTCACTGCCCCACTCCCCCGGATTTACCGCCGAAAAGCGGAGGATCCGGGTGGAATCGGCAGGATTGACCAGGAATCCCTCGGCCGTGTCTGCGCTCTCTGCCAGGATGGCCCGAACGATGTAGGCGGCGGTCCCTCCATTTTGAAAAAAGCTGTAGACCGCGAACCCCATGGGGTCGCCTGCGGCCAATTTCCCCAGATCGCGGATTCCGCCGAACTGCTCCTCATAGTCGCTCCACTTGAACAGAAGCGTCGGCTCTGCGACCGGCCCCTTCGTGGTGAAGCCGACAAACGCCGCTGTGGATGTACTGACCCCTTCAATCGGCTTGGAGCCACTCGGGATTTCTTCCACATATACGCCCGGGTGAAGATACGTAGGCATCGCTTAGACTCCTTTCTTCAGAATGTATGTACGGCAAAATATGGAACTGTTGCTGGCACTGTGGCTTTCATTGCGAGAGGCCGCTTCGGGAGAAATACGGCAAGAAATCCGCGTCTCGCATTGTTGGACCTCTTCAATACGCCTGCTGACCCCTCCCTTTGCTGGAGAACATGTTGCCGAGTTCATCTCTGGACAATCAATATGCGCCGTTTCAAAGGAAGTTTAAGGAAGGATAATTTGGTAACCTACTGTACTAAAAAATAGCCCTAAAACATTTACAATGTAAATACGGAAAGAATTACGCATAATTACCAGTTAAAACCTGGCATGAAGAACGGTGGGAGCGGAAAGGTCGCTCAGGGTTATGCTGTGGAAGAATAAGGGTTGATGATTCCGGTACGGACGATTCTCGGCCGGGGCAGCCCATAACATCGCAATGCGCTATGCTGTCTCCGCTCCGGCGCACCCCGAAGGCAGGGTACGGGCAGTTGCCACATCCCTGAGCGATAGTCCTTGACAGTGTCCGGGAAAAGGGGAAAATAGGGCGAATTGTCCTTCGCAGAGAGGATTTCGATTTGCCTGCCGCCACTGCTCAGCCGGATCGGACGGGAAGGGTCCAAGGTCGTCCGACGTTGCGAGCCGATGGACGGCAGCACCTGCCAGAGCAGCTTCGGTAAGAGAAGGCGCCATGGAAGTGAGATCTCGAGCGAAATTCCTTCCCCACTCCGGGATTATTTAAGGATGGGCATCGACGCAAGCAAGAAAGGTTTGAGCGTATGAACGAGAAGAATCCAGGCGGCCTGGAGCCCTTCGAGATCTGTTCGATCCGGCCTCCCACGGAAAACAGCAGCCTGACCTTTCGGCTGACACGTAACTGCTATTGGAACAAGTGCGCATTCTGCCCGGTCTACAAAATGGGGGCCCGTTTTTCCCGTCGTTCACTCGATGAAATCCGCAGAGACATCGATAGGGCCAGGCAGCTCGATGATTGGATGCTGGCCGGCGGAATCGGCATGAACGGGTATACCCGGGCCGATTACGGAAAGCTTCCCGGACTGGCCGAGGAGATCCGCCGGACCGGAAGGAAAGCGCATCATGAAGCCCGGACGCAGAAGGCAGCCGCGGAGATTCCGGAAGATGTCGATCCTCGCCTGGCCTGGTTTATCTCCTGGTTCAACGACCAGCCTTCCCTTGAGGACAGCCTTGCCCATCTGCTGAGCTGGCGGATGGCCGGAGGGGAAACCTGTTTTCTCGGTGATGCGGACGGGCTGATCCTGAAGCCGGAATTCCTGGCCACGGTCCTGGGCGAAATCAAATCCCGGTTTCCGTCCCTTCAACGCTTCACCGTTTACGGGCGGACCCGGACGGCGGCCAGGCAGCGGAGCCTCGCCGATCTGCGGTCCATGGCCGCAGCCGGGCTGAACCGGGTGCATTTCGGCATTGAAAGCGGAAGCGACCAGGTCCTGGCCTTCGTGAACAAAGGGGAATGCAACGCGGATCACATCGAGGGCTGCCTGAAAACGAAAGAAGCCGGCCTCTCCTGCTCGGTTTACATCATGCCCGGCCTCGGCGGCACCGCACGTTCAGAGGAGCATGCCCTGGAAACGGCCCGGGTCATCAATGCCGCCGCCCCGGATTTTGTCCGCCTCCGGACGCTGGAAATTTTTCCCCAGACGCCCCTGGAGCAGGCGGTGAAAGAGGGCAGCTTCACGGAGTGCCCGGAAGAGCAGGTCGTCCGAGAGCTGAGGATCCTGATCAGCCGTATTGATGCGGAAACCGAACTCCTGAGCGACAGCGCCTCCAATCTCCTGGATTTGTATGGAAAGCTTCCCCATGACCGCAGCCGGCTTCTGAAGATCATCGATGGCTACCTGGACCTGCCGGAACAAAGCAAGCGGATCTTCAGTCTCCATGCGCGGCTCCGCTCCTTTCTCGGCCAATACGGAGGGCTTCCGGAGGATCTGTATGAGATCCTCAGCCCCTATGCCAGGGACGGGGAGCTCGACATGAGCCGCTGCCCCAATGACACCCTGGAAGGCATCACCCGTACGATCCGCTCCCGGTTGATGCCCTGAAAAAGGGAAAATCGCCGGCTCCGGATCTCCTCTGGTCAGGCCGCGGGAATCCGTTTCTTAAACTCAAGCCCCAGGATGCTCACATCATCCCTGAGCTTTTCTCCCTGAGCGAAGCCCTCGATGGCCCGGACGATCTCATCCAGCATGGCACCGATGTCCAGTCCATGCAGGCTCTTCACAAGGGCGTGAAACCTTTCCTCCCCGAACAATTCCCCTTTGTCGTTCGTAAATTCAAACACTCCGTCCGTATAAATAATGATTTTATCCCCCGCTGAAAAGGCCTTATCCTCCTCCTCGAAGGGCAGGACCCCTCCCAGACCGATAATGGTCCCCCCCTTTTCCAGCAGTTCGAAGGTCCCATCGGCATGAAGAAGAATGGGAGGGGGATGGGCGGCGTTGCTGTAGACCAGATGGCCATGATGGATATCGACGATGAGATAGATGACGGTCAGAAACTTTTCAAAGCGCTCCCAGGGGTATTCCAGGTCCAGGGCCGTGAGCACTTCTCCCGGGGAGACAATTTCATAATCCGGCGTGCAGCCGGGCTTCTTCCTGATGGTGCATCCCATGTGGGGCTGAAGGGTCTGGGAAAGGGAAAACGTCACCAGGGCCGGGGGCACCCCATGTCCGCTGACGTCGATCATGTAAAACCCGAGGTGATCCTCGTCGAGGTGGATCACGTTGAAGATGTCGCCCCCGATCGTTTCGGAAGGCGTAAACTTCCACTCGATCTCCAGGTCTTCGTCCTTCCGGCTCTTTTCCTGCCTCTGCGGCAGAAGGCACTGCTGAATCCCGGCGGCCGCCTGGAGGTCTTCATCAAGTTTCTTCTGCTTTTCAAGAAGTTTGGCATTGGCCATATTCAAAAAATAGTCGCTGAACGCGAAGATGGTCCGGCTCAAACAGGCATTGAGGCTTTGCAGCGCCTCCAGCAGGGCATCGCCCGTCAACTCTTTCGCAAGGATCGGAATCAGGATCGTCCGGTAGATTTCAAAAGCCTTCTGGACTTCCGAAAGAGAAAAGCCGCCTTCCAGGCGCAGTTTGCAGACCTTGACGATGAAGGCGTCTACTTTTGAGAAGTCCCCCCGGACCATCGCGGCGTAGTTTGCTTCGCTGGCCTGTGATGTCGTTTGAAGAAGCTCTTCCAACGGGCGCCTGGCGTACCCGGAACTGACCTCTTCATGAAGGCGATGCGCCCACTTCAGGGCAATGTGATCTCTGTATTTTTGAAGTATATCGGCAAGGTTCATGATGCGTGACATGCCTCCGGTGATCGATGAAGGTTGGCCCGCCGGCCGCTGCCTTGCGCCGCGACGCTTTCATGAAAGCGGGAAACCGGACCGGGCAGGTGGCGCCATATCCGAAAGGTCAGCGATGGTGCGAAAGCCGGGGCCGCCGTAAAAAGAAAGTGTTCCCGCAAAATGCGGGGCCTGTTTCCGCTGGAGGAAAATCCCATTCCGGCTGATCGATGGAAAACGTGCAGACAACAGGGGTAAGAGGGTCATGAACCGGTGCACGTAATGGGGAGGTTATATTTATATGGAATTTTGAGCCTGCATGCAACAAAAACATGGGAAATTGCTTCCCGGCTGACCTTGGAGAACCGGTAATTTCCCGCCTGCAAGCCCTGCCATTCAGTTAATTGCCGATGTATTTTTTTCAGCGATTCTGATATGGGGGAACCATTCAACAATCAGATCGGATGCGCGCCGGGTTGATTCCTCCGCATACAGGACGGCGGGATTTGAAGAAGGGAGCGCCAAGGCGGGCTCCGGCTGCCGGCCGGAAGCCTTTCCGGCGGGGAGAGGACAGGAACATGCGCCAGGATGAAAAAAAGTATCGCGGTCTGATGATGGCTGCCATCTTCGGTCTGGTCGCCCTTCTCGCCTCCGTCCAGTTACTGGATCAACAAGCACTGAGGAGCCTCGTCAGGGAAAACGGGCCCATCGAAATAGCGTCTGCCGCCGGTTATGTTCTCGTCCTTTTGATCATGATCTTGAAGGGAGGCTGGGACTTTTTCAGGAAACACGCCTATCTGTTCGTTCTGGTCGCCGCCTTCGGCCTCAGGGAACTGGACTTCCATACGAGGTTCACAACCATGGGCATCTTCAAATCCAAGTTTTACCTGAGCCCATCGGTTCCCCTGCCCGAAAAGATGATCGGCGCCCTTGTCTGCCTGGCTCTTCTTGCCTGCCTGATCCTCTGCCTCCGGAAGCACTTGAAAACATTTCCCGCGAAGGTCAGAGAAGAGACGTCATCCATGAGCATCGGGGTCGCCCTGCTCTTCATGGCCGTCTCAAAGGGCGTTGACGGCCTGTCAGCCAAATTGAGCCGCCTGGGCCTGGAATTAACGGCGGCTCTTTCCCTGTCCTTCAGAAGCATGGAGGAAATCCTCGAATTGGGCATCCCGATGATGCTGATCGTTTCAACGCTTGCTTATTTCCGGAAAAGATCCGCTCCGCCGCGGTCGTAAGGGAAAAACCGGCGCAATGCATTCCGCGGATCAGGTGATACAAAATCTGTGATGAAACGGAAGGAGAAACCTGCGGCAAGGCATGGCGATCCACAACAGAAAAAAAAGCGCGGGCCTCCTTCTGTACCGGTACCGGAACTCCAGGCTGGAAGTGTTTCTCGTGCACCCGGGGGGACCGTATTGGGCAAAAAAAGATGAAGGGAACTGGTCCATTCCCAAAGGCGAATACTTCGAGGATGAGGATCCCCTGCCGGCCGCAACGCGGGAGTTCAGAGAGGAAACCGGCTGTGAAGCGGAGGGCCCATTTTTACGCTTAACGCCGAAACGGCAGGCCGGCGGAAAGATCGTCAGCGCATGGGCCTTCGAAGGCGACCTTGACGCAGCGGCCGTCCAAAGCAACACCTTCACGATGGAATGGCCTCCAAAATCCGGAAGACAGGCCGCATTTCCTGAAGTGGATCGGGCCGGGTGGTTTCCCATCCCGCTTGCAAAGAAAAAACTCCTCACAGGTCAAAGAGGATTCATCGACGAACTGTGCAGCATCCTGAACTATGACCCTTCCGGGGAGGATGAGCCCGGCGGCAGCGAGGGCCTTGCCCAGCCCACTTCTTAAACGGGCACGTAGAAACACCGTTTCGGCGATGAGATTTTCCTTTCCTTCCTGAGCGTTGCAAGAATCCTGGACACAGCCTCCTGGTCCATCCAGGCTTTCTCTGCAATGTCGCCGGACCGCATGGGCTTCCCCTCATTTGTCATCGCATTCAGAACAGCTTCTTCCTTTGTCTCCATGAATATCCCCTCCTACAGGGTTTTTCAGGACAGCTCCAGCAACGTCCGATCAGGGGCGATCCCCGGTCTTTTTGATTCGTCTGCGCACGCTGTTCCATGATCCGGTGATCAGGAAGCTCTCCTCCATGTTGTCCACCATGCGGACGAACTTTGGCCAGGGGACGGAAAAACTCAGCACATTGGAAGGAACATAAGGGCGCGCCGAAACATCAAACATTCCCAGAACGGCCCGGGGTTCGGGAGATTGAAGCTCCTGATAGGGATAGTCCACAATAGAGGCGCAGCCGGCGCCGAAAGGAGCAAAAACGCCGCAGGGGTCCGCCTGGTCGAAATTGGCCAGGGTGAACAGGCCGGAAAGGACATCCGGACAGGCAAAAAAGATCACCACGAGGGGTTGATCCTCTTCCCCCATCATGTCGATTCTTTTGAAGTGGATATACTCTCCAGGCGCCTTCCACGGCTTCTGGTGCCGAAGATGCTCTGTAACAAGCTCCGGAGACTTCTTGTATCGCTCCCCCTCCAGTTTGCCGGGAATGCCGCAGGATAGAAAATATTCAAAATCCGGGGCCAATGCGCTTTCAAAGCCGAGGTATCGCTTTCCCCCGAAGCAGCCGATGGTGCCTGCATCGAAGCACAAGGGCCTTCCCATGCGGACTTTCGCTAAATCTCCGATGATGCAGCGATGCCCCCTGGGAATTCTTGCCCTGTTTCTCCGATCTGCGGTATCGGAATAATAAAACCCGATGGGCAATTCCGCACCGGCAAAATATCTGGTCCATTTCTCCAAAAAGCGGTCTTGAAAGTTCCTGTCCATGAATAACCTCCTATCGGGCCAGTTTCATCACGCCCTCCTCCACGGTCATTTCCTCCGCGGGAAAGGGCTTCAGCAGGGACAGCAGCTGCTCCCCGTTCTGATTTTCAGGGTCAAGCCAGATCGAAGCGCCGTCCCTGCCCAGGATCACCGGCATCCGGTCATGAATCGGCGCTATCAATTCATTGGAGACGGTTGTGATGATCGTGCAGGTCTGAATCCGCTCCCTCTCTGGAGACAGCCAGCTTTCGTAAAGACCGGCAAATCCGAAGGGTCTTCCTGATTGAAGGCTGAAATAAAAGGGCTTTTTTGCCCTGTTGAGCTTTTGCCATTCATAGAATCCATCGGCGACGATCACGCAGCGCCTCTTCTGAAACGCGCCTCTGAAGCTGGGCTTCTCAGATACGGTTTCCGCCCGGGCATTGAACATCCGTCTGCCGATCGACGGGTCCTTCGCCCAGGGGGGGATCAATCCCCAGCGAAAATTGACGAGCCGGTTTTTTCCATGGCGAACGACAGCGGTCACCAGCTGGCCGGGAGAGATGTCCCTGCCCGTCCTTACGTCGCCCGATACTTCCTGAATATCGAAATCTCCGGCGATTTCGGAAAAATCAGCAAGGAGGACGAAGCGACCGCACATGGGTTATCCTCAATGTCCAGAGAATGAGTTGAAAGGATTGCGATTCGGCTGTTTCTTCAACAATCGGGCCAGCCGCCGATGACCACGATCCGCTTCGGCCCGGCTGTTCCCGGAAAGCCGTCGGCATAGGGGGAATTGGTTTCCGTCGCCGCGTGGTTGATCCGGTTTCTGGTCGCCAGCTTCGCGATCCGGCCGGCGGCAAAGAGATGCGGGGAGGGTCCCATCTCGAGTTTCTTCCTTGCTTCAGGCGCCTCCGGATCACGGGCCGGAACAGCGATGCTTCGTTGCCACTCCAAACTTGTCTTCCCGATCGAATCGCATCACCCCGGCTTTCATCTTCGGAATGCTACTATAAATTTCGGCAGATCTCAATTTTTCAAAACGTGAATCGTAGTATTTGATAAAAGAGGGATCACCGTGCTATGAAAATTTTTCGATCACTATAAAAGACACTGCGTGAGAAAGGAATAAAATGGAAACGATCAAGATTATGCCGTGCCTCGACATGAAGGAAGGCCGCGTCGTCAAGGGGGTAAACTTCGTAGGGTTGAAGGATGCCGGCGACCCGGTGGAGAATGCGGAATTCTACCAGAGCGAGGGGGCCGACGAACTGGCCATGCTCGATATTGCCGCAACCCTCGAAAACAGGAAAACGCGCCTGGAGTGGGTAACGAATGTGGCCTCGGTTATTTCCATACCCCTTACGGTCGGAGGCGGCATCGCAAGCCTTGACGATATCAGGCTGACCCTTGCAGCAGGCGCTTCGAAGGTGTCGATGAACAGCGCCGCCGTTCAGGACCCGTCCCTGGTAAAAAAGGCGGCGCTGGAGTTCGGCAAGGAGCGGATCACCGTGGCCGTTGACGCCCGTAGAAACAGGGAGATGCCGTCGGGGTTCGAGCTGGTGGTTTCCGGCGGAACAAAACCCGTCGGAAAGGATGCCATTGCCTGGGCCAGGGAGTGCCAGGATCTGGGAGCCGGGACCATTCTGCCGACCAGCATGGACGGTGACGGAACGCTCACAGGTTATGACCTGGAATTCACGAGGGCCATCGCCGACGCGGTCTCCCTGCCGGTCGTCGCATCAGGCGGCGCAGGGACGCTGGAGCATTTTTACGAAGGAGTGGTAAAAGGCGGGGCGCAAATCCTTCTCGCCGCCTCGGTGTTTCATTTCCGGACATTCCGCATACGGGAAGTCAAGGAGTACCTGCGCAGCAGGGGATTGAATGTGAACCTTTAAAAATTTGCGGTGATACCTATGATGGAAAAGTCAATCGAAGCAAAATCCGGCATCGAGCGGGCAGCGGAAGACCTCTTCAATTTCGCCGTGGACAGGGAAGACGTCAAGGCGCTGATGGCCGATCTTCACGAGGCGGCCGACATCAAGCGCGATACCGTCGAATACGAGCTGCACATTCTGAAAATCATCAGCGTGGGATGGGCCATCCCCTACTGCCTGGGAAACGCCCCGCAAAAGGACGTGATCGGCGCATGCTACTGGCAGGCTGTTCAGAATTTTTCTTCGAACCTGTCCGAAACCTTTGGACTGGTGGTCGGCCAGCCCATCGATTATTTTCAGATCCTCAAGGACCGCCTGGAGACCTACCTGAACGCCCTGCAGGAGCGGCCCGACGCCCCGGAACCGGCGGTGGTCATCGGACCGGAATTTGCCGGCGCCTGCGGCAATCGAAACGACGTCTTCACGGTCATGACGGGCTCCAGGATGTTTCTCGCCACCATCGCCAGCGTGAAGACATACCTTGAATCCCTGAACTGGAATGACAACATCGTATGCCATTGAACGGCCCCTTCCGGCCCCCATAAGCCGGAGCGGATCCAACGATTCGGCCGGGTGGGACGAAGGCCGCGAATTCGCCCCGGGTGAGGAATCATGAGCTCCATCGACATCCTCTCGGATTTTCATTCCCCCCCCGAGGAAAAGGGCCGCACCCTCCGCATTTACACCCCGGACGCCTGCGACGGCGATCCCGATGGGCGGTTTCCCGTTCTCTATATGCTGGATGGGCAAAACGTCTTCAACCATCCCGCATCGGCCCTTTACCACACCTGGTGCGCCAACAGCGCCATGGATCGCCTCATCGCCGAAGGCGGCCTGCGGCCCTGGATCATCGTAGCCGTAGATTCCTCGCCGGACCGGTTCTCCGAGTATTCTCCCTGGGATGAACCGGCGGTCGGCGCATCGGGACGGGGCTGGCTCTTTGCCGATTTCCTGGCCCATCACCTCAAGCCCTTCATCGACAGGACCTACCGGACCCTGCCGGAGCCCCACTGGACAGGGGTGATGGGATCAAGCATGGGCGGGCTCATGAGCCTTTTCCTGGGAAAGGCGTTTCCCGGCGTTTTCGGCAGGATCGGCGCCGTCTCCCCGACGATCATGTGGGCCGGCGGGAAAATCTTCCGGCTCTGGGACGCCCCGACAGGCCGCTGGATCAAGCTCTACATGGACACAGGGGATCAGGAACGGTACTGGCATGACAGTATGTTCCTGGATTACGTGGATGCCGCCGGACGCTTCCACAACCATCTCAAAGGGATCGGGATGCAGGAACACGAACTGCGCTACGTGGTGGAGCCGGGCGCTTTTCACAACGAGCAGGCCTGGCAGGCGCGACTGCCGCGCATCTTCTCCTGGCTGCTCGAGGATGCCCGCGGAATCTGATGCCGGGAGTTTTTCGAGTTCGGGAGGAATCCTTCGAAACGAGCAGCCGTGAAGGGGGCCTCGAGCCTGGACCATTTCCATGAATCCGCCCGGGAATCGGTGGGATATACAATTTACGGGGTCGCCGTCCGTTCCTGTGGGAAGGCCGCAACATCCGGAGGGCCGGATCTGAACGATTGCGTGGCAGGAGAATGCAAACCGGGGCGGTTTCGATCTTACGGACGGAAGGATGCGGGCGGTCATCTTGAGCAGGGTACTGTTCTTTTTCAAAACAGCCCCGGTTCTGAACTGGATTCTAGGGTTTACGCATGGGAGGGGTTTTATAATTGCCTGACAGATCAACCGCCACCGACCAGAAGGTTCCCTCCGGCACCACCCGAACCACTCTGCCGGTCAGGTCGATCCGGCCTCCTATTGCAAAGTTGGCGAAAACGGATACAATGTCCCCCACTGCGTGAGATTGCCCCGAAATAACGCACAAGCCGCCCACGGAAAAATCCACCAGACGCACAGACACTCCGTCGAGCTTGATTTCATCCTGCAGATGTCTGCTTTCTTCGTTACTGATCGTGTAACGTTGATAAACGCGTTTTTCCTTCAAATCTCACCCGGTTAGACAAACATACCGATAGGACAATCCCTATCGAGGAGCAGAGTATAGGGGTGAAGGGAGGGGATGTCAAGCCGGATTTCCCGCAGAAAACAGCTTCGAAGAGCGGATGGAACGGGGAGCGGACCCGTTTGAGCTGAACGGCCCGGAGCAGGATGGTTCATCCCGCAGTAAAGCGCATTCAAGAAATTGATATTTTTGATGATTCCTCACGTTGTCCTTGCCCGCTCCACCTGCCCGGTCATCAAAATTCTCTTGACATCGGACGGTAAGCCGTTTAACGAAATCAGTAAAAATTCGAGGAGGATTCCATGGGTACAGAATATCATGTCGGCGTGATTCCGGGCGACGGAACGGGACCGGAAGTCGTTGCAGAAGGCATCAAGGTGCTCAATGCCGCCGCCGATCGGTTCGGTTTCGGCCTTAAATATACCACCTATGACCTGGGCGGAGAACGCTACAAAAGAACCGGGGAAACCCTTCCGGACAGCGTGATCCGGGAGCTGAAGCAGCACCGGGCCATCTTTCTGGGCGCAATCGGCCATCCGGAAGTTGCACCGGGTATTCTGGAAAAGGGCATCCTGCTGAAGGCCCGCTTCGAACTGGACCAGTACATCAACCTGAGACCTGTAAAACTCTATGAGGGTGTGGATACGCCCCTGAAAAACAAGGGCCCCGCGGAGATCGATTTTGTCGTCGTCCGGGAAAACACCGAAGGGCTCTACGCGGGAGCGGGCGGCTTCCTGAAGAAGGGAACCGCCGACGAGATCGCCATCCAGGAATCCATCAATACCCGCAAGGGCGCTGAACGCTGCATCCGGTACGCCTTCGACGTCACCCGCAAGCGCAACAAGGGAAAGAAGCTGACCCTGTGCGGCAAGACCAACGTCCTGACCTTTGCCTTTGACCTCTGGGAAAGGACCTTTTACGAAGTGGCCAAGGAGTATCCGGATATCGCGACGGATTACGCCCATGTGGACGCTACCTGCATGTGGATGATCAAGAATCCGGAATGGTTCGATGTGATTGTCACGGACAACCTGTTCGGTGACATCATCACCGACCTGGGCGCCATGATCCAGGGAGGCATGGGCATCGCCAGCGGAGGCAACATCAATCCCGAGGGCGTTTCCATGTTTGAACCCATCGGCGGTTCCGCACCCAAATACACGGGGCAAAACGTCATCAACCCCCTGGCCGCCATCATGGCCGGCGCCATGATGCTCGATTTTCTCGGCGAGGCGCAGGCCGCGGCCTGCATTGAAGCAGCGGCGCAGAAGGCCATCACGAAAGATCTCCCCTCCCTCGATGCGGGGAAGATGGGCCGGGGCACACGGGAAGTGGGCGACCTCGTTTGCCGGTACGTTCTGGAACAGTAAGAGCATTCATTCCTTGACAACGGCGGCTTTTTATTTTACAAGAAGTTATCATTTTTGAAAGGGCTTAAAGACGTTGGAAGATAGAAGAAAAGCCGATATCCTTTTAGACAGCCTGCTGCTTTTGGGCCTCGCCCTTCTGCGCCTTTCTTTCAATCGCCCCTTGTTTTTAGGTCATTCGTAAACGAAAAAAAAAAGAACAAACCTAAAGGCCATGGGCGGCAAGCTCATGGCCTTTTTTAATTTCAGGGAAGGAGTCTTTATGGAATCGACAGGGAAGAGAATCTATATTTTTGACACCACGCTGCGCGATGGGGAACAGTCCCCCGGATCCAGCATGAACCCCACGGAAAAGCTCCGGATCGCCCGGCAGCTGGAAAAGATGGGGGTGGATATCATCGAGGCCGGCTTTCCCATCGCGTCCGAAGGCGATTTTCTTTCCGTCCAGCAGATCGCACGGGAAATCCGGGGCGCACAGATCGCCGGTCTTGCCAGGGCGAACAACGAGGACATCGACCGGGCATGGGCGGCCATTCAGGATGGCGCCAATCCCCGCATTCACACCTTCATCTCGTCTTCGGACATCCACCTGAAATATCAGCTCCGGAAGTCGCGGGAACAGGTTCTGAAAGAGGCGATTGCAGCCGTGGAGAGGGCGCGGGGCTACACGCCCAACGTGGAGTTTTCCCCCATGGATGCCACCCGGACGGAACGAAGCTATCTCTGTGAAATGGTCGAGGCGGTCATCGCCGCCGGGGCGGCGACCGTCAACATCCCCGATACGGTCGGATACGCCGTCCCCAGTGAATTCGGGGCTTTGATTGCCCATCTTTTTGAAAAGGTCCCCAATATTTCCCGGGCGGTCATCTCCGTGCACTGCCACAACGACCTCGGCCTGGCCGTGGCCAACTCCCTGGCCGCCATCCTGAACGGAGCCCGCCAGGTCGAATGCACCATCAACGGCATCGGGGAACGGGCGGGAAACACGGCCATGGAGGAAGTGGTCATGGCCCTCCGGACCCGGAAAGACCTCTTCGGTTTCACGACGGGGATCAACACGGAAAAAATCTACCAGTCCTCCCGCCTTCTGACCCAGATTACAGGCATCCCCGTGCAGCCGAACAAGGCCATCGTGGGGGCAAACGCGTTTGCGCACGAATCCGGCATTCACCAGGACGGGCTGATCAAGGAAAAGATCACCTACGAGATCATGACACCCCAATCCGTCGGCATTTCCGACTCCCACATCGTGCTCGGCAAGCACTCCGGACGCCATGCCGTCCAGGAGCACCTGAAGAAGCTGGGCTTCAACCTCACCGATACGGAGCTGAACAAGGTGTTCGTCCGTTTCAAGGAGCTGGCCGACGCCAAGAAAAACGTTTTCGATGAAGACCTGGAGGCCATCGTCTACGAAGAACTCTACAGGGCCGAGGATAAGTACAAGCTCATTTATCTCAGTGTCGTCAGCGGCAACATCGCCATCCCCACCGCCACGATGCAGATGGAGGTCGACAAGGAGATCGTCCAGGATGCAGGCTTCGGCGTCGGCGCCGTGGATGCGACCTTTGATGCGATCCGGAAAATCACTCGGACCAACTACGATCTGCTCCGCTACGCCGTCAACGCCATTTCCGGCGGTACGGACGCCCAGGGCGAGGTGACGGTCCAGCTCAAGTTCAACGGCCGCAACGTCGTGGGTCACGGGGCCGATCTTGATGTCATCGTAGCTTCCGCCAGGGCCTACATCAATGCCCTGAACCGTCTGGAGTTCCTCAAGCGGGACCCCGACAAGATCAAGCCGGAATACGAGTAGGAGACATTTGTTCGGCTTGAATTAAGCAGCGTTTTGCGATATCAGGATAAACTCAAAATCCTTCAACTGGAGAGAGAAAATCATGGGAATGACCATCACGGAGAAGATCCTTTGCCGGCATACCGGCCTTGATGAGCTGCACCCCGGAATGCTGATCAATGCAAAGGTGGATATCGCCCTCGGAAATGACGTCACGGCCCCGCTTGCAATTGAGGAATTCCGCAAGGCTGGCGGAAAGAAGGTGTTCGATGAGGACAAGGTGGTCCTCATTCCGGATCACTTTACCCCCAACAAGGACATCAATTCCGCCGCCCAGTGCAAGATCATGCGCGACTTTGCCCGGGAGCAGGAAATTACCCACTACTACGAAGTCGGGGAAGTGGGCGTGGAACACGCCCTTCTTCCGGAAAAGGGCATCGTCCTGCCCGGTGACCTCGTCATCGGGGCGGACAGCCATACCTGCACCTATGGCGCCCTCGGGGCCTTCGCGACCGGCGTGGGCAGCACGGATCTGGCCGCGGCCATGCTCACGGGGGAAGCCTGG
The DNA here is from genome assembly GCF_040768185.1 of Syntrophus sp. (in: bacteria). Taxonomy (NCBI): domain Bacteria; kingdom Pseudomonadati; phylum Thermodesulfobacteriota; class Syntrophia; order Syntrophales; family Syntrophaceae; genus Syntrophus; species Syntrophus sp. (in: bacteria). The sequence continues at coordinate 23,944 of NZ_JAXGNC010000014.1, read as the reverse complement.
TTCAAGGTCCCGGAAACGATCAAGTTTGTTCTTTCCGGATCGCTCAATCCCTGGGTCTCGGGAAAGGACCTGATCCTCTACATCATCGGACAGATCGGAGTGGACGGCGCCCTCTACAGGGCCATGGAGTTCACAGGCGAAACCGTCGCCTCCCTGACCATGGCGGACCGCTTTACCATTGCCAACATGGCTATTGAAGCGGGCGGGAAAAACGGCATCTTTGCCCCCGACGACATCACGGAAGCGTACGTTCAGCCCAGGGCCAAGCGCCCCTACACCGTTTATGCCTCCGACGCCGACGCGTCTTACGCCCAGGTGATGGAGATCGATGTCGGCAGGATAGAGCCCCAGGTAGCCTTTCCCCATCTGCCGTCCAACACGCGGGGAATCAGCGAAGTGGGCCATGTGCCCATCGATCAGGTCGTCATCGGATCGTGCACCAACGGCCGCATTGAAGACCTGAGGACGGCGGCCGCCGTGCTGAAAGGGCGCCGGGCCGATCCGCGGGTCCGGCTGATCGTCATTCCCGCCACCCAGGAGGTCTACAGAGCGGCCATGAAGGAAGGGCTCTTCGACATTTTCCTTGATGCCCATGCCGCGGTGAGCACCCCGACCTGCGGCCCCTGCCTGGGAGGCCACATGGGGATCCTTGCAGCGGGAGAACGGGCCGTCGCCACAACCAACCGCAATTTCGTAGGACGCATGGGACACCCCCGCAGCGAGGTCTATCTGAGCAATCCCGCCGTAGCCGCCGCATCGGCGGTTCTGGGAAGGATTGCCGGCCCCGACGAATTGACCTGAAATCATCTCATCCTCGGGAAGCCCCGCCCAAGCTCTTCCGGTTAGAGGCTTCCGGAAACGATTCAAGACCCTGGAAGGATAACGCCAATGAAATTTCAAGGAAAAGTATGGAAATTCGGGGATAATATCGATACGGACGCCATCATTCCGGCCCGTTATCTGAACACCTTTGATCCGCAGGCCCTTGCCGCCCACTGCATGGAGGATGCCGATCCCGACTTTCCCCGGAAGGTGAGGCCAGGAGACATCATCGTCGCCGGCGAGAATTTCGGTTGCGGTTCCTCACGTGAACACGCCCCCATCGCTATCAAGGCAGCCGGCATCTCCTGCGTGATCGCCAAGAGCTTCGCCCGGATTTTCTATCGGAATGCCTTCAACATGGGGCTGCCTATTTTCGAGTCCCCGGAGCTTTATGACCGGATCGCTGAAGGCCGGTCCGTGACCGTCGACGGAGATTCCGGAGTCATTCTCATGGAAGGAGCGGAAGCGTCGCCGCTTTCCATCGAACCGATTCCTCCGTTCATGCAGGAGCTGATTGCCGACGGGGGACTCATGCAGCACCTCGCCCGCAAAAGCAGAGGTTAAGCGCCTTTCTGCCGGGCCGCAAGCGCCAGGTTCTGAAAAAGAGCAGCATACGATGATCGAGATCGACGGCAGTCGGAAATCGGGATCAGGAACCATCGTGCGGGACGCCGTTTCCCTTTCCGCCCTCGTCATGGAGGACCTCTCCCTGATCAACATCCGGGCGAAGCGGCTGCCGAAACCGGGTTTGAGAGCGCAGCATCTCCGGGCCATCGAAGCCATGGCCGAGCTCTGCCGGGGCCGCCTGGAAGGGGCGTCGCTCGGGGCCGGGGAAATCCGATTCTTTCCGGGGCGGACGATTCGAGGAGGCTCATACGACTGGAACATCGGCACCGCCGGTTCCACCACCATGCTCTTCCTGGGCGTCCTTCCCCTTGCCCTGTACGCCGACCGACCGTCCCGTTTCCGGATAACGGGGGGACTCTTTCAGGACTTCGCACCGTCCGTCTATTCCCTGCAGCATGTCCTGATCCCCTTGCTGAAACGGATGGGAGCGGACATTGATCTGCGCATTCTCCGCCCCGGTTACGTCCCCAGAGGGCAGGGGGAGATTGCCGTCGACGTGAAGCCGCTGAGGCGCCCTCTTGCCCCGCTGACCCTCACCGAACCGGGAAAGCCCACGGCTTTTCAAGGCGTCGCCTTGTCTTCTCTGCTCCAGGAGCGCCGAGTCTCGGACAGGATGGCGGATGAATGCCGGAAGAACCTGGAGGCCCGAGAATATTCAGTGCGAATAGACCCCCTTTACGATACGGAGGCATCCCCTGCCTATGAACAACCGGCCGTCCAGGGGGGAGCAGCCCTGGCGCTCTGGGCGGAAACCGACACGGGATGCCTGCTCGGCGCCGATTGCGCTGGAGCCCCGCGCCGCAGTTCGGAGTTCATCGGCAGGAAAGTCGCCCGGACGCTGATGGAAACCCTGAAGTCCGGAGCCACGGTCGATGTTCACGTAGCGGATCAGATCATCCCCTTTGCAGCCCTGGCCGAAGGCTGGAGCTCCTTCAGAATTCCGGAGGTCACCGATCACATTGATTCCCGACTCTGGATGGTGGAGACATTTCTGGGGGCCCGGACGGAACGTTCAAACCGCACCCTGCGGATCCGGGGAATCGGGTACCGGCGATCCTCAGCTTCATGAAAGGAGCCCCAATTTCGTGTCCGCGAAAGAACATGCCCCCCTTCGGAATGATGGGCTGCGTATCGACTTTGAAACCATCCGGATCGACCTGCCCAGGGAATCGATCTACCGGCGGCTGGGCTACCGGCGTGATGCCACCCGGATCTCTCCTCAGCAGTCCGCGGAAATCGAGAGTTACATGGAAGAGGCGCGGTCCCTCATCTGTCTGAAAGGGACCGTTCTGCGTCTTCCAATAGCTGAAATCTCACCGTCCCGGGTCGTTCTAAAGGGTGGAGTGGCATTTGAGAGCCGTCACCTGGCCAGATTTTTTGACCGTTGTCGGGAGGCGGCCCTCCTGGGGGCTACCGCCGGTTCGGCGATCATGGAGGCTATTGCCGATGACGCCGCCGGGCGTAATGTGACCCGGGCCGTCGTTCTGGACGCCACGGCCAGCGAGATGACCGATGCCGCACTGGACTGGATCCTGGGGTCTCTGCGCCCTTCTCTGCGCCGGGAAAACAAGATGTTCCTTCCCCGGCGCTATTCCGCAGGTTACGGAGACTTTGCCCTGGAGAATCAGAGGACGATTTATCGCCTGCTGCAGTTGAACCGGTTCGGCGTCATCCTCACCGAAAGCTGCCTCCTCGTCCCCGAAAAATCCGTAACGGCCCTCACGGGCATCCGGGACGTCGCCCCGTGAGGGCGGACGGCGGCCGCACACCTTTCAGGGCAGGGGCACCGTTCCTTACCACACCTCGGGGAAAGCCATATTGGTATAGAGGTCTTCCAGCTTCGCCTTGTGGGATTGTTCCATCGACGCCAGGTTGTCAAAAATATTTTTCTGCCCTGCGTCATCGCTGGCCCGGGAGAATCCGAGGTACATGTTCATGGCGTCCTCTTCCTTTTTCATGGCCAGCGCAATGGCGTCAACAGGCTTCATCTCCATGGATAATTTCGGCCTCTCGACGGTTTCGGACACTTTGTAGTCCGGGCCGGATTTGAACTTCATGGTCCGCGACTCATCGGTGAGAAAACCCTCCAGCAAGGCGCGGTGCCCACGTTCCTCAGCAGCCAGATGACCGAAAATGGTCTTCAGATTGCCGTCCGCCGTTTTGTCGCACACGTCCTGATAAAACGTCGCCGCCTCTATTTCCCTCTCTATCGCCATGTTTAAAATCTTCTTGTAGACCTCTGATTCCATGCTCTTCTCCTTGTGCTTTTTTAATTTCCACTCAATCACCCCATTCAATTCCAGCCGGCGCTCCCGGCAGCGATTCGAACAGTCCCTGCCATCAAGGTCAGGGATGGGCCGGCATCTCCAACAACTCGTCAATCCTCTGGACGGCTGACACTCCTCCGTCTGCCCCCCCGATTTTGCAGGCACAAATATAGACGCATCGGGCGGTTGTGTCAATCCAATGCTGATCCGAAAATCTGCCCGATAAAAAATAGGGTGATTGCCGGGATTCGAATATGCTATAACCACTGTCACGCCTGCATTGGTTCCGGTTGATGCCGCAGGGATCAACGCCCATTGCTCGCTTTGCCGCGGTACCGCGCCGCTTGGCGGCTGGGAAGGAAAGGCAGACGGGCACGGAAGGGTTGTTCCGACGGGGGTGTTGCCACTTACCCTCCTGCCGGAACATATGCGGCACACCGGATGCGTTCGATCAGGAAATATCTTTCTCTGGAATCCTTTTTCTCATCGTTCACAAGGACAAAAGGTTATTGACAGGGCCTTCCCCGGCAGGCTAAATACAAACCCCTGAAAGATGACAGAATTCAGCATACGACATCTACTCTGGAACGTAACCTCATGAAATCCAAAGAAGCAATCCGCCGCCTTTTAAAAAAGAAGATCCTCATCCTCGACGGCGCCACGGGAACGGAGCTGCAGAAACGGGGTATGCCCCCCGGTGCCTGCCCTGAATTGTGGTGCCTGGAACATCCGGAGACCCTGTCGGAAATCCATAAGGCGTATGGAGAGGCCGGTGCGGACGTGGTCTACACGGGCACCTTCGGAGCAAACCGCTATAAGCTTGCCCAATATGGAAACGCCCATCGCGTCCGGGAAATCAACCGGGAGCTGGCCGGGATCGCCAGGCGCGCCGTCGGCCCCGGGGTCCTTCTCGCCGGCGATATCAGTTCAACCGGCCATTTTGTGGAGCCATTCGGCGATCTCCCCTTTGAAGAGGCGGTCGCCGCCTTTTCGGAACAGATCCTGGGCCTGGCGGAGGGCGGAGTCGACCTTTTCATCATTGAAACCATGATGGACATTCAGGAAGCGCGCGCCGCACTCCTGGCCGTCAAGGAGACCTGTCCGGCCTTTACGATGGTTACCCTGACCTATGAAAACGGGGGCCGCACCCTCAACGGCACCGATCCGGTCTCCGCCCTGATCACCCTGCAGAGCCTTGGGGCCGATGCCGTGGGCTGCAACTGCTCCACCGGACCGGAAGACATGCTCCCCTTGATCGAGGCCATGAAACCTTACGCAACGGTACCCCTGGCGGCCAAGCCCAACGCGGGTCTCCCCCGGCTCGAAGGGGAAGACGCCTTCTTCGATATGGACGCCGCAACCTTCGCCGGTCACGGCCCGGCCTTCGCCGCCGCGGGCGTCAATCTGCTCGGCGGCTGCTGCGGGACGACACCCGATCATATCCAGCGACTGGCCGAATCGCTGAAATCCACCCAGCCCCGTCCCCCGGTTCGCAAAGCTTTGAGCGCCGTGAGCTCAGCCCGGAGATACCGGCTCCTGGAGAGCGGCACGCCCCTGGTCATCGTCGGCGAACGCCTTAACCCTACAGGGAAGAAAGCCCTGCAACAGGAGCTCCTCGCAGGCCGTATGTCCCTGGTCCGGCAGATGACCCGCGAGCAGGAGCAGCTGGGGGCCGATCTGCTGGATGTCAACGTCGGCGTTCCCGGCATCGATGAAGAAAAAACAATCCGGAACGTCCTCGCCCTGCTGTCCATGGCGACGGAGCTGCCGCTGGTCATCGATTCGGCAAGGGTGGAAATCGTGGAGACGGCACTGCGCCTTTACCCGGGACGGGCCCTGATCAATTCCATCTCCGGGGAAAAGGAAAAAATGCAGCGCCTCCTGCCCCTGGCCGCCCATTACGGAGCCATGTTCATCCTCCTGCCCCTGGCCGACGGAGAAGTACCCGAAAGCGCCGACCGGCGGATCGCCATCGTCCGGGACGTCTACAGAAAGGCGCGGTGCCTGGGTTTTTCAAAGGAGGACATGGTCGTCGACGGCCTGGTCATGACGGCCGCCACCAATGCCAATGCGCCGGTGGAGACGCTCAAGACCATCGCCTGGGTGACCAGCCGCTTCAAAGCCAAGACCATCCTTGGCATCTCCAATGTGTCGTTCGGCCTGCCGGAGCGCAAATGGCTCAACGCCTCTTTCCTGGCCATGGCTCAGCTGTCCGGACTGACGATGGCCATCGCCAATCCGTCCATGGAAGAACTCATGTCCATCAAGCGGGCCGCCGATGTCCTGACAGGCGTGGACGCCCAGGCCGCACGCTATATCGCCCATTCCGCCAGGGCGGCGGAAGTCCGGGAACCGGAACCCTCGACGGCTCCAACGCCCCGGACACCGGAGGAAAAGCTCCGGACAGCCGTTCTGGACGGCAACCGCGACGACATCGCGGATCTGGCGGAAACGGCCCTCACCGCAGGCTTGGAAGCCCGAAGCATCGTCGATGACCTGCTCATTCCGGCCATTGTCGAGGTGGGAGACCTTTTTGACCGGAAGATTTATTTCCTGCCCCAACTGATCGCCAGCGCCGAGGCGATGAAGAAGGCCCTGGAGGTCCTGGAGCCGAGGCTGCAGGGAAGCGGAACGTCTGCAGGGTCCAAGGGGACGATCGTCATGGCCACGGTTCAGGGCGACATCCATGATATCGGGAAAAACATCGTCGTCCTGATGCTTAAAAATCACGGATACCAGGTTCTCGATCTCGGCAAGGACGTTTCCACGGAAAGGCTCCTGGAGACGATCCGGACAAAAACCCCGGATGTCGTGGGACTGTCCGCCCTGATGACCACCACCATGGGCTCCATGAAAACGGCCATCGAGCAGGCAAGAAAGGAAGGGCTGACCTGCCCCTTTCTCATCGGAGGGGCCGTGGTCACCCGCTCATATGCGGAGAACATCGGAGCGGCGTACGCCAGGGACGGCGTCGAGGCGGTCCGGGTTGTCGAGCGGCTCCTGAAGAATGCAAAGCAGGAGATTTTGACATAGGGCCGGGTCGGACCGGTTTCTTCAACCAAGGACAACACGGCACAAATCTGCCGGGAGAGGAAGACATGAGCACACCGGAAGCCAGAAAACAGCGCCTCATTGAAATCATTCTGGAAAAATCTTTCAAGTACAGCGACGATCCCCCCTTTACCCTGGCCTCCGGGAGAAAGAGCGCGTATTACTTCAACTGCAAACCCACGACGCTCAACCCGGAGGGCATGAACCTCATCGGCAGTCTGCTGGCGGATATGCTGACTGATGCGAAGGTCACCGCTGCCGGAGGGCTGACCCTGGGAGCCGATCCCCTGGCCGCCGCCCTGGCCGTCATTTCCCACCAGAGGGGAAAGCCCATCAAGGCCTTCATCGTCCGCAAGGATGCCAAGGGGCACGGGACGAAGAGCGCCCTGGAAGGGGATGTTCAAGAGGGAGAACGGGTTGTCATTCTCGACGACGTGATCACGACGGGGGGCTCCACCATCACCGCCATCGAGCGCGCCCGCGAGGCCGGACTGGTCGTCGAGCGGGTCATTGCCCTGATTGACCGCGAGGAAGGAGGCCGCGCCAACATCGAAGCCCTTGTTCCCCGGGTCGATGCGGTCCTGACCCGCACAGAAATCATGGAACAGTATTCAGGAAAATCATCCGTCTCCTGAGCCGGTTCAGCCCCGGTCGGCCGCAGGCGACTTTTCAAGAAGACACTCGGTCCATCGTAAGAGATGGTTCCACCTTCTTTGCAGACAGGAAGTTCTTATTGAAATTCAAAAAAACCACGGGCATTCTCTGCCTGCTTGTTGCCATGGTGTTTGTCCTCACCGGATCGGATCCGGTCAGGTCGGAAAAAACAGGGTATATCGCTGCCGCCCGCTTCACCGGCCTTCCGGTGAAACCAGGCGTGCCTCCCGGGTGGATTCTCGACAAAACAGCCGGGCGCCCGGCCCTCGGTCTCAGGAAGAACGGGGATGCGGTCTTTCTTCATCTCGTCAGCGAAGGACATTCCTCATTCGGCATTAAGAAGGAAGTTCAGGTTGATATCCGCCAATACCCCTACCTGACCTGGCGCTGGAGGGCAAAGCGGCTCCCGAAAGGCGGTGACGTCCGGCAAGGCAGCCGAGATGACCAGGCCCTTCAACTTTACATCGCTTTTCAGCCCCTGGGATTTCCGGCAAAACTCACAACACCCGTTATCGGCTATATCTGGGACAATGAAGCCCCGAAGGGCTGGATGGGCAAAAGTCCCAAGTTCGGCGCAGACAAGGTTCGCTATATCGTAAGCCGCAATGGAACCGACGCGCTGGGTACGTGGTATACAGAAAAACGCAATATCTATGAAGATTACCAACACCTTTTCAGGGACATCGCGGCAGAAAAACCCATGGGACTGACCCGGGGGATCGGCCTGTACATTGATTCTCAGGACACGAGAAGCCGCGCAGAGGGAGAGATCGGGGAAATCTATTTTTCAAAACGCTGAGTGTTTTTACAGGCGAGTGATAGCCGGGGCCTTTTCAGAGAATCGACATCGGCTTTGAAAAGGGATTTGGGGAAGCCGGAAAAAGGCGGCCGGGGGATCTTCCCGTCCGGCGGAAAGAGAAAAGACGTTGCGGAAGGGAAAATCATCGGCAGAACGGAACGGCAGGGGAACAACCCCGGCAAAATACAAGCTGGTTCTGGAATATGACGGAACGGGATACAGCGGCTGGCAGATGCAGAAAAATGCGCGGAGCATCCAGGAAACCTTAATTCGCGCTGCCGAAAAGATCCTCGGAACCCGCGTCGACATACAGGGTGCAGGCCGAACGGACGCCGGTGTTCATGCTCTCGCCCAGGTCGCTCATCTGGAAACCGCCCGGAAAATGCCTCCAAGGAAGCTCCTGGAAAATCTCAACGACGCCCTTCCTTCCAGCATCAACATCCTGCAGGTTGAGGAGGCCGGCCCCCTTTTCCATGCCCGGCACTCCGCCCAACTCCGGAGCTACCTTTACGTTCTTTCCGGTCATCGCACCGCCTTCGGAAAGCGCTACGTCTGGTGGATCCGGGATCATCTGGACCTGAAGAAGATGCAGGCCACAAGCCAACTTTTTACCGGATTCCAGGATTTCGCATCCTTTGCCGACAAGCGTCTCGACCGGCAGACGTCCACGCAGGTCAAAATCCATGCCCTGGAGCTGCAGGCGCTGGGAGACCTCGTCTTCTTCCGGGTGACCGGTTCCCATTTTCTCTGGAAAATGGTCCGTCGGATGGTTGGCGTTCTGGTGGAGGTGGGGCGGGGGAATCTTTCCCTCCAGGATGTCCGGCAGATGCTGCAAAGCCCATCGGATGAACCGGCCCGTTTGACGGCGCCGCCCTCCGGCCTTTTTCTGGAACAGATCTTCTACGAGGGGGACACCCCGAAACCTCTTGCTCTCCCATTGACGCCCTGGTTTGCCATCGGTCGCCGTCCATCAAGGGGATCCGACGATGTCTCATCCCCCGGTTAGGCCGGATTTCAAGGCGCCCGGAACAAGGGGCAAGACGAACGGCAGGAGGCGATGGGGAGCTGTTTCCCGGTTTTAGTCCCCTGTTCGTTCAGCAGAACATCCGGACGAATTTTTCAAACAGTTCGGGTTGAAAATGGCCGAGCATCTCCTCCTTCATCACTTTCAGCGCAGGAAAAGGTGCGATGGGCTTCTTGTAGGAACGCCCCGAGGTCAGAGCGTCGTACACGTCGGCAATGGAGCAGATCCGCGCGTAAACATGGATCTTGTCCTCCCGCAGTGCCGCCGGATACCCGCTCCCGTCAGCCCGCTCATGATGCTCCAGGACCACGAGCTTGCATTCCTCGCTCAGTTCATGCGCTTCATTGAGAATATCAAACCCATAAACCGGGTGGTTCATCATCTGCCGCATCTCCTCGTCCGTCAGTTTGCCCGGTTTGTTGATGTAGCTGGAGTCGATGCGGACCTTGCCGAGGTCGTGAAGAAAAAAGGCCGCACCGAGCTCACGCATATTGTGGTCGCTCGACCGGCCGAAAACGGCCTTGCACAGGGAAACCGACAGCATGCCGACATTGACGGAATGGGTGTACGTGTAATAGTCGTGGGAGGTAATCTCAAGAAGATGCTGCAGCAGATCCTCTTCCGAAGTCATCAGGTCGACCACATCATAGATGGCCCCTTTTGCCGTGTGGATGTTTTCCGCCGTCGGGCTCTCCAGGAGACGCTCCATCAGGATGAGACAGGATTTTCGCACAATGCCGGCCTTTTCCCGGGGGGAAATCCGGGAATTGCCGATCGCCTCCTTCAGTTCGGCAGGGATCAGGGGTCCGTCATTCCAGGCCGGCTGGCCGGATACGACCTTTTCCGGATGTTCAGGGAACTCAGGCTCCTCCGCTGCGACTGGAGCGGGCGGTTGCACCTCACACAAAGCCATATCCACGACAACTTCGTCAATGCCCGCGTTAAGAATGCGCAGGATATCCCCTTCGGAAGAAAGGACAAAGGAGTTTCTGAAAAAAGGATGCTGATGCCAGGGCATATCGAGAATGACGTGCATCCCGACCTTCAGATCCCGTGCTTTTACCCGCTTGCGCATCTTTTTCCCTGGAGTCAGGTTTCAGTGTGTCGTTTCATTCCGCTCCGCATCATCCCCATGGACTCATCGGCACTGCTTCCAGCGGCCCTGGCACCTGTATGCCGTGGCGACGCGACTTCGTTCCCTCGTGCTGCCTTCCGAAAAGACAAACCGGCGTCAGCCGTCGGCGTAAAGAGTTTTTCCCAGTTCGCTGCCATAAAGACTGGCCTTGTCCGAAGGCAGAAGATTGGCGGACTGCAGTTCCTCCCCGGATTGCCAGTCGGCTCTGCTCAGGGATAGGATCTCCTGGTCGGACAGAATCAGGAACATCGCCCGATTGGTCTGTTTTGCCTTTTTAAAACGCCAACGGTAAAGCCTTTTCAAGCGTTCCTGCTGCCCCTTCGTCAGGGTGTCAAACCCTTTGATTTTCCGATGTCCAAGCATATCAAGGGTCTTTTCCCGCCAACTGACGGCCGTCATCCCGTCAAACGCCTTCTGGGCCTGATCCCTCATGCCCTGCCGGCAAAGTTTCTCATCCAGCTGCCGGTACAGATCAGCCAGAAAAATGGTATCCTGAACCGCATACTTCAATTGACTTTCCGAAAGGGGCCGTATTTCCCATTTCGACCGCTGCATTTCCTTTGATTTTTTGATTTCAACGCCCAGGTAATGCCCCACGATATGCGACAGGGCCAGATACCGGCAGCCCAGGATATGGGCCGCACGCTGGGTATCAAACAGGTTATTGAATTCGAAGCCGTAATCCCGCTTTAAAATCCGGATGTCGTTATCACCGGCATGCGTAATCTTGAGCAGACGGGGGTTGGCCAAATACGGCCGAAGGAACGAAAGGTCAATTCCGTTGAGAGGATCAAGGACATAGGTCCGTTTTGCCGCCCGGATCTGAACCAGGCAGAGTTTCTCCCGGAAATAGTGGAGGGAATCATATTCCGTATCCAGGGCGATCAGCGACGATTGGTCCATATCGGCCATCGCTTCTGCCACCTTGGCGACGCTGTCTACCCAAAGCCAGGAATCCCCCTTCATAACCCAACAACCCCTTGTCTTTTCAACGCCCGTGCCATCCAGAATCCTTTGTCCATCTCGAAATCGGCTGAAGTTTATTGACTATAAAACACAATTAACCAAAAAGTGCAATAAAATCATAAACTACTGCAGAGGAAAAAGCACAAAAAAAATGTGGATATTTTTTCCGAAGTATAATAACCATAAACCTTTCATTTTTAATAGAATTCTTGGAAAGAGAAGGTGTGTTTATGAGACTGGATATTGCCAAAGGCGGGACCGGCTTGGTTTATGAAATCCGCAATATCGTCAACGTAGCCAACCGGCTGAAGGAATACGGAATAGAAGTCATCTGGGAAAATATCGGTGATCCTATCCAGAAGGGGGAACAGATTCCTGAATGGATGAAGCAAACCCTCACGGAAATCATGCAGGACGACCTTTCCTACGGTTACTCGCCGACAAAAGGCATGCTTGAAACCCGCAGGTTTCTGGCCGAGCGGACCAATCAGCGCGGGAAAATACAGATCACTCCGGAAGACATCATTTTCTTCAACGGACTGGGTGATGCGATCGCCCGCTCCTACAGCGCCATCCGGGTTGACGCCCGGATCATCATGCCGGAGCCCACCTACTCCACCCATTTTCTGGCTGAGGTGCTCCATGCATCCTTTCCGCCCAACACCTACCGGATGAATCCCTACCAGCACTGGCATCCGGACATCAAGGAACTGGAACAGAAGGTCAAAAGCTACCGGTCCATTGTGGGAATCCTCGTGATCAACCCCGATAATCCCACCGGGTTCGTCTATCCGGAAGAGGCCCTCCGGGAGATTGTGGAGATCGCCAGAAAATACGACCTCTTTCTCATTGTCGATGAGACGTACCACAACATCGTTTATAACGGCAAGGAAACCGTCCCTCTGTCGGACATCATCGGGGATGTTCCGGGTGTCAGCCTGAAGGGAATTTCAAAGGAATTTCCCTGGCCGGGATCCCGGTGCGGCTGGATGGAAATCTACAATGCGGACAAGGATGAACGTTTCGCCAGTTATATGGGGGCCATTCTGGATCAGAAGATGTCTGAAGTCTGCTCCACCACGCTCCCCCAGATTTCGATCCCCAAAATCATGACGCATCCGGAATACCAGGGATATCTGAACCAGCGGCTCCGCCATTACGAACGATTTTCCAATCTGGCATACGAGCTGTTGAAGGATGTTCCCTACATCATGGTCAATAAGCCCAATGGAGCCTTTTATCTCACGGTCGTTTTCAATGAGGCGGTTCTGAACGGTCGGCAGAAGCTCAAGATCGAAAATACGGACATTCGCCGGTTCATTGAAACGATGGTGTCCGAACCCATCGAATTCGACAAGCGCTTTGTCTACTATCTCCTGGGAGCGACAGGGATCTGCGTCGTACCTTTGACGTCCTTCTTTACCTCCCTTCCCGGCTTCCGGATGACCCTGTTGAGCCAGGACGAAGCCCAGTTCGAATATACCGTCCGAACGGTTGCCCAGAAGGTTGTGGAATACATCGAGTCGATAAAACTGGGCTAGACGGGGGCTGCACGTTTATTTGAAAGGATTGAGGGGCGGCGGCTGAAAGGGGCCTGGACAGGCTGGGGCATGCAGCTGAGCAGCGCGAGCCGTCAAGGCATGCTGGATAGCGGCGGATTGGGATAAAGGCGGGAAAAGGATTGGAAGCGTGAGGGCAGGATCCCAGCTCGATGTCGTTCTGGAAAGTGATATATACAAGGAGCAGGTTGTCGCGAGAAAAGCGATGGTCTATGACGTTCAGGACCAGCGGATCATCATCTCCCAGACATCCCCTCCCCTCTATCGAAGGCATATCGGCGTTCGCGTCAACGCCAGCTATCTTCTCAAGGTCGGAGCCCCGGAAAGCAGGCCGGCCATCCGAATGGGGATCCCTGCCACCATCGTGGAATACCAGGAGGCCTATCCCCTCTCTTCATCAAACGTCGTACCTGCCTTCGTTCTGAAACAGACGGGCGAACCGGCGGAAATCAACCTTCGGACCCACTACCGGGTGCGGCCGCCATCCAGCAGTGATCTCCTCCTCCTTGTCAACGGAGAGCGAGTGAACCTGATCAATCTCTCCCTGGGCGGCATACAGTACAGCCATCGGCGGGGGAATCCACCCACGGAATATGGAAATGTCACCCTGACACTCCAGTCCGGCGGCAGGGTATTCAAAACGGATGGGAAGGTCGTCCGGATCAGCTCTCCCGTTGCAGCGGCCGTCCATGCCCAGGAGATGGAATACGTCACGGTCAGATTCCTGGGAAACAATCGCGACCTGGAATTCTTTCTCGGGAAAAAGATCCTGATGTTTGAACGGCAATTGATTTCAGAGGGCAAGATCGTCGATTAACGCATTCCAGACCGGCATGGGCAGCAGGAATATTCGTTCTTTAAAAAGAAAAGAAGGCCTCGATCCCAAGGAAATGGTTATTCCGGCTGTCATCCTCTTCATAGTCGACGTGATCGACCTTTTCATAGGCGTAAGACAGCCGGATGTCTGAATGATCGTTGAGCCGGTAACCCACCTCTCCAAAAAACTGATTTTTGGTCTGCGTATGGTCCCTGGTCTGAATGCCGCTCCTTTCCCGATCGAAACCCAGTTTGTAATAGAATTTCTCAAAATCCTGAGACCACTCGATGAAGAGGTCATCGGCGTCGCTGCCGGCGTGATGCCCAAATACGCTGTCTTTGTAATACATGGGATAGTACGGGTGATTATACCAACTTCCCGGGACACTGCTGGGAGACATCCTGGCATATTCTACGTGAAGTGCGGTCCTTTCAAGATCAAAGAGCTTGTAAAGCGCCAGACCGGTGACATAAGCCCTTCTGTCCGGCGGTAACCCGGTATCCTCGCCGCCCCATTCAACGTACAACTTCAGGCCGTCAGCCAGGAGCAGATACTTTTTGACGTTCGGTATGGTGAGGGCCGCGTCAACGGAAAACTCCTGGTTGCTGTCCGTCTTCTTGTTGTCTTGATTTTCGTTCCCGTAAAGGATGTTGAACACATCGCTGAAGCTCAGGTCACGCCGCCCCTTACCGCTGAACATGACCAGATGGGACGCACCGAGTTCCAGACAGGGATGAGGTTTGAAGCCAAGACGCCCGCCGTACAGAAAGGGATTTTTCAACTGCTCTCCTTCCCGGTCATCCTTGAGTTCTGAAAAAATCAGGTTGAACTGGACAGGCCCCAGGTAGGAAAAAATCCACGGCAGCAGGACCGGCTCCGGGTTGGATAATTTCACCATGTCAAAAGGATGGGCATTGTTGGACATGAGCAATGCACCGTGATAGGCAGGCCCCCACCAGAGGGAATCTCTTCCAACAAGCAGTTCAACATTGGAAAGAGTCAGCTTTCCATATCCCTTATGTAGACGAACGTCGAAATTGCTGCTTTCGTCATCGGACCAGCCATTGGGCGGCGCAGAGGAGGGATTCGGATTCGGCTGAAGACTGTGGAAGCCGGATCTCTGATTGTACAGGACCATGGGCTGCACAAAAAAGGAAAAGGCGCGCCAGAGTCTGGCCTGAGATTGAAACTGGATCATCGCGTTGTGGCCGTCGCTGTAATGCAGCCCCTCCTGGTTGTATACGGAGAACGGACCGTCCAGGTACCGGTAGGAAAGGGAAAAGGTTTCCACGGGCTTCAGAAAGGTGTTGTTCCTGTGGTCCGGAAAACGCGCCTCCTCGACATCCCCCTGGAAAAGCTTTGCATAATGCCCCGCAATACGTCTGCATGTTGGAGAGGCCGATTTTTTTGCCTCGCACCTGTCCAGCGCCGCAGCGATCTGGCTGCCGACCTCGCTGCCGGCAAAGGGGCGGAAGGAATTCAACTGGCTTTCGATGAGGCCCTCCGCCGCCCAGAATTCCATATCGGAATAGAGATCGCGCTCCAGCGAAACATTGACCGAAGAGGCGGCGCAAACAGGGGAAGACGATATCACTGTGAGCAACAGTGCGAACAGGACAATCGCCGTGCCCATTGGAAATGTTTTGTGATTGGACATGTTATCTGCTCTCTCAATTCCTGACCGCTCGTCCGGCCAGAATAGCTTGTTTACGCTCCCTAGAAGACCTTGACGACAACCCCGGCCGTGACGGCCAGCTGCATGAGAATGGCCGTTATGTCGCGAAATTCCCGCAGCCAGGCAATCCGCTCGGTCTGCTCCGGCACCACGATCTGGTCTCCAGGCTCAATCCCCCCGACGTTGCCATGCTGCCAGCGTGATTTCATGTCGTTCCAGTACAGGAAGCCGCTGTCCACCTTCCGGGCGCTTCCATCCACCTTCAGGACATAGACATTTTTCTTGTCGGCATATTGTGAGTATCCCCCTGTCATGGCGATGTAATCCTCGTAACCATTTCTGCTTTCATAGACGAAGCTTCCGTTCGTCATTACCGAGCCGACAACCGTCACCACTTTGTTGACCTCGGGGATGAAGAGGCTGTCCCCGTCCTCAAGTTCAATGTCATACTCACTTCCCTGCAGCTGCATCAGATCAGCGCGGATTGTCATCCGCCCCGTCGCCTTCAGCTCTTTCAGAGAATGGACAAACTTGCGCTTCTGCTCAAATTCAGCCTGTTTTGCCTGAACTTCCGCGGTTGAAAGGGCCGTGGCGACTTCTTTCGATCCTCCCGTCAGCAGATCCCGTTCCAGGCGCGACGTCAAATCCTGAAGCCCCTTCTGTTGAAGCTCCCGGACTCGATCCCGCGTGAAAAACGCCCCGCGGAGATAGGCCTTATCGGTAAAACCTCCTGCCCTCTCAATGAGAGAGGACAGCCTTTCACCCTTGCTGACGATGTATCGCCCGGGAAAGCGGAATTCACCGGAAAGGGTCACGTAGCGCTCCACATTCCAGTCGGAGATACGCTTTACAAAGAGCCGATCGCGATTTTTCAACGGGATGTTGTATTGTGGATCCCCGGCCAGGGCCCTTCTCAGGCTGATGGGTCTCTTTTCCAATCGGGCTCTTTTACCCCCATCGATAACGATGGTGGACAATTCGGCTTCATCCAGGTAAGCCGACTCCATCAATTGGCCGGCGCGAAAGACAAGGTCCCGCACCGTCATTTCATCGGTGTAAAGATAGGTCCCCGGTTTCTTGACCTCGCCTTCAATGGAAACGCTTTTTTCTTCCACGTGTTCCCAGACGGAGTGAAGAACGACTCTGTCCCGGTTTTGAAGGGCCAGATTTTCAAGGGGATCATTGGCCATTGCCCTTGCCACATTAAAATACAGCGTCCTGTAAACGCGCCCCTCTTCAATCCGGATAATTTCACCACGATCCGGATAAGCTTCCAGGGTCGGACCGCCAGCCTTCAGGATCGCGTCACGAACCCTCATCTTTTCGCTCATCGGGACTCTGCACTCCGTCCTTAACGTCTCGGCGGCTTCCCTGACCCGATCGGCGAGGCCATAAAGATTCCTTCTCTTCAACTCCTCCTGAAGCCCCAGGATTTCCTGGGTTGCCGTCCGCTGATTCTGGCTCAACGTTTCCTTGATCAGCCGAATTTTTTCGAGCAGGGCATAGGCATCATGGTCACTCAACTGCGGCCTGTTCTTCTGCAGGGATAGGTCCCTTCCCGCTTGCATCTGCTCTTCTCCGCCCGGAGGGACCTGCACCCTTGAACTCTGAATCTGCTCATTCTGACCCGCCTTCAGCTCATTCTCGACAGTTGTAAATTGTAAGAGCGCCAGATCGACATTGTCCTTGCGGACCTCACAAGCCGTTGCTGTCGTCTTCAGCTGATCGGTTGCTCCGGCCTCCTGAAGGACCGGTGCCTGGACCGCCATACCGGCACTGCTCCAACCGCTTCTGAAAAGATTGGATTGATAACTTCCACTATATGGGAGCTGATTTTTCTCTCCTTCAGGGGCCATACCGGCCGAATCACCCGGAAAGACCATGACCCCCCTGATTTCACCCTCCACGGTGACATAGGGCTTATCCATAAAAAGCCAGCGGGAAAAAACGTAAATGCGATCCTCCGGTCGCAGTTCCACATTATGGACGGGATCATGACGCATGAGCATTTTCCCGAGGTTGAAAGGAATCAGTGCCTCCTTCCGGTCGGGCGGTACAATCCGTTTGATGAGCGCGTAGTCCATGAAGGATTCATCCAGCAGATCTGAAGAACTCTTGATGAGATCGCCAGCGCGCATACCGGCCTTGTACTGGTATTTCCCCGGACGTTTCACATTCCCTTCCAGGTAAACGGCATTCCGGTCCCGATCCACAATGCTGAAGACCTTGACAAGATCCCCGTCCTGGAGCTTCACTTTTCGAGAACCTTTCAGACTTTTATCATCGACATCAACCACGATGTGCCGTTCGTTCTTTTGAATGCGCGACATCTGAATCTGCTGGGTATCCGCCGTGGGCAGAATGCCCCCCGCCAGTTCGAAGAGCCCATCCAGGTCATAACGGTCCTTCAACTCATAGATGGCAGGCCGCTTCACATTGCCGGCAATGCCCACCTGAGGGCCGGTTACCGGGACAAAGACGACGTCACCCGCCTGAAGGATAAGATCCCTGGACCTGTCCCCTTTCAGGAGAAGACTGTAGAGATCGAAGGTTGCCACCAGGCGTCCGTTCCGCTTGAGCTGCACATTCCGCATGGATCCGATATCGCTGGGTCCCCCGGAAAGAAGGAGGGCATCGGTAATCGTGGCAAAGGACCCGACGGTGTAGGAACCGGGCCGCCGCACATCGCCAAGAACGAAGATTGGCGTGGTCTTGAGGGCCCCCATGGCAATGTCGATATTGGCACCGACCATCTGCTCCGTCATGCCGATGATCTGCCTGGACATCTGCTCAAAGGTCATCCCGGCAACGGAAACAGGGCCAATCTGAGGGATGGTGATTCTCCCGTCCCGATCCACGACCAGGTTGTACTGGCTGTTGACGCGCCCCCACAGCATGATCCGGACTTCATCTCCCGGACCGACGACGTAATTCATGGGGACAGGGATATCCTTCCGGCCCGAAAACACCTGCACGGAGGTTTCCTGGAAGAACTCGTAACCGAAGGGACGAAGATTCGTTGAAATATCCTGGTACTTCCCCTCCTGTCGAAGGCGTTCAAACATGGAGTTTGCATTTGTTTCTTCACTGCTCAAAGTGTTTTGAGGAATCCGGGAAGCAGGTGAATCTGGTTTGTTCCATGGCGAGGAGGTGGCTCCCCTTTCAAAAAGATCTTTTCTCTGCTGGTTTTCCATGGGCCTCACGGAATAATCCAATTCCTGACCTGTCACCCCCGTATCCGTCGGGTCGGCAGCAACCTGTCCACCCGACGCCGACAATCTAGCCTTCAGTTGCTGGCACTGCTCGGGGGTGAGATTTTTCTGCTGGCAGATTTCATCCACGGTCAAGGAATGTCCAATCCCTGCAGAAAGCATGAGAAAAATCGACCAGATAACAAAGATGAACCTTCCCTTCATGACCCTTCCCCCCTTCCTGCGTCCACGTTCTCCCCTCGACCTCTCTTTTGAGCTCTTTTTAGATATTCCAAAAAAAAAGCGATAAAAACGCCCATAAAAAGGGCGGCGGCAAGGGAAAGCACCGCCATGAGCGCCCGTTTCGGTTTGACTTTCCTGTCTGGTATTTTAGGCGGGTCGATCACCTTGAAGGCAAAATTCTCTTTGACTTCCGCCATCATGGCTGTTTCTAGCTGCTGGGCGATGAGGTTGTAGATTTTCTGCCGGATGAGAGGATCCGCCGTCGCCTGCAGCTGCTGCTCCAGATAGTTCCTGTTGATCAGAGCCACACGCTTCGCCTCGGAGCTCATGTGCTCCGTCAGCGTGTCAAGAAAGTATGTCGCGAGTTTCGCCGCCAGTTCCGGATCTCTGTTTTCCACCGTCAAAACGATCGTGTTATCCTTGGCGCTGCTGTTAACCTGGACGATCTCCTTCAAAAGGCGCAGGGCATCCCACATCTTCGGAACCCCCTCCTCTTCCGTCCCGCCGGCGCCTTTCGGATCGGATGTGCCAGCGGCCTTTACAAGGCTCATCAGCCATTTCAAAGGGTTCAGGCTGATGCCTTCATCGCGTTTCCATTGCCCTTTCCGGCTGTCCCACCGTTCATAAAAGAGAACGGGCATCAAACGATGCCGATCAACAACCTTCTCCCGCAGGATATTGGAATTCAGGAGACTGATGATCTCCGAAGAGGAAGACGATCCGGGCAGGGAGACGCCCGCCACACCGCCGAACTGCGAGGCCAGGGCGGACAGCGCTCCGCCCCCTCCACTGTCTTTAGCGGTGATCGGTATGATAACGGCCCTGGCCTGATAGATGTTGTCCATAAAGAGCGACGCACCTATTGTAGCAACGACCACGGAAACCGCCAGCAGCGCGATAAACTTCCGCCGTTTCCAGATCACCCGCCATAAATCCAACAGATGGATCACCTCTTCCTCACCCGCAGACGTCGAACACCTCAAGTTCGGTGCCGGTTCAGTCATCATGACTCTCCTGTTGCCCTCAGCATCTTTCTTCGATAGGTACCTTTGCAATCACTGTTCAGCAGCACCTCATGTCATGGACCGACGATCGGCCCATTGGTGTATATCTTGTCATGGACGGCATGATTATGGGAAGCGCAGCCGCCAGCCTTTCACCTTGAAATCGTATGAGGCTGAAAAACAGGAGCGCGGCTGCAGCCTGAAGATAAGAGAGAAACTTGAAAGCGACAAATACATACCCGATGCATTTTATGCAAGCACTATTTGGCCGGATTTCCGGTGCAGATAGCTTTTCCCACGGCCTTCGAAACGGCTTCAGGCTCTTCCGTGCTCGTCATAATGCTTGACATAACTCCGAAGCAGTTTCCGGACGCCGCCATCATCATATAATCCCGGTTTCTCCACCGCATCGCGGAATTCCCCCAGAATTTTTTCGATTTCCTCCCGGGAATATTTTTCTTCGTTGCGGGCCACAAAGATCTTTTCATGGCGGCTGGCTTCGGTTCCCTCCTCCGCCGTGAGAATTTCTTCAAAGAGTTTCTCCCCGGGGCGCAGGCCCGTTACCTTGATGTCAATGTCCCGATAGGGCTCCAGGCCGTGAATCCGGATGAGCCGCTCCGCAAGATCCATGATTTTCGCCGGCTCGCCCATATCCAGCACGAGCACCTCACCGCCGCGGCCGATTACCGAAGCCTGAAGCACCAGGGTGACCGCCTCGGGAATGGTCATGAAGTAGCGCTTCATGTCCCGATGGGTCACTGTAAGGGATTGTCCGTGCTTCAGCTGATCCAGAAAAAGGGGAAGAACACTGCCCCGGCTTCCCAGGACATTGCCGAAACGCACGGAAACGAAGTGCGTCGGCCCATCCCCCAGGCCGTCACAGGCCCGGCACAGATACTCAGCCATGCGCTTTGTGGCCCCCATGACACTTGTGGGCCTGACAGCCTTATCCGTCGAGATCATGACAAATTTCAACACCCCGTATTGGACGGCTGTTCTGACCAGGTTCCAGGTCCCGAAGATGTTCACCTTGACGGCCTCTTTGGGATTGTACTCCATCATCGGCACATGTTTATACGCCGCCGCATGGAAAACGATCTCAGGCCGGAGCTCCGCAAAGACCTCCCGGAGACGGAGTGCATCCCTCACATCCCCGGTTATGAAGTGAATCGCTTCCTGCAAGGTTGGGAAGAGCCTGTTCAGCGTCAGGGCCAGGTTGTGGAGCTCCGTTTCGTCAATGTCAAAAAGAATGATCTTGCGGGGCCGAAAAGCACACACCTGCCTCACGATCTCCGAACCGATGGAACCGCCGGCCCCCGTCACCAGCACCGACCGGTTCTGCAGAAACTGCCCGATCTCCCGGAAATCGACGGTCACCGCCTGCCTTCCCATCAGGTCTTCGATGCGGATATCCTCCAGGGCCTTCAGGTTGATCTCCGGCTGATCAAACGAGTAGATCCTGGGAACGACCTTGATGGTTTTGACTCCGGCCCTGCAGGCGGTTTCGTAGAGCATAGTGAGCTTTTTGTGATTCAGCGATGTAATGGCAATGATCACGGCATCCACCGAGTGGCGATTGATCATGTCCGCCATCAGCTCCGTCCCCCCGAGGACCCGCACGCCATGGATGTACCGCCCCGCCAGGTGAGGGCTGTCATCCAGGAAACCGATCGGGTAGAAATCGGCAAAGCGCAGGCGCATCATATCCCGAAGGATCATCTCGCCCGTATTTCCCGCACCCACAATCAGGGTCGTTTTTCCCTGAGAGACACGGCCCTGGCGGCTGAGAATTTCCAGGTAGAACCGCTTGGAAATTCTTAATCCCATCAGCAGAAGCAGGGAAATCAGACCGTCCAGAAAAATGATCCGTTTCGGAAGGCTGTTGATCGCCAGCTCGGAGGGAAGGACAGGGGGCAGACTCAAGACCGCCAGCAGCAGCTCCGCCAGAACCAGCGCCATCGTAAGGTTGACCAGATCCCCCATTCCCACGTAGCGCCACGTGATCCCGTAAACCCGGAACATGAAGAGGAAGACCAGCTTAACGGCAACAAAAAAGGGAAGGACCTCCCCGACCAGGACCGGATAGTTGATGGTGGCCGAGAAATCGAACTGGAAAAGAAAGGCGAGGTACAGGGCCAGGGTGAACAGGATCACATCGAAGAGAAGAAAGAAGAGGAAGCGTTTCTGTGACGTCGGGGCCATCACGCCACCGGCAAGCCTCCGCATAAGCGGTGATTCCCCCTGCTCATGACCATCTGGTCTCCTGGGACTTTGAGGAATCATTGACTGGCTTCCTCCATAACTTTTTCCACGACGTCCGCAACCATGGTCATATCCTCCGGAGAAAGGCCGGGATGAACGAGAAACATGAGACTCGTATCCCCAAGTTCCCTGGCGACGGGCAGCCGATCGTGCTGCTTGAAACCGCTCCGACTGAAGGCCTTCTCCCGGTAAATCTCACCGCAGCTCCCGCTGAAGCAGGGAACGCCCTCTGCAGCAATCCGATTCATGACCCGGTCTCGATTCCACCCTGTCTTCAAACGCTCCGGACGGACAAACACGTAGAATTTATAATAGGAATGAAAAATTTCCGCAGGCGGGATCGTCAGTCGCAGGGCATCCAGTTTTTCAAACCGGCTGGTCAGAATCGCTGCATTGCTGCGGCGAATCCGGACCCAGTGCATTAATTTCTCCAGCTGAACACGCCCGATGGCCGCCTGCATCTCCGTCATGCGCCAGTTGGTTCCGAAGCTGTCGTGAAGCCAGCGGAATCCCGGTGGGTGTTCCTTTTGATAAACGCTTTCGTAGTTCTTGCCGTGATCCTTGTAGGACCAAACCCTGGCCCAGAGATCGCCGTCATCGGTGAGGAGCATCCCCCCTTCGCCGCCGGTTGTCATGATCTTATCCTGACAAAAAGAGAACGCCGAAGCATGGCCGAATGAACCCACCGCTTTTCCCCTGTATTTTGCTCCATGGGCCTGGGCGCAATCTTCAACCACCTTGAGACCATGCTGGAGGGCCACATCCAGAATCCCGTCCATCTCACAGGGCCATCCGGCAAGATGGACAGCGACAATGGCCTTTGTCCTTGGAGACAAAACCTTCCGGATCGACTCCACCGAAATGTTCTGGCTGTTCCTGTCCACGTCGGCAAAGACGGGTTTCGCGCCCCGCATCACCACGCAGCTCGCCGACGCAATGAAGGTCCGCGGCGTCACGATGACTTCGTCACCCGGACCGATACCCAGGGCGTACAAGGCCGCTTCCAGGGCAACGGTTCCGTTCGCCATGGCCACGGCATGGGACACTCCGACCCAATCGGCAAACTCCCGCTCAAAACGCCGCCCCTCCTCTCCGGTCCAATAATTGACCCGCCCGGATTGGAGAACACGCGTCACAGCCTCCACTTCATCCGGCGAAAAAAAAGGCCAAGGAGGAAATTCTTTTACGCGCCCCGCAATCTCCACTTCAAACTCCCCGTCCTGCTCTGTTTTTCCTGTTCAATCCAGCTATTGGCCATAAACTTTCCATCCACATTACCGCCGAAAAGGTATCGGGGCTCCGGGAATTCGCAAATCGGAAAGAGAATGGCCTTGGTTTCCTTCCCCGGCACAGAGATAGGGGGCATGGGAGAACAGCGGTTTCCTCATCGGATGGCATTGGGCTTGACGGGAAACCCTGTAAGCTTTTCGCCCAAGTGGGCTCTCTTTATGATCTTTGCGGGTACCCCGGCAAGAACGGCGCCTTCATCGGGAAAACTCTCGATGACAACCGCACCCACCCCCACGGTGACATTGTCCCCCAGGCGGATGCCGGGGCGGTATCGTGATCCGGACCCCAGAAAGCAATATTTTCCAGTCGTCACAGCGCCGGCAATCGCTACGCCATTGGAAACAAACGTTTCCCTCCCGAAATGACAGTTGTGCCCGATCATCGACCCGTGGGCAATCCTGCAGCCTCTCTCCAGTATGGTATCCTGCAGGGCCCCCCTGACGAGCGACACATTGGATCCGATAAAACAGTCATCTTCGACGACCACCCCTCCCAATTGAGGCATGATCCACTTCCTGCCCCCTTTGTCCCAGGCCCAGACCTGACCGGTGGCGCCGA